>DAMDJY010000107.1:0-12177 GCA_032100225.1 Mobilicoccus sp.
CGGCGGGCACGTGCTCGTCGGTGGGTTCATCATCTCCTCCGGCTTTGTTGCCGCGGCCGTCCTCCGGCTCGTCCTGCCCCCCGACCGGGCGGGAGCTCTGCACGTGCGCAACAAGAGCACCGACGTCGTGATCCACTCCCTGTTCGCCGTGGCCGTCGCTGCGGCCACAGTGCTCATCCACCTGCGCGAACACGACTGACACGCGCAGCCCAGCTGCCCCGCATTCTCAGTGCGTCACTGCTGCCCCAGAGCCTCGCGGCTACCGCTGGAGGAGAGCGTCAGAGAACGCCGAAGGCGCCCACACCGATGACCTGGTGTGGGCGCCTTCGCGCATGGGGTCGGACTCAGATGAGGCCGAGCTCCTTGACAGCGTCGCGCTCCTCTTCGAGCTCCTTGACGGAGGCGTCGATCTTGCCGCGGCTGAAGTCGTCGATCTCGAGACCTTGGACGATCTCCCACTCACCGCTCTTGGTGGTGACGGGGAACGAGGAGATGATCCCCTCGGGCACGCCGTAGGAGCCGTCGGAGGCGACAGCCATGGAGATCCAGTCACCCTCGGCCGAGCCCTTCAGCCAGTCGCGGGCGGCGTCGATGGTGGCGGACGCAGCGGAGGCGGCCGAGGACGCGCCGCGGGCCTCGATGATGGCCGCGCCACGCTTGGCGACGGTGGGGATGAACGTGTTCTCCAGCCAGTCCTGGTCACCCACGGCCTCGGCGGCGTTCTTGCCGGAGACCTCTGCGTGGAACAGGTCGGGGTACTGCGTGGCGGAGTGGTTACCCCAGATCGTCATCTTCGTGATCTCGGTGACCGGCACGCCGAGCTTGGCAGCCAGCTGGCTGATGGCGCGGTTGTGGTCGAGACGCGTGAGGGCGGTGAAGCGCTCCTTGGGGATGTCGGGAGCGTTGTTCATCGCGATGAGCGCGTTGGTGTTGGCCGGGTTGCCGGTGACACCGATGCGGATGTCGTCGGCGGCGTGGTCGTTGAGGGCCTTGCCCTGACCGGTGAAGATGGCGCCGTTGGCGGACAGCAGGTCGCCGCGCTCCATCCCCTTGGTGCGGGGGCGGGCGCCGACGAGCAGGGCCAGGTTGGCACCGTCGAAGATGACGTTGGGGTCCGAGCCGATCTCGACGCCGGCCAGCGTCGGGAAGGCGCAGTCGTCGAGCTCCATGACGACGCCTTCGAGCGCCTTGAGAGCGGGCTCGATCTCGAGCAGTTGAAGCTGGACCGGGGTGTCCGGGCCGAGCAGCGCGCCGCTGGCGATGCGGAAGAGGAGGCTGTAACCGATCTGACCGGCAGCGCCGGTGACGGCGACCTTGACGGGGGAGTTGCTCACTTGACGACCCTTCGGATGAGGGAACAGATGTGCCTTCGACGCTATCAAAGGCGGCGTGCTCCGGCAGCCCTGCCGGGGTGGCAAAGTGCCGGGAAAGACGCAGGTGGTCGGTCCCGAGTACGGAACCGACCACCTGTTGTGTGCGTCGAGGTGTGTCGAAGGTCAGTCGTGGACGAGCTCGCCCTCGATGTCGGCGCGGCCACGACGCTCGCCGGTGATGGCCGCGTAGGTGGCTCCGGCAATGACCGCACCGATGATCGGGGCGACCCAGAACAGCCAGAGCTGCATGGGCGCCTCGGCTCCGTTGAAGAACGCGACCGCTGTGGAGCGGGCCGGGTTCACGGAGGTGTTGGTGACCGGGATAGAGATGAGGTGGATGAGCGTCAGCGCGAGGCCGATGGCGATCGGGGCGAACCCGGCCGGGGCACGGCCGTCGGTGGCGCCGAGGATCACGTAGAGGAACACAGCGGTGAGGATGACCTCGATGAGGAACGCCGCCATGAGGCTGTAGCCGTCGGGGGAGGCGGCGCCGTAGCCGTTGGCCGCCATGTTGCCGGTGGCCGTGAAGCCCTCCTTGCCGCTGGCGATGAGGTACAGCGCGCCACCGGCGACGAGGCCGGCCACGACCTGCGTCGCGATGTAGGCGGGCACGTCCTTCCACTCGAAGCGGCGCGCGACGGCGCAGCCGATGGTCACGGCGGGGTTGAAGTGCGCACCCGAGACGTGCCCGACGGCGTAGGCCATCGTGAGCACGGTCAGACCGAACGCGAGGGCGACGCCGACGAACCCGATCCCCATGTTGACGGGGTCCTTGCCGTGCATGACGTGGGCGGCGAAGATCGCGCTGCCGCAACCTCCGAACACGAGCCAGAACGTGCCGAGCGCTTCAGCGCCCAAGCGGTGTGCGAATGCAGGCGTTTTCATGACCATCCTTGGACCGATCGGTGTGCGAGATATGCGAAGGGGGTGCCGCGTGCAACAGAGGCGGCAGGCATCGGCGCGCGGGCGCGACGGGGCCGAAAATCGGGCCTACGTCGTCGTGGCGTCGGAGCGAGGTCGAGGGCACGAGCGAGGTCCATGACCGGTGCCTCGACTCGCAGCGATATGACGACGCTACCCCGCCTGAGGGCGTGACACGTCACATGGGCCGTGTCAGGGGGCGTCTCGCAGAGGAGGAAAACCGGTGAGACTCAGCGCTTTCGACCGAAGAGGCGCTTGAACAGGCCGGCCTTCTCGGGCTCGGCGTCCTCCGCGGGACGCGCATCGGCGGGACGAACGGGCTCCACCGGCTGCGCGGGCGCGGCCGGGGAATCCGGAGCCGTGACAGCGGGCTCCTCCTCCACGGGGGCAGCTACGGGCGTGACCGCCTCGGCCGGTGCCACGTGCTCGGGCTGGGCCAGGTGGTCGGCAGGCTGCACGTGCTCGACGACGGGGGCCGTGTCCACCCGTTCGACCTGCTCGACCTGCTCGACGGGAGTCGCCTGGACCCGCTCGACGGGCACGGGAACGGGTTCGACGTGCTGAGCGAGAACGGGGGTGGGCTCGACGTAGTCGACGTGCTCGACGTGCTGGGCGCTGTCGACGGGGATGTCTTCGGTGTGCTCGATGCGTGCGGCAGCAGCATCGGAGTCGAGGACGACCTCGGGGACGGCCGTGTCCAGGGTGGGCTCGACGTGGGCGGGGGCGGAGACGTCCGAGCGCAGGTCGGTCTCAGGCTGGGTGACAGGCGCAGTGCCGAGGGCGTCGTCGTAGTCCATGCCGACGAACCGCTTGGTCTCCTCGGAGAACACGTAGACGCCCTCACGGTCGGCCAGGGCGGCCATGACGCGGGCGAGGTCGCGGGCGTGGACCCCGGTGGGGTCGGCGTCGCCGGAGGCGTCGATCATCGTCGTGCAGCGGCTGACGCGTTTGCGCCGCAGGGGGTTGGCGTAGTCGGCGTAGCGCTCACCGAGCCCGTCCGCGTCGTCGTCGTACCAGAACGTGGCGGTGTAGTCGTCCGCCAGCGTCAGCGTCGCCTTGATCTCGCCCTGCTCGACCTGTGCGTCGGGAAAGAGTCCGACGAGGAGGTCGGCGAGTGCCTGCTGGGGCAGGACGTCTGCGGTCTTGGCGAACACGATGTGGGGGTATGCATTGCCGGCCATGAACCCATCCTCGCGTACCGCAAGGGCAGCGTGCGCCGGGGGCCGCCGGGTAGGGTCGTCCTTGAAGGATCTCCGGGTTCCGAGTCCCGTGTTGCGGGCCGCGGTCTGCAGCCCGTTCGGGGTCCGGTAGTGACACGTCCCACCCGTACGAACAAGGAGCTGCCAACCGTGGCGACACAGAAGATCATCTGGACCCAGATCGACGAGGCTCCGGCGCTCGCGTCGTACTCGTTCCTGCCGATCGTCCAGGCGTTCACCGCCGGTGCCGGTGTGGACGTCGAGACCAGCGACATCTCGCTCGCGGGGCGCATCCTCGCGCAGTTCCCGGACCGCTTGAAGCGCGACCAGCGGGTGGACGACAACCTGGCCAAGCTCGGTGAGCTGGCGCAGAAGCCCGACACGGCGATCATCAAGCTCCCCAACATCAGCGCCTCGGTGCCGCAGCTCAAGGCTGCGATCAAGGAGCTGCAGGAGCAGGGCTACGACCTGCCCGACTACCCCGAGAAGCCGGCCAACTCCGACGAGGAGGCCGTGCAGGCCAAGTACGCCAAGGTGCTCGGCTCGGCCGTCAACCCCGTGCTGCGCGAGGGCAACTCGGACCGCCGCGCGCCCCTCTCGGTCAAGGAGTTCGCCAAGAAGAACCCGCACCGCCTGGGCGACTGGTCGAGCGACAACAAGGCCCGCGTGGCGAGCATGAGCGGCGGTGACTTCTACGGGAACGAGAAGTCCGTCGTCGCCCGTGAGGACTCGACGCTGACCATCACGCTGCGCGCGACCGACGGCACCGAGACCGTTCTCAAGGACGACGTCAAGGTTCTCGAGGGTGAGATCGTCGACGGCACGGTCATGAGCGTCTCGGCGCTGCAGAGCTTCTACCGCGACCAGATCGAGGCCGCGAAGTCCGAGGGTCTGCTGCTGTCGCTGCACCTCAAGGCCACGATGATGAAGGTCTCCGACCCGGTGATGTTCGGTCACGGCGTCAAGGTGTTCTTCTCCGAGGTCTTCGAGCAGTACGGCGCCGACCTCGAGGCCGCGGGCGTCAACCCCAACCTCGGCCTGGGCGACCTGTACGCCAAGCTCGACCGGATCGACGCGAGCAAGAAGGCCGAGATCGAGGCCGCAATCATGCGCACCTACGAGTCACGTCCGCGCCTGGCGATGGTCGACTCCGACAAAGGCATCACCAACCTGCACGCCCCCAACGACGTCATCATCGACGCCTCCATGCCGGTGGTCGTGCGCGACTCCGGGCAGATGTGGAACGCCGACGGGGCGCTCGCCGAGACGCTCGCGATGGTCCCCGACCGCTCGTACGGCCCGATGTACCAGGCCGTGTTCGAGGATTGCCGCAAGAACGGCAAGCTCGACCCGGCCACGATGGGCTCGGTCCCCAACGTCGGTCTCATGGCGCAGAAGGCCGAGGAGTACGGCAGCCACCCCACGACCTTCGTCATCGAGTCCGCCGGCACTGTGACGGTCACCGATCAGCACGGCGCCAAGCTGTTCGACCACCAGGTCGAGGCGGGCGACATCTGGCGTATGAGCCGCGTGCGCGACATCCCGGTGCGCAACTGGGTCGAGCTCGCCGCCACCCGCGCCAAGGCCACCGGCGCCCCGGCCGTGTTCTTCCTCGACGCCGACCGTGCGCACGATTCGCACGTCATCGACAAGGTCAACCGCTACCTCCCCGAGGTCGGTGGCAGCGAGATCGAGTACGTCATCAAGTCCCCGGTCGACGCGATCACCTACTGCCTCGAGCGCATTCGCCGCGGCGAGGACTCGATCTCCGTCACCGGCAACGTGCTGCGTGACTACCTGACCGACCTGTTCCCCATCCTCGAGCTGGGCACGAGCGCCAAGATGCTCTCGGTCGTCCCGCTGCTCAACGGTGGTGGCCTGTTCGAGACCGGCGCCGGCGGCTCGGCGCCCAAGCACGTGCAGCAGTTCGTCAAGGAGAACTACCTCCGCTGGGATTCCCTCGGTGAGTTCTCCGCCCTGGGTGCCTGCTTCGAGCACATCGCGCGCACGACGGGCAACGACAAGGCCAAGGTACTCGGCGAGACCCTCGACGTGGCCATCGGCCGGTTCCTCGACGAGAACAAGTCCCCGGCCCGCAAGCTGGGCTCGATCGACAACCGCGGCAGCCACTACTACCTGGCGCTCTACTGGGCGCAGGCGCTCGCGAGCCAGGATGGCGACAAGGACCTCAAGAAGCGGTTCGAGCCCGTCGCCTGGCACCTGGCCGAGAAGGAAGAGCAGATCAACGCCGAGCTCATCGGCGCGCAGGGCCACCCGGTCGACCTGGGCGGCTACTTCCGTCCCGACCCCGAGAAGGCGTCTGCGGCGATGCGTCCCAGCCCCACGTTGAACAGCATCATCGACGACCTGCGCTGACCCGTTGCCAGGAGTGTCACTGATCGGCCCGCCGGGATCTCCGGCGGGCCGCTCTGCATTCCGGGGGAGAACCAGCAGGTGAGACGCCTGTATGCCCCGTCAGTACCGATGAGTAGTTTTGGGGCTCGGCACATTCGCAGGGGCGAGGATCGGCTGGGCAGTGAGAATGCGGTGGGGGCGCGGGCCACCCGACCTGCGTAGACGAGGTGGAGGCACAGGGTGACTGACGGGGACGAGCAGCGGGGAACCGAGTTCGCGCCGGCGCTGCGGGGCGCGATTGCGGCACGGGGCATCAGCCTGGACCAGCTGCGGCACGCGCTGGCGGAGTACGGCATCACGGTCAGTGTCGCCACGTTGAGCTACTGGCAGTCGGGGCGGAGCAGGCCTCAACGAGCGGCGTCCCTGGCGGCCATCGGCCCTCTGGAGGAATGCCTCAATCTGCCGCGGGGGTTTCTGGCGAGTCGGTTGCCGTCGACGGTGAGCGTCGACGCGGACCGCTATGGGCAGGCGCGGCTCCCGGCGACGGTGGGTGAGAGGCGCGCCGAGCAGGCGGCAGCGGCGCTGGGCATGCGCTACGAGGACCTGGTGTGGGTCACCGTGCACGATCGACACCACATCGACGCCCAGCGTCGTGAGTACGCCCAGGATGTGCGGCTGCTGCTCCAGGCACGGCGCGATTTCGTCGACCGGTTTCCGGTGTGGTTCGAGACCACGGACGCGACAGCGATTCCTCTCATCACGCCGGTGACCAACTGTTCCCTGGGGCGGGTGCGCGAGTTTCCCGACTTCGGTGGAACGCTCGCCGAGCTCCGGCTCGAGCGTCCGCTGCGGGCGGGGGAGACGACGTTGGTCGAGCATCGGCAGACCACGGTCGGGACTCCGACGCCGCGTGACGCCGTGTGGCGGAGGCTGTCGTCGCCCTCGCGTGAGGTGGTCATCGAGGTGCAGTTCGACCCGGGAGTCCTGCCGAGTTCTGCATCGGCCACGGAGTATCACGGAGCGGAGGTCACCACGCGCGAGCTGGCGGTCCATCGCACGATTCAGGCTCACTTCATCGACAACGCGGTCGGCCGATACGAGGTCACCTGGCGGTGGTGATGGTCGACGTCCCGATAGAAGCCCTTCGGAGAGGTTGATGCCCAGGCCGGTGCCTGTCGCGCGATCCCGGCCCCTAGAGTGTGCCGATGACGTCCGACCCGCCCTCGTTCGACGAGCTGTTGAACGAGGCCATGGAGCGACGCCGGCTTTCTCTGGCCCGCATCCGATACCACCTGCGACGACGCGGGCATGACTTGTCGGTGGCGACGCTGAGTTATTGGCGGCGGGGGGTCGCGCGTCCGACGCGCGCGACGTCCCTGGCCGCTGTGGTGGCGCTGGAGGACGTTCTGGAGCTACCGGCTGGCGTGTTGACCGGGTCCCTCATCGAACGGTTGCCACCTGAAGCCGTGGGCGAGCAGGAGTTGGAGGTCTTCGCCGCCAAGTTGGGCCTCAGCTGGCAGGACGGGCTCATCCGCAACAGCATCCACAACCTCGTCTTCGTGGACGACGACGGGCGACAGGTCGGGCATCGGATTCGCGAGACCGTGGTCGCGCAACGAGCCGGCGTGGATCGGTATCCGTTCGCCTTGTGGTCCGAGGACGAACTCACCCGGATGTCGGTCGAAACCAGCAACAACTGCTCTGTCGGGCGGCAGTTGCGCTCGGGCTCCACCCTCGTGGCCGAGATCTGCTTTCCCCGTGCGCTGGGTGTCGGTGAGCGCTGGATGACCGACCTGGCGGTCACGGCGCGGGTCGACTGGACGGAGGTTGGCCAGTGGGGCTGGTGGGTGACCACCCTCACGCCGGTCCTGCACTGCACGGTGATGTTCTGCCCGGGCAAGGTGCCGCGCAGCGCCGAGGTCATCACCGAGCTCAAGGGCGTCACGACGACGCAGCCGCTCGTCCTTCGTGGCCGGGTTCTCGAACTGCACCTGCAGGACATCGGCCCCGGCACGGTGGACCTGCGCTGGATCTGGTGAGGTCCCGCGTTCCGGATAGCGAATCTGCTACAGGCAGAGGCTGATCGGCCGATAGGAGGGTGCCCGCGCGTCTGTGCCGGGCCGGCGAGACGTCGCCGACGCTGCCCAGCCAGGAGCATCCGGTGCCCACTCTGCCCACGGGACCCGCCACTCGGGTTCTCGCAGCGTGCGCCGCCCTCGCCTCTCTCGCGCTGATGAGTGCCGATACCGGGATGGACGTTCAGGCCTCAGGTGGCGCACGGGCTGTCGCCGGTCCGGGCGGTGTGCGAGCCGGGATGGCGGCCTCCGAGGGCACCGGAAGGAGAGCGCAGCTGAACCCGCCTCGTGACGTCTACGTGGTGAGGATGACCCCGCGGGGCTATGCCGCGGATCCTGAGGCCACACCGGAGGCCATCACGAGGGCCGTCGAAGGTGCGTCGGACTACTGGTCGGAGCAGACGCGCGGCGCGGTGTCGTTCCGCGTGGCGTCGGTCTCCGACTGGGTCGCGAGCCCGTCCGGGTGCGGTGATCCCTCCGCCCTGTGGGCCGAGGCGCTGGAGCTCGTGCCGGAGGCCGCAGGGCCACACACTCATCTCGTCGTCGTCGCCCCCCGAGCTGCGGGGGAGGAGAGCACTGGCTGCGACTACGGATTCGGGTCGCTCGGCGTGCTCGACTCCGGCGGGTCGACCTACGTGACGGCGTTGCATCCCGAGCTGCTCGCGCACGAACTCGGCCACAACCTCGGCCTGGGGCATGCGGGTGCGCTCGAATGCGGCACGGCCCAGGACGGGCGGTACAGCGCAGGCGCGTGGCAGCGCGGGTGTGTGGTGCGCGAATACGACGACCTGTTCGACGTCATGGGGTATTCCGGCGAGGGGTTCGGTGGAGGATATCTGGGCGTCGTCGGCATCGATGCCCTCGGCGTCGACCCGGAGGGGATCCGGGTGGTGCGGGAAGCAGAGTCCGGTGTGCGGGTGCTGCCCCTGTCACAGGTGGGTCGCGGGGTGCGCGGTCTGCGGATCGAGGTGCCGGGAGAGCCCGTCTACTACGTCGAATACCGCACAGCCGCAGGGCGCGACGCCGGCCTGGCCCGCGGGCCGTGGCGCCCGGCGACCGGGGTCCGGATTCTGCGCCTCGACCCGGCCAAGGGGGCAGGGGGCGGTCTCGACGGCGATGGTCTCGAACTCGACGCGACCCCCGGAGGGCGCCGCTACGACCGTGCTCTGCCTGCCGGACAACGGTTTTCGTCGGCGTCGGGGCGAGTGCAGATCACGGTCCGCGGCCACGACTCCTCGGGTGCCACCCTCGACGTCGAGATCACCGGTCCCTGACGCGGCGACCTCGTGCTCGGGCGGTCTCCGGCGGCTGCCACAATGGCCGACATGACCAGCACTCACACTCCGGCGCGTCAGCGCCTGTTCTCCGGAATGCAGCCGACCCAGGACTCGCTCCACATCGGCAACTACCTCGGGGCGCTGGTCAACTGGGTGCAGATGCAGGACGAGTTCGAGGCCATCTACAGCGTCGTCGACCTGCACGCGCTCACCGTCGACCCCGATCCCGAGGTGCTCCGCGCTCGCACCCGCGCGACGGCTGCCCAGTACATCGCCGGTGGCGTCGACCCGGCCAAGTCGGCGGTCTTCGTGCAGAGCCACGTGCCCGAGCACGCCGAGCTGACCTGGGTTCTCTCGTGCCTCACCGGGTTCGGTGAGGCGGGGCGCATGACGCAGTTCAAGGACAAGTCGAGCAAGCGCGGCACCGACGGCACCAACGTCGGCCTGTTCACCTACCCCATCCTCATGGCGGCCGACATCCTCCTCTACGACGCGGCCAAGGTGCCCGTCGGTGAGGACCAGCGTCAGCACCTCGAGCTGTCCCGCAACCTCGCGCAGCGCTTCAACCACCGCTACGGCGACACCCTGGTGGTGCCCGAGCCGCACATCCTCAAGGCGACGGCCAAGATCCAGGACCTCCAGAACCCCGCCGCCAAGATGAGCAAGTCCGCCCCCGCGGGCGCGATCGAGCTGCTCGGCGACCTCAAGGCGACCTCCAAGCGCATCCGCTCGGCCGTCACCGACCTCGAGCGGGAGATCCGCTTCGACGAGGAGAACAAGCCGGGCATCTCCAACCTGCTCTCCATCTACAGCGCCCTCGACGGCCGCAGCATCGAGCAGCTGGAGAAGGACTACGAGGGCAAGGGCTACGGAGACCTCAAAAAGGACCTGGCCGAGGTCGTCGTCGGGGTGCTGAGGCCGATTCAGACGCGGGCCAACGAACTGCTGGACGACCCGGCCGAGCTCGACCGCATCCTCGCCTACGGCGCCGACCGCGTTCGGCCCATCGCGGCGGCCACCCTGGCCCGGGTCTACGACCGCGTCGGCCTGCTCGCACGCCGCTGACGAGCCGATGTCGCCCCACCCCCCGCAGCAGCCCGCTGCCGGGCCAGAGCCTGCCGACGTGATCACCCGACGGAACGATGCTGCCGGTGGGTCAGGTGCGCCGGACGCCCTCGACTCGACCGCTGCAGCGGACTCCGCAGTGGTGACCGTCGGGGTGCTCATCCATGTGCCGCAGCCGCTGGCAGGCCGGGTCGCGGAGGTCCGCAGCGCGGTGACCGAGGTTCTGGAGGACGTGCCCACCCATGTGACGCTGGTTCCGCCGGCGACGCTCCTCGAGGACGATCTGGACGCGTTCGTGGAGCATCTCGCGCAGGTGGCAGCGCAGGCTCCCCCCTTCGAGATTCGGCTGTGCGGAACGGCGACGTTCCAGCCGGTCACCGACGTCGTGTACCTCCGCGTCCTCGAGGGTGCGGCCGAATGCGACGTGCTGCAGGATCATCTTCGCCGCGGCCCGGCAGCCATCGACCTGCGGTATCCGTATCACCCGCACGTCACGCTCGCCCACGACGTTCCGCAGGCGGCTCTCGATCTCGTCCGCGAGCACATGTCCGCGGTGGACGAGACCTTCACGGTCGACCGGTTCGTTCTGCACGTGGAGCGGCCGGGCGAGCAGTGGCAGCCCGTGCGGGAGTTCTCACTCGGCGGGAGCTGACGCCCCGCACCCGGATGCTCAGAGGGTCGGGTCTGCGAGTGTCAGACGGGCGGGTCTGCGAGTGGTCGAGTCGTGCGGATGTCTGGCGCTCAGAGCGCCCGGCGGCGCAGTCTGCTCCACCCGAAGGCACCGGCAGCCACCAGCGCCGCACCGCCGCCGGCCAGCAGCGCGAGTCGACCGGGGGTGTCTCCGGCGGTCAGTTCGACCCCGCCTGCGCTCGCGGCAGTAGGCGCGTCGGTGGCCTCGCGCTCGACCGGGGTCACTGGGGCGGTGGCAGCGGCGTCGAAGGTGTCGGCGTCGACGAGCTGACCGAGCGGGCGCACCTTCTGCCCGTGGGCGAAGGCCCAGTCGAGCAGGGCGGCGGCGTCGCGCCACCCGACGGACTCCCCGCCGAGGTAGGCGATGACGTAGGCCTGGTCGCCGCGGCGGGCCGCGCCGATGTAGGTCTGCTTGGCCGCCTGCGTGTAGCCGTTCTTGACACCGATCATGCCCTCGTAGTTCCACAGCAGCCGGTTGTGGCTGCTGATCTGATACCGCTCGCGGCGGCTCCCCTTGCCCGCGGTGCGCTTGCCGGGCAACTCGGCGGTCTTGACAGTGAGGTAGGGCGCCACGTAGGGATCGGCGATCGCAGCGCGGCCGAGCAGCGCCAGGTCGTAGGCGGAGGTGAGCTGGCCGGTGGCGTCGAGGCCGCTGGGGTTCTTGGCGAAGGTGTCGAGGGCGCCGATCGAATGCGCGTACTCCGTCATCTGCGCGGCGGTCGCCGGGATGCCACCGTTGGCCCGTCCCAGCGCGTTGGCGGCGTCGTTGCCCGAGGAGAGCAGCAGCCCGAGCAAGAGCTGGCGGACCGTGTACTCCTCGCCGGGCACGAGCCCGACCTTGGTGCCGTCGATGGCGGCGTCCTCGGGGGTGGCGACGACCGTCGTCGTGGGGGAGAGGCGCGGCGCCAGGGTGAGGGCGGTGAGGGCCTTCATCGTGCTCGCCGGGCGCGCCTGCACATGCGCCTCCTTGGCGAGGATGACCCGCCCGTCGTTCGCATCGGCGACGACGTAGGACGCGGCGTGCATCTCCGGCGGCTTGAGCACTCCGGCCGGTCGGTCGACGAGGATCCCCGGTTTGAGGAGCCGCTCGCCACCGATGGTCGAGGTGGGACGCGGGGTGGGGGGTGCCTGCGTGGCAGTCGCCGTGGCCGCTGCGGGGGCGGGTGTCGGGGGTGGCGCGGTAACGGCCAGTGCGGGTGTGGCAGCCGTCGCGAGGACGGCG
>DAMDJY010000108.1:0-12038 GCA_032100225.1 Mobilicoccus sp.
CGCGCGCATCCCGATCCTCGGCAAGACCAACATGGACGAGTTCGCGATGGGCTCCTCCACCGAGCACTCCGCCTACGGCAACACGCACAACCCGTGGGACCTCGACACCACCCCCGGCGGCTCCGGCGGTGGCTCGGCCGCGGCGCTCGCCGCGTTCTCCGCACCCCTGGCCGTGGGCTCCGACACCGGTGGCTCGATCCGCCAGCCCGCAGCGTTCACCGGCACGGTCGGCTGCAAGCCCACCTACGGCGGAGTCTCCCGCTACGGCGTCATCGCGCTGGCCAGCAGCCTCGACCAGATCGGCCCCTGTGGCCGCACCGTCCTCGACACGGCTCTCCTCCACGAGGTCCTCGCCGGGCACGACCCGCGTGACTCCACCTCGCTCGACGCTCCCGTCCCGCCCGTCGTCGATGCCGCGCGCCGCGCCGACGTCTCGGGGATGAAGATCGGAGTCATCCGCGACCTCCTCGGTGAGGGACTCGCGCCGGAGGTACGCGCCCGGTTCACCGAATCACTCGAGCACCTCAAGGCCGCCGGTGCCGAGATCGTCGAGGTCGACTGCCCGAGCTTCGCCCACGCCGTCGCCGCGTACTATCTCATCCTCCCGGCCGAGGCGAGCAGCAACCTCGCCCGCTACGACGCGATGCGCTACGGCGTGCGGGTCGACGCCGACAGCACCGAACGCACCATGGCCGCCAGCCGCGCCGCCGGGTTCGGCGCCGAGGTCAAGCGCCGCATCATCCTCGGCACGTACGCGCTCTCCTCGGGCTACTACGACGCCTGGTACGGGCAGGCGCAGAAGGTCCGCACCCTCATCGCCCGCGACTTCGAGACCGCGTTCACCCAGGCCGACGTGCTGGTCTCGCCGACGGCGCCCACCACGGCGTTCCGCCTCGGCGAGAAGAACGACGACCCGCTGGCGATGTACCTCGCCGACATCACGACGATCCCCGCCAACCTCGCTGGCCTGCCCGGGCTCTCCCTGCCCGACGGCCTTGCCGAGAACGGCCTGCCCAGCGGATTCCAGATCTACGCGCCCGCCATGGCCGACGACCGGCTCTACAGCGTCGGCGCCGCCCTCGAAGCGCGCCTGTACCAGGAATGGGGTGGCTCACTGCTCCAGCAGATCCCCGAACTGAGCACGGCCGACCTGTCATCTGCATCCACCATGTCGGAGGCCACCCGATGAGCACCACCGAATCCAGAACGCACGACGACATCGTCGACATCGGGCCCATGGACCTCGACGAGGCGTTGGAGGCCTACGACCCCGTGATGGGTCTGGAGGTGCACGTCGAGCTGTCGACCGCCTCCAAGATGTTCTGCAGCTGCTCGACCGAGTTCGGTGCCGCGCCCAACACGCACGTCTGCCCGGTGTGCCTCGGCCTGCCCGGGGCGCTGCCCGTGGTCAATGCGCAGGCGGTCGACTCGGCCATCCGCATCGGCCTGGCCCTGGGGTGTGAGGTCGCGCCGCACTCGCGGTTCGCCCGCAAGAACTACTTCTACCCCGACATGACCAAGAATTTTCAGACCAGCCAGTACGACGAGCCGATCGTGCACGACGGGCATCTGGACGTCGAGATCCCCACGGGGGTCGGCGACGAGACTGAGACGTTCCGCGTCGAGATCGAGCGCGCCCACATGGAGGAGGACGCGGGCAAACTCACCCACGTCGGTGGCGCCACCGGGCGTATCCAGGGTGCTGCGCACTCGTTGATCGACTACAACCGTGCGGGAATTCCGCTCATCGAAATCGTCACCAAGCCGATCGTCGGCGCCGGTGCACGCGCACCGCAGGTGGCGCGCGCCTACGTGGCTGCGCTGCGCGAGAACATGCAGGCCCTGCGCGTCAGCGATGCCCGCATGGAGCAGGGCTCGATGCGCTGCGACGTCAACCTCTCCCTGCGTCCCCGCGTCGGTGAGCCCACCAGCGCCGAGCAGCTCGCCGTGCCGCTCGGTACCCGTACCGAGACCAAGAACGTCAACTCCCTGCGCAGCGTCGAGGGTGCGGCCACGTTCGAGATCCGCCGCCAGGCCGCCGTCCTGGCCGCAGGCGGCAGCATCATCCAGGAGACGCGCCACTGGCACGAAGACTCCGGCGAGACCACATCGGGGCGTCCCAAGTCCGACGCCGACGACTACCGCTACTTTCCCGAGCCCGACCTCGTGCCCGTCGCACCGAGCATCGCGCACATCGAGGAGCTGCGGGCCACGCTGCCCGAGCGTCCCGCCGAGCGCCGCAAGCGCCTGCAGGGGGAGTGGGGCTACTCCGACCTCGAGATGCGTGACGTGCTCGGCGCAGGTGCGCTCGGCCTCATCGCCGAGACCGTCGACGCGGGCGCGTCGCCAGCCGCGGCCAAGAAGTGGTGGCTCGGTGAGCTCGCTCGCCGCGCCAAGGCCGAGGGTGTCGACCTCACCGCGTTCAGCATCGAGCCGGCGCACATCGCCGAGCTCGACGGACTCGTGCAGAGCGGCCGCCTCACCGATGCGATGGCTCGTCAGGCCCTCGAAGGGGTCCTCGCCGGTGAAGGCACACCGACCGAGGTGGCCGACGCGCGCGGCTTGGCCATGGTGTCCGACGACGGCGCCCTGCAAGCTGCCGTCGACGACGTCATCGCCCGCAACGGCGACGTGGCCGACAAGATCCGGGGTGGCAAGGTCCAGGCGGCAGGCGCACTCATCGGCCAGGTCATGAAGGCCCTGAAGGGCCAGGCCGACGCCGCCAAGGTCCGCGAGCTCATCCTTTCCACCCTGGGCGTGGAGGGCTGAGCCGTGCCGCCTCACGACGAGGCGGATGCGGCCGCGTCAAGCGAGAGCATCGAGCAGACGTCGGGGCCGGCTCGATCACCGGCCACGACGTCGGACGGCGAACTCCCGACGACCGCGAACGACCGGTCGTCTCCGGCCCTGGCCTCAGAGGCATCGAGCGACCAGGTCTCGACGAGGGCTGCGATGGTCGGCACGGTCCTCGTGCTGTTGGCAGCGGCGTTGTGGGGAGTGCTGGGCATCTTCGGCACCTACGCGCGTCGCGCGGGCCTGAGTCCCTATGACGTGGCCTGGTGGCGGGCGGCCTGCGGCGTGGCGCTGTTCGCCGCCCATGCCGTGGCGATCCGGGCGAGGTTTCCCCGCGGTCGAGACCTGGCCATCACGGCAGCATTCGGCCTGGTCGCGGGTGCTGTGTTCTACGGCTCCTACCAAGTGGCGGTCGCCACCGGCGGCGCGAGTCTGGCGGGAGTGCTGCTCTACACCGCGCCGGCGTTCGTCGCGATCCTCAGCGTCGTTCTGCTGCGGGAGCGCATCGGACCCTTGGAGATCGCGGCTGTCGTCGCGTCGATCACCGGCGTCGCCCTCGTCGCGCTCGGGGGTGGGGCCGGGGTGCGGGTCACCGCCGCCTCGGTGACAGCCGGTTTGGTGGCCGGATTCTCCTACTCGCTCTACTACCCGTACGGGCGCCTCTTCTACCGCCGCTACCACCCAGCGGCATGTCTGACCGTGGCACTGGGGGTCGCCGTTCTCGCCTTGGCCCCGTTGACGTCCGCCGCCGCATTCGACCCACACCGCCTGGCGCAGGCGTGGCCGGCGCTCGCGGCCGTCGGGCTGCTCAGTACGTACGCCGCCTACCTCTGCCACAGCGCCGCACTGCAGCGACTGCCCGCGACACGCGCCGCGGTCGTCTCGACCATCGAGCCCGTCGTCGCCGGAGCCTTGGCCGCCTGGCTCTTCGCCGAACGTCCCGCACCCTTGGCCCTGGCTGGCGGTCTGATCGTCGTCGTGGCGGCAGCAGCGTTGGCGTTCGCTCCTCGACGCGCATGATCCGGGGTACGCGAGGCATGCTGGGACCATGACCGATTCGCGCCTCGACCCCTCCGCACCCCGCCACCTCGTCGTCATCCGTCACGGCGAGGCCAAGGCGAGTTCAGCCTCCGGCGACGAGGGACGTGAGCTCACCGCTGGTGGCCGCAAGGACGCGGAGGAGGCCGGCCGCTGGCTCGTCGAGCAGGGCATCTCGCCCGACGTCGCGCTCGTCAGCTCGGCCACCCGCACCCAGCGGACGTGGGAGGCGCTCCAGGCCGGTGGCGTCACCGCCGAGGACGTGCGGGTCGACTCGTCGATCTACAACGGCTCCGTCGAGGATGTGATGGAGGCTCTCGGCAGCGTCCCCGACTCGGCACGTGTCGTGCTCGTCGTGGCACACTCGCCCGCCGTCCCCGAGATCGCTTATCAGGTCGACGCGGACTGCGACGTCCCCGAGGGGTGGGCGCCCGCCACGGTCGGCGTCATCGCGCTGACGGGGGAGTGGAGCGACGGCATCGCCGACGCGACGCTCGTCGCCTGCCGTACCCCCACGCGCGCTCGCGGCCTCGTCGACTGACCTGCCCCGAGCCCCGGTTGCGTCGGCATCGGGGCATCCGGTCGTCTCGAACTCCGGCCCCGATCATCTCGGCATCTGCGCACCTCTGCACCGCACAGCCGCGCACGAATCACGCCGTCGCTCCCTACCCTGCCGCCCGCACCCCCAGCGTGGGGTGCGGGCGTCAGTCATCCCACGTGATGTGACTCAGATCACTACAGTGACTCGGACGAGTGAACTGGTCGGTAACACAACCGCCTTGGGGGCGTCGGTGACCGTTCCTTCACGCCTACACAATCACGGCGTCACGCCAAGAGTCAGGAGTGCCTGACCCCGGCCGATGGGCGGATATCACTCGCGCTGCCACGTGAGTGAGGCACCTCCACGGATGGAGGTGGATCTCGTCACGAGAAGGAGCGCCGGATGCGCACATATCGATGGATCGAATCCACGATCATGTCGATGATCGTGGTCGCCGCGGGGATCTCTGCTTCCCCCGCTGCCACTGCCCACTCTGGCGACGCCCATGTGAAGGTCGAGGGTGTCGTTGCCCGACTCGCCGACACCGTTGATGGGGTCGACGCGGCACTTCGCCTGCCGAACGGCTCCTACCTGCCCGTGGACGATGCGGGCTCCGCTCGTCCTGGCGACACGGTTGCCGTCACCATGGATGTTCCCGATGTGGTCGTTCGCGCCGCGGTCAAAGGCGAAGCCATGGCCGGAGTCGACGGTCAGGTCCGCCTGAACCGCTCCGAGCTGCGCCTCGCCTCGGGTCGCCCCGCCGCGTCCACTTCGGCACTGTCCAAGGCCAGCCAGCGTCAGGTCCTGTCCGACGGGACGGTTACCCCCGTCCGTACGGTGCATGTTCTCGCCCACTCGCAGCCTCCGACCGCGGCTCGCGCCACCCATGAGATCACTGTCGCCATTGTGGCGCCCCGCGGTGTCTCGGGAAGGGTCGCGACGGCCGCTCAGGTTGCCCAGCAGATCAAAGGTGCCGACGCCTACTGGCGTGAGCAGAGTGGTGGTCTCGTCTCGCTGCGCCTCGCTCGCACCGTGGGCCCGTACGCCTCGCGTCTGTCCTGCCAGGACAACCCCTTCGACATGTGGACCGAGGCCGCTCGCGCGACCGGGTTCGTCGAGGGCGCCAACAAGCACCTCGTCATGGTCTTCCCCAAAGAGGCCACCGGCGCGGGTTGCTCCTACGGCCTGGCATCGATGGGGCAGGGCATCAGCACCGGCGGTATCGCGTATGTCTCCGACACCGCCTGGCCGGTCCTCGCCCACGAGCTCGGCCACAACCTCGGCCTCGCCCACGCCAAGGGCCTGAGCTGCAAGAGCGCGACCGACGTCAACCTCTCCCGCGTGCCGGCCGGGTGTTCGATCGACGAGTACGGCGACCCGTTCGACGTCATGTCTGCGTCGGCCGCCGACTCGGCAGGATCTCTGTCGGTGCCGCAGGCCGTCCGCCTCGGTCTCATCGGATCCACCGGATACGTCTCGGTGACCGGTGGGAGCCGCACCGTGGCGCTCTCGCCCGTGTCGTCCCTCAAGGGCGTCCGGGGTGTGCGGGTCCGCGACCCCCGCTCCGGCGCCACCTACTGGGTCGAGATGCGCACACGCACTGGCCGCGACGCCAAGCTGTACCAGCCCATGGCAGCCGGGGTCCGAGTCCTGCGCGAAGAGGCTGCCACGCAGGAATCGCCCTGGGCGGCAACCGTCGCCCTCGATGCGTCTCCGACCGGCAAGTCCGGGGACAGCGCGACGACGATGACGGCGGGCAGCACGTTCACGACCTACGGTGCCGGCGTCGCCATCTCCGTCGCCTCGGTCGGCAGCACCTCGGCGAAGGTCACCGTCAGCGTCGCGGCGGCGGGCCGCACCATCGGCGCCCGTGCCGGGATCGTCGCCCGTGGAGCGGCAGTCAAGCGCGTTGCTGTAGCCCCGGCGACGCCCAAGGTGGCCATCTCGAGCAAGGGCGTCGTGTCATGGGGGACGACCAAGGGTGCCAAGTACGACGTGGTCATCCGCCGAGTCTCCGGCAAGAGCTACGGCAAGACCCAGACCTGGTACGCGGCGACCAGCCGCACCTCCGCCAAGCTCACGGCACGTAAGGGGACCACGATCCAGGTGCGTGCACGCACTCGTGTCGGTTCGAAGGTCGGTGCCTGGTCCGGCTGGCGCGCAGTGGCCTTCCGCTGATCCACCTCTTCCGCTGATCCGATTTCCTCGACCCCAAGAACAGTCCAAATAGCAAGATGCTCGTCTCATATGTTTGACGTTCGTGCGTAGGCGCACCATGGTTGAGCCATGTTCATGCACCTCGTACTTACATGAGCGCGTCGCCGACATCCCGGCAGACGCGCAACCCCATCGTCCCCATCGGGACGGCGGGGTTTTTTCATGGAGAGACCCGGCGACAGGCCGGGAGGTGCCGCCGTCACAGTCCGACCCCTGGACACGGCAGAATCGAGGGGGCACTCCCGTGCCCGGCGTCGTTCAGCCCGCCCCTCCACGAACCGATTTCACGAAAGCGGTGACACACCGTGACGAATCTTCGACCTCCCCGCCCGGCGCCCCCGAGGTCCCGGCCCGACGAGACCGCCCCTGATGTGACCGGCGCCCAGAGCCTCGTCCGCGCCCTTGAGGAGGTCGGCGTCGAGGTCGTCTTCGGTATGCCGGGCGGCGCGATCCTTCCCGCCTACGACCCGCTGATGGACTCGACCAAGGTCCGCCACGTTCTCGTGCGTCATGAGCAGGGCGCCGGACACGCGGCCGAGGGATACGCCGCCGCCACCGGCAAGGTGGGCGTCTGCATGGCGACCTCCGGCCCCGGCGCGACCAACCTCGTCACCGCGCTAGCCGACGCGCACATGGACTCGGTGCCGATCGTCGCGATCACCGGCCAGGTGGGTAGCGCCTCCATCGGGACGGACGCCTTCCAGGAGGCCGACATCCGCGGCATCACGATGCCGATCACCAAGCACAACTACCTGGTGACCGACCCCGACGACATCCCGCGCGCCATCGCCGAGGCGTTCCACATCGCCTCGACGGGCCGCCCGGGCCCCGTGCTCGTCGACATCACCAAGGACGCTCTGCAGGCGCGCACCACGTTCACGTGGCCGCCGCAGATGGAGCTGCCCGGCTACCGGCCGGTGACCAAGCCGCACAACAAGCAGATCCGCGAG
Organism: Mobilicoccus sp.; assembly: GCA_032100225.1. Lineage (GTDB taxonomy): Bacteria > Actinomycetota > Actinomycetes > Actinomycetales > Dermatophilaceae > Mobilicoccus. The sequence continues at coordinate 7,540 of DAMDJY010000108.1, forward strand.
GCGGCCAAGCTCATCACGAGCTCGCGGCGCCCGGTGCTCTACCTCGGTGGCGGCGTCGTCCGCGCCGGGGCCAGCGACGAGGTGCGTGCACTCGTCGAGCTCACCCAGATCCCGCTGGTCACCACCCTCATGGGCCGTGGCGTCGTGCCCGACACCCACCCGCTGCACCTCGGTATGCCCGGTATGCACGGCTCGGTCTCGGCCGTCACCGGTCTGCAGAAGGCCGACCTGATCATCGCTCTCGGCGTGCGCTTCGACGACCGTGTCACCGGCAAGCTGTCGACGTTCGCGCCGCTGGCCAAGGTGATCCACGCCGACATCGACCCCGCCGAGATCGGCAAGAACCGCACCGCCGACGTCCCGATCGTCGGTGACGTGGGCGAGGTCGTGCGCGAGCTGCACGCCGAGCTCGAGCGCACCGAGTTCACCCCGGCGCTCGACTCGTGGCACGCCGAGACCGCGTCGTGGAAGGAGACGTACCCGATCGGGTACGCCACCCCCGAGAGCGGTCTGCTCTCCCCGCAGCACGTCATCGAACGCATCGGTGCCCTGTCCGGCCCCGAGGCGACGTACGTCTCCGGCGTGGGACAGCACCAGATGTGGGCGGCGCAGTTCATCAAGTACGAGCGCCCCAACGCCTGGCTGAACTCCGGTGGCCTCGGCACGATGGGCTACTGCGTGCCCGCAGCCATGGGCGCCAAGGTCGCCGAGCCCGAGCGCGTCGTGTGGGGCATCGACGGTGACGGCTGCTTCCAGATGACCAACCAGGAGCTCGCCACCTGCGTCATCAACCGCATCCCCATCAAGATCGCCATCATCAACAACAGCTCGCTCGGCATGGTGCGCCAGTGGCAGACGCTCTTCTACAACGAGCGCTACTCCAACACCGACCTGCACACGAGCCACGAGTCGCGCATCCCCGACTTCGTCAAGCTCGCCGACGCCTACGGCTGCGTGGGTCTGCGGTGCGAGCGCGTCGAGGACGTGGACGACACGATCCGCCAGGCGTTGGAGATCAACGACGTCCCGGTGATCGTCGACTTCGTCGTCTGCCGCGACGCCATGGTGTGGCCGATGGTCCCCGCCGGCGTCAGCAACGACGAGATCATGTACGCCCGCGGCCTCTCCCCGGTGTGGGACCGCGAGGAGGAGGCCGTCGACGAAGAGGCCGAGGTCACGACCGAACTCCTGCAGGCAGAGGTCGAGGAGAATCAGCCCGACCCCGCTCAGTTCGACGCCCAGACCAGCACGGAGCAGAACGACTCCGCTCAGAACAACCAGACCGAGGGAGACGCCCGATGACCCGGCACGTGCTGTCCGTCCTGGTGCAGAACCAGCCCGGTGTGTTGACGCGCATCGCGGCGCTGTTCTCGCGGCGCGGGTTCAACATCTCCTCCCTGGCCGTCGGTGAGACCGAGAACCCCGAGATCTCGCGGATGACCGTTGTGGTCGACGCCGACGAGCTGCCCGTGGAGCAGGTGACCAAGCAGCTCAACAAGCTCGTCGAGGTCATCAAGGTCGTCGAACTCGACCAGTTCGTCGAGCGCCGCATCATCCTCATCAAGGTGCGGACCGACCCCGCCAACCGCAGCCACATCCTCGAGACCGTCGAGCTCTTCCGTGCCCGCGTCGTCGATGTGACCCCGGAGACCGTCACCATCGAGGCCACCGGCAAGGTCGAGAAGCTCGAGGCGCTGTTGGCGCTGCTCGAGCCCTACGGTGTTCGTGAGCTGGTCCAGTCCGGCATGGTCGCCGTGGGCCGCGGCCCCCGCTCGATCACCGACCGCTCTTCGCGGCACTGAGCTTTCGCCACTCGACCGGCGGGTCGGTCACGGCCCGCCGGTCACCGAAACAGCAGAATCCCAACTGAACTCCATCAGTCCAGCAACAACGTTAAGGAGCCCCTCGTGGCGCAGATGTTCTACGACGACGACGCCGACACTTCGATCATCGCCGGCAAGAAGGTCGCTGTCATCGGTTACGGCAGCCAGGGCCACGCGCACGCCCTCAACCTGCGTGACTCGGGTGTCGACGTCCGCATCGGTCTGGCAGAGGGCAGCAAGAGCCGCGCCAAGGCCGAGGCTGAGGGCCTGCGGGTCCTGTCCGTGGCGGACGCGACCAAGGAGGCCGACGTCGTCGTCATCCTCGTGCCCGACCAGCACCAGCGAAAGGTCTATGCCGAGCAAATCGCTCCCAACCTCAAGAGCGACGCCGCGCTGATGTTCGCGCACGGCTTCAACATCCGCTTCGGCTACATCGAGGCCCCCGCCGGCGTCGACGTGTTCATGGTGGCACCCAAGGGCCCCGGTCACCTCGTGCGCCGCGAGTACAGCAACGGCCGCGGTGTGCCGGTGCTCCTCGCCGTCGAGAAGGACGAGTCCGGCATGGCCTGGGACCTCGCCAAGAGCTACGCCCGCGCCATCGGTGGCCTGCGCGCCGGCGGCATCGGCACCACGTTCACCGAGGAGACCGAGACCGACCTGTTCGGTGAGCAGGCCGTCCTCTGCGGTGGCGCGAGCCAGCTCGTCATGTACGGCTTCGAGACCCTCGTCGAGGCCGGCTACCAGCCCGAGGTCGCCTACTTCGAGTGCCTCCACGAGCTCAAGCTCATCGTCGACCTCATGATCGAGGGCGGCATCGCCAAGCAGCGCTGGTCGATCTCCGACACGGCCGAGTACGGCGACTACGTCTCCGGACCGCGCGTCATCGACCCGCGCGTCAAGGAGAACATGCAGGCCGTCCTCAAGGACATCCAGGAGGGCGCGTTCGCCAAGCGCTTCATCGAGGACCAGGACGCCGGCGCTCCCGAGTTCACCAAGCTTCGTGAGCAGGGTGCCGCGCACCCGATCGAGGAGACGGGCAAGGAGCTGCGCAAGCTCATGGCGTGGGTCAAGGACGACGACAGCGACTACGTCGAGGGTTCCGCCGCACGCTGATCGGCTCATCGAGCCGCACACAGCAAGACCCGCCGGGAGGAATCCCGGCGGGTCTCGTCGTTGTCTAGGGAAATGGGTGAGGCGATGCTCAGGCCGGTGCCGACCCGGCCTCGAGCTGCTGGGCGGTGTAGTTCTCGATGCCCATGCGCGCGATCGCGTCGAGCTGACCTTCGAACCAGTCGGCGTGGATCTCCTCGTCGCGGGCCATCTCCTCGAAGATCGAGGCGGTGGCGCGGTCCCCGAGCTCGTGGCATTCGGTGGCGGAGTTGTTGAACTGGGCCACGGCGGCGATCTCGCTGTCGAGGCCGAGTCGGAGCATCTCCTCGACGCTCTCACCCACGGAAATGCCGTTGAGGCGCTGCACGTTGGGGTGCCCGTCGAACATGAGGATGCGGTTGATCAGCTCGTCGGCGTCCTTCATCTCGCCGATGGACAGGTCGTAGAAGACCTTGCCGAGCTTGGTGAGTCCCCAGTTGTCGAGCATGCGGGCGTGCAGAAAGTACGCGTTGACGACCGTGAGCTCGAACGTGAGAGCGTCGTTAAGCAACTCGACGACGCGGGGACTGCGTGGCTGCATGAGATTCCTCCAGAGAGCTGTGAAGCGTGACGTGATCGCGGCCAGTGTAGGACTCGATCACGGCGCGGACTCCGAAGACGCAACCGCCGCAGCCCGTTCCCGCACTGGTGGAGCGGCAGACGCGAGCCAGTGTGGTGGCTCCGTCGTCCACGGCGGCACGGATGTCGCGGTCGGAGACGACCTCACAGTGGCACACGATCATGTAGGTGAGCCTAGCCTAAGAAGCGGCACTTTCAGAGGTGTCTGCCGCGCACGAATCCGACGGGCAAGAAGCGGGCAGGACGCGCCCGACGTCAGCCGAGTTCCTCGTCCACGTAACACCAGCGCCAGGTCTCGTCCTCCTCGAAAGACCGGATGACGGGGTGTCCGCTGCGCCGGTGATGCGCCTCGGCGTGGCGCCCCTCGGAGGAGTCACAGCACCCGACATTGCCGCAGGTCAGGCAGATGCGCAGGCGGTGCGGTCGCAGCCCCTCGATCTCGCACTCGTGGCAGTGATCGCCCGAGGCCTCGGGGTCGGGATGCTTCTCCGCCTCGGCGAGGTGGCGGCAGTCGTGATGTGCCTCGGGCGGCGCCGCAACGCGCAGCGTGTCCGAGGCGCGCTCGAGCCGGGCGGAGGCCACCTTGAGCACCGTCTCCTCCGCGTCGAGGTCGAACAGCACCTGGGAGAGCACCTCGTGGTCGGCCATCTCCTCGTCCCGCATCCGCAGCAGCTCGACGCGTTCGACATCGAGCATCCGCAGCCGCAGCCGCCGGTAGGCCTCGCCGGGAGTCTCCTCGAACCGGCGGACCCGGCCGCGCAGCTCCTCCCACGCCATATTGCTGCGCCGCAATGACCGCTCGCGGAGCTGGTCGACGACCTCCGGATCCTCATCACCGGCAGCAACGACGCGGTCGAGCTCGGCCAGACCCGCGTTGGCGGCCGCTCGACGCATCCGCGCACCCTGCAGGGCATCGGCGCCCGGGTCGGGGCCGGTGACGCAGAACCG
>DAMDJY010000109.1:0-646 GCA_032100225.1 Mobilicoccus sp.
CGTCACGACCGCCTCGGCCCGCTGTTCGGCGGCCGTCACGGCGCCGCGGTTGGAGATCCCCGACGTCATCGTGCGCGCCATGGCCCCGGCGACGGGCGCGGGCGTCTGCGTCCCGCCCGGGGCGTCGAAGAACGCGGTGCCGTCGGCCAGAGCCGGGACGACCGATCGGAGCGCAGCCACGTCGAACATGGGGATCCCTTTCGTAGGCGTGCCCGCATCCTCGCTGATCGCGAGCATCCCTGGGGAGCGGAGAGTGTTCTCACGACGGACCGAGAGGACGATGGTCCCCGTTCCGCCGTAAGGTGACCACGAACACGACGACATCAGGAGGCAACACATGAGCCGGACGGCCCGCATCGAACTGGATGGGCAGTCGTATGAGTTCCCCGTGGTCGAGGGCACCGAGAAGGAACTCGCCATCGACATCAGCAAGCTCCGATCGGAGACGGGGTACATCACCCTCGACGACGGGTACGGAAACACCGGATCCTGCAAGTCGGAGATCACCTTCATCGACGGCGACGAGGGCATCCTGCGCTACCGGGGTATCCCGATCGAGGAGCTGGCCGAGAAGAGCACCTTCATCGAGTCCGCCTACCTCGTCATCTTCGGCCACCTGCCGACCCAGGTCGCGCGTGACCGGTTC
>DAMDJY010000109.1:656-1678 GCA_032100225.1 Mobilicoccus sp.
GCTGCTCACCGAGAACGCGATGATCGACGAAGGCATGAAGAAGCACTTCGATGCCTTCCCGCCGAGCACGCACCCCATGGCCATCACCTCCGCCATGGTCAACCTCATCTCCGGCTACGAGCCCGGTGACACGAGCCTCCAGTCCGACGAGGACGTCGAGGCCGCCGCCGCCAAGCTCATGAGCAAGGTGCGCACCATCGCCGCCGCGTCGTACAAGGCGTCCATCGGTGAGCCGGTCGTGTACCCGCGCTACGACCTGCGTTATGCGGAGAACTTCCTCCACATGATGTTCACCAAGCCGTACAAGCCGTACGAGCCGACCCCGGCCGTCTCGCGCGCGCTCAACCTGTTCCTGCTGCTGCACGCCGACCACGAGCAGAACTGCTCCACATCGACCGTGCGCATGGTCGCCTCCAGCCAGGCGAACATCTTCGCGAGCTGCTCCGCCGGCGTGAACGCCCTGTGGGGTCCCCGTCACGGTGGTGCCAACCAGGCCGTCATCGAGATGCTCGAGCAGATCCGCTCCAGTGACATGGATGTCAAGGAGTACGTGAAGAAGGTCAAGAACAAGGAAGACGGCGTGAAGCTCATGGGCTTCGGGCACCGCGTCTACCGCAACTTCGACCCGCGCTCCCAGATCCTGCGCGCCGCTGCCGAGGACATGTTCAAGGAGCTCGGCACGTCCGACCCGCTGCTCGACATCGCGCAGGAACTGGCCGACGCCGCACTGCAGGACGACTACTTCGTGGAGCGCAAGCTCTACCCGAACGTCGACTTCTACTCCGGCATGATCCTGCGGGCCATGGGTATCCCGCTGAACATGTTCACGGTGATGTTCGCCATCGGCCGTATGCCCGGCTGGATCGCGAACTGGAAGGAGATCAACGACGACGCCAAGGGTCGGATCTACCGTCCGCGCCAGGTCTACGTCGGCCCGACCGACCAGCACTGGGTGCCGCGCGACGAGCGCTGATCCACCCCGCTTCTCGCGTCATCCGTGGGCGTCTCCGACCGTGCAGGTC
>DAMDJY010000109.1:1733-3300 GCA_032100225.1 Mobilicoccus sp.
GGGGGCCCCCACGTCTCATGTGCGGCGGGAAGGGCTCGATGCGGGAGGGTTGGGCGCGGCGGTGCGTCTCAGCTCTCGCCGTTTGAGGCGCGGTAGCGGGTGAAGGCGGGTGCGATCGCGGCTGCCAGCAGCACGCCGACGACGGTGAGGACGCCGCCGGCCACGATGGTCCAGCCCGGCCCGACAAGGGGTGAGGCTGCGCCGTGGGCGACGTCGGCTAGGCGGGGTCCGCCCGCGACGACGACGATGAACACGCCCTGCAGCCGACCTCTGACCGCGTCGGAGGCGGACGCCTGCAGCATGCTCTGCCGGAATGCCGAGGACGCCATGTCGGCGGCGCCACCGATGGCCAGGGCCACCGCAGCGCAGGAGAGCAACACGGTGGAGGGTCCGTTCGCGGCGAGGACGGCCAGACCGAGCAGCACCACAGCGCCACCCCACACGGCGACGCAGGCGACGACGGCCAGGCCCTGACGACGGACTCGCGACACCCACCCCGAGACGACTCCACCGAGAACGACTCCGACCGGCATCGCCGCAAACAGGACCGCGTAGGCGAGTCCCCCGCCGGGCGGGCCGCCGAAGGACACGTGGGCGACCTCGGGGAACAGGGCCCGGGGCATGCCGAAGAACATCGCGATGATGTCGACGACGAACGACATCCGCAGCACGGGGTGATCGCCCAGGTAGGCGAATCCGTCGATGACGGAACGGAGTCCGGGACGGCCGGTGGCGCCCTCGACGGGCAGCGGCGGCAGGCTCGTGACCGCCCAGAGGGTGGCGAACAGGGTGATCGTGTCGACGAGATACAGCCACGACAACCCGATGATCGGAATGAGCACCCCACCCAGCAGTGGACCCACGATCGCGCCCGCGCCGAACAACGTCATCGACAGCGAGTTGGCGGCGGGCAGCAGCTCCGGTTCGAGGATCTTGGGGAGCACGGCGCTGCGCGTGGGTTGGTTGACGGCAAAGAACGCCTGTTGCAGCGCGAACAGCCCGAGCAGGAGCCACACGTTGCGATTGCCCATCGCCGCCTGGACGAAGAAGAGCCCCGTCGTGACGATGAGGCCCCACGTCGTGAATGTGAGCAGCGTCCGGCGATCCAGAGCATCGGCCAACGCGCCGCCGTAGAGCCCGAAGACGACGAGCGGCACGAGCCCGAAGACGCCGGTCAGCCCGACGTACGCCGACGACCCGGTGATCGTGTAGATCTGCGAGGGCACCGCGACGATCGTCAGCTGGGCGCCGATGACCGTGGCGATGTTGGCCGTCCACAGCCGACGAAAGTGCGGGTTGGCCAGGGGTCGGGTATCGGCCAGGTGCTGCCGCAGCGCCACGCGTGTCTCCTCCGTGCTCGGCCGTCAGCTCACACGCTGGGACGCGGGCTCAGGCTCCGGCTCACGCCAGGACGGCGGGCCACCCGCACGATGATGCCGGATCAGCGCACGGCAGCCAGCGGCACGTCGTGTTCCGTGGCCCAGGCCTCCCACTCGGCGGTCGGGCGGGTGGCGAACACGGCCGCGTAGGCCGGCGCGCTGCCGTCGACGTCGAGGAGCTCGAGGGT
>DAMDJY010000109.1:3310-11747 GCA_032100225.1 Mobilicoccus sp.
CGGCGGAGGAAGTGAGGTTCGAGGGCGGCGAGGGCAATCCAGCCGTCGGCCGCCTCGTAGACGGAGTACGAGGGGTTGCCGCCGCCGAGGAAGGCGTCGGGCGCGGTGAGTCCGTACCGGGCGGGCGCGGCGAAGTCGTGCGCGGTGTCGGACAGGGCGATCTCGCGGCGGCACCCCTGGCCGGTGGAGGCACGCACGAGGAGCGCGGCGAGCGTCTCGGACACGGCGCGCTCGGCGCCGGAGAGGTCGGCGACGAATGTCGAGGGCAACGACGGCGGGCGGACGAGCCCTTCGACAGCTTCGTACGTGAGGTCGTGGCCGGCGATGTCTGCCTGCTCACCGGGGTGGCCGACGATGTCGATCTGGCAGAGCCGCGGGTGCGCCTGGTGGAGCGTGGCGAAGTCGATGCCGAGTCGACGCAGCGCGGAGGGCCGCGACGACGTGACGAACACGTCTGCCGAGTCGAGCAGCTCGGTCAGACGGCCGCGGTCGACCTCGTCCTTGAGGTTGAGGGTGCGCACGTCCTGCCCGCGGTGCAGGTCGTCGAACCACGCCTGCGAGTACTCCTGCAACGGGTCGCCGTGCGGCGGGAGCACGGTCGTCACCGACGCACCCATCGCTTGCAGGCGAGCCACTGCTACCGGTCCGGGGACGTTGAGCGCGACCGTGACCACCCGCACCCCGGCCAGTGGTTGCGCCTCTGCCTGGGCGGGTGACTGCGGCTGGGTGTGGTGCTGGGTGGAGTCGTTCATCGGGTCTGTCCTTCGTCCCAGAGTGAGGCCGTGCCGTCGGAGAGGCGGAAGACTTGTTGTCCGTCCTCACCTGTGCTCGCGAGCCAGGCTTCGTGGACGGGTTCGATTCTGCGCCAATCGTCTTCGGTCATGGCGTACCAGGCGGTGTCGCGGTTTCGGCCCTTGTAGACCATCGCGTCGCGCCAGATGCCCTCGAACCGGAAGCCCAGGCGGAGTGCCGCGGAACGTGAGGGTGCATTGAGGGCGTCGCACTTCCATTCGTAGCGGCGGAACCTCGAGTCGAAGGCGTGCCGGGCGAACATCGTCATCGCCTCGGTCGCGGCTCGGCTGCGGCGCAGCGCCCTTCCGTAGCTGATCGATCCGATCTCGACGGAGCCCAGCGACGGCTGAATGCGCAGGTAGCTCGCCATGCCCAGCACGGTGCCGTCGAGATCGGTGATGACGTGGGCGAGGGTGGCGGGGTCGTCGCAGTAGCCGGTGACGATCCGCCGCATGTCGTCCACGTTGGCGGGTGCCTCGGGTCCCATGTACGTCCACTGCGCGACGTCAGGACCCAGCGCCGACCACATGCCCTCGGCGTGCCCCGGAGTCAGGGGCGCGAGCGCGACCCACCGTCCCCTGGCCGTGACGTGCTGCAACGCCTCCGGGGGCGACCACGTCACTGCCCGGCCGATGGGCTGATCGAACTCGTTCATGCGCACCATGCGCCGATCCTGTCAGAGCGACACCGCCAGAAAGGCCGCCATGCACGAGGCACATCTACCGGACCAGATGCTCGGTGGTGCGATCTGCCGACTCCTCGACGCCGATACCGAACACCTTCTGTTCGGCGGACTGCTCATTCGTCGTTTCGCTCTCGTAAGGCAGCTCCTTGTAGTCGACGAGACCACTGCGGACCTGCGGAGAGTCCTTGGTCAGCGCCGCCGTGTCGGCGATCAAGGCCAGGGCTCGAACGCAATCGGAGGTTTTCGAGTAATTCCGCTTTATCACCAGGTCTCGAGGTGCGTTGCGGAGGTATCTCACCTGTTCCTTGCTGATGGCGCGACGCTGCACGACATCGACGTACGTGTTCTCGCCCGCCTTCTTCTTCCTCGTCACGACATCCAGCCAGGCGCCACCCGCGGCCGTGGTGCGAACCGTCGCGGTCACCTGGCCGCTGCCGCCGTCGGCCTTCTGCTCCGTGAGGCCGTTTTTCGCGGGGACGGGGTGCTCCACCTCGGCCAAGCCGGTGAAGGACATGGACGTGGAGCGACGACCGTCGGTCCACCCTTCGTCGCGGACCCCCACGGTCGTCGACAGGTGACCACCGAGCTTGGCGTCCGCGAGCCCGGCCATTGCCTCGGCCGACACTGTGAGTCGACCGGAGGTCGCTCGCCCGTCTTCTTTCGGACCCGTGGGCATTCCTGGCAACCCGCCGAAGATGAGCGCCCAGAGACCGGCACGCGCCTTGGCCCGCGCCTCTTCCTCCGTCGAGCCCGTCCAGATGTGTTCCTCTGCCAGCCCTGCCTGGCCGGACACGGCTGCGGAGGAATCGGGCTTGTGCTGGTCCGGCAGTTGCTCCGAAGCATTGTCGAGCCACTCGTTCGGGGTCTCCCGCGGGGAGGTGCTCGTCGAGCCGCCCTGCTTCTTCTCCTTGTCGCCCGTCCAATCGGTGTCGTCCTTGGATGACACGAGGTCACTCTCGACGCTCAGCTCGGCCCCGACTGTGCCCCCGAGAACGTACCGAACCTCGAACGTCTCGTCGGAGAGCTTCTCCGTGATCTCGGTGTACGTGAGACCGCCCATCACGACTTTGGCCGAGCCTTCGAGGGTGTGCCGGTCCGTCTGGCGTTCTTCGACGATCGGGCCGAAGGGGTCGGCTCCTCTGCTCGGGACAGGGCCAGGTGGGGAGATCTGGCCGATCCTGGCCCCTGCTTGCGTCGCAGCCTCGACAATCCGGCGCTGCAGAGTGCGTGCCTCCTCGCAGAGGAGGTCGAACTGTCGCTGTGCCCCCATAACCTGCGGGTCCAGAGACGCGGGGGTCGGATCGCTCAGGAAGCTCGGCGGCGTGGAGGCCTGGGTCGCGGCGGCCCCCGACTTAGTTCGTTGAAGGCGTTCCCACGCCGAGCGGGCACTCGGACGCAGGGCGTCCATGGTGCGGATGATCGCCTCGATCGTGGTGGCCGCAACCTCGACCTCGCGCGCAACGAGCGGAAAGCCGAGCGCTGCCATCTGCAGCATCGGCTTGTACGCGAGGCGAGATTGGCGATACGTGTCGCCCTCTGCGCCCAGCCAGAACGGGGCATCGAGACCGTCGAGCTGTCGTTCCCATGCTGTCGCCGACGTGCCGTACGCGCGATAGGCCTCAGCCGCCGACCGCATTGCGCCGGGCTGTGCCGTGATCGTGAACAGCGCCTCAGGAAAGGCCTCGGTGTAAGACAGCTGGACCGGGCCGGCAGATCGAGCAGGAGTGGCGAGACCCCACGAGTCTGTCCGGGGCGTACCGAAACGCGTGCCTCCGCCACCACTCGCGCTGCTCATGAGGTCGGCATCGGGGTCATCCCGCGCCACGTCGCAGCATTGTGGGCGTCGGAGGACTCCAGCATCGCGGCCGCCGCGCTCACGTGCTCCGAAGAACTCGCCAGCGCCGTCGCCCACTCGATGAGTTGCGGCGACCAGGTGGCACGAAACCTCGCGGCGGCCTCTTCGATCGCATGGGCCTCACCAGCACCGTTGATCGGCCCGAACGTATGCCGTTTGCTCTGCGCCGCCAGGTCGACGAGGCCCTCACCGAGGGATCGCATGAGGATCGTGTCCACGGAGTAGAAGGACGATCCGCTGCTGGCTATGTCCGGGCTCATGGTCGCCATGACGGCCCCCGTCAGTCGTCGAGTGGTTGGGTCGACGACCAGTCCACTCGACACGGCACCCCACCCTCGGGGTGCGGGGTCAGGCTGTGGACGACTCCCGAGCAACGACGCCCCTGTGGATCAGGGCCGTCATGCCGCTCAGTTGGGGGTCTGGGAGAGGTCGGAGCAGCGGTTGGCGGCCTCGGCAGCGCGGTCGAGCTCCCCGCGTGATTCGGGAACCATGGGCAGGCCCGAGCCCTTGATGATCATGGGGGTCCACGTGGAGGCGGTGACGACCGACGGTCCGTCACCGGTGTGCTGGTCACCGCGGTCGCGGACGGCATTGGCGTCCACCGTCAGGGAGAGCACACCCGAGCGGCGCGACCCGGGGCTCGCGTTGTACCAGACGTGATTGCCGGTGCCGTAGCCGACGAACGTGCGGCCCATCCACCCCGACCCCTGCGGCCGGTGCGCGTGAGTACCGACCACGACGTCGACGCCCGCCTCCGACAGCACCCGAGCCGTCTCCACCTGGCGTTCGTTCGGGCAGGTCGTCCCCTCGGTGCCCCAGTGCATGAAGGCGATGACCAGGTCGTTCGCCGCCACCGCGTCCCGCGCGGCCTGGGTGAACCGGTCGCGTCGGATGTTCTGCGCCACCCCCGGCTTGTCCGGACCGGCTGAATGGTTGACGTACGTCTCTTCGTAGATCTCCGTCGCGGCGAGGAGCCCGACCCGAACACCCTTGACGTCGACCGTGGCCGGCGCATACGCCGCCGTCTCGTCCTTGCCGAAACCCACGACGGGGATGGGGCTGCCCTCGATGGCCGTGAGCGTGTTCGCGATCCCGGCCCTGCCGTAGTCGGCCGCGTGGTTGTTCGCCATCGACACCGCGTCGATACCCGCCGCGGACAGCTTGTTCAACGCCACCGGGGACGCGCGAAAGGTGTACTTCTTGTCGACCGGCGAGCCGCCCTCGGTGAGAGCCGTCTCGAGGTTGACCATCGCGAAGTCCGCCGCCGCCAACTCCGGCATCCGGTCGGCCCACTTCTCGTCCGAGTCCTCGAGCAGCGGCGCGAGCTGCCGTGCGAAGTGAACATCCCCGGCGAAGGCGAGCGTGATCTGCCCGGGCTGCTCTGCCGCCGAAGGCGTGGTGCCCGACGACGCCGCAGCGCCCGCAGCCGACGACGAGGCCGTCCACGACGGCTTGGCGGCGGCCCCCGACGTCGAGTCGTTCGGAGCGGTATTGGCCGCACATCCGGAGAGGACGAGGGCAACGATGACCAGGGAGGCGGACCGACGCATGAGGGGAGCGTCCCACGAATCGACATCGCCGACGGATGAACGCGCCCGGCCCGTCGCCGACGCGCCTCGCCTGCGGATCTAGCCTGGGTTTCATGGAATTCCGATACCTCGGCAACAGCGGGCTCAAGATCAGCGAGATCACCTACGGCAACTGGCTCACCCACGGCTCCCAGGTGGAGAACGAGGTCGCCACCCAGTGCGTACACGCGGCGCTCGACCTCGGCATCACCACGTTCGACACCGCGGATGTCTACGCGAACACCAAGGCCGAGAGCGTCCTCGGTGAGGCGCTCAAGGGGCAGCGGCGCGAGTCCCTGGAGATCTTCACCAAGGTGTACTGGCCCACCGGCCCGGGCGGGCACAACGACTGCGGCCTCTCCCGCAAGCACATCATGGAGTCGATCGACGGCTCCCTGACGCGGCTGCAGACCGACTACGTCGACCTGTACCAGGCACATCGCTACGACACCGAGACCCCGCTCGAAGAGACGATGCAGGCCTTCACCGACGTCGTCCGTGCGGGCAAGGCCCTCTACATTGGCGTCAGCGAATGGACCGCCGACCAGATCCGCGACGGCCACCGCATGGCCCGCGACCTGGGCATTCAGCTCATCAGCAGCCAGCCTCAGTACTCGATGCTGTGGCGGGTCATCGAGGACGAGGTCGTCCCCACCTGCCGCGAGCTCGGCATCTCGCAGATCGTGTGGAGCCCCATGGCGCAGGGCGTCCTCTCGGGCAAGTACCTGCCCGGCCAGGCCCCGCAGGAGGGCACCCGCGCGGCGCACTCCGAGGTCGGCGGCAGCATGGGCGCCTTCATGAACGACCGCATCCTCGCGGCCGTGCAGGAGCTGAAGCCCATCGCCGAGGACGCCGGACTGTCGATGCCCGCCCTCGCCATCGCCTGGGTGCTGCAGAACGACAACGTCGCCGCCGCCCTCGTCGGTGCCTCCCGCCCCGAACAGTTGAAGGACAACGTCACCGCCTCCGGGGTCAAGCTCGACTCGTCCATCATGGTGCGCATCGAGGAGGCCCTCTCCTCCGTCGCCGAGACCGACCCCGCCCAGACCGCCGAACGCGCACCCCGCACCCGGCCCTGCTGACCTCGCACGGCGAACAACACCTGTCGCGCTGAGTCCTCGTGGATGGGAGTCACCCCATCCACGAGGGCGCGCGGCAGGTCAGGTGCTCGTGTGCAGGCGCCTGGCGAGTCCGCTCGCCCGGCGGGCTCGGCGGGCGAGCGCAGCCCGGATCGCGTCCTGGGTGCCGACCACGGTCACCGACGCCTTGGCGCGGGTCACGGCCGTGTAGAGCAGTTCTCGGGTCAAGAGCACGGAGTCGCCCGGCGGCATCATGACCGTGATGTCGTCGGCCTCGCTGCCCTGCGCCTTGTGGACGGTCATGGCGTGCATCGTCTCGACGTCGGCCAACCGTCCGGCCGACACGGCCAACGTCCCCGCTGCGCCGGCCATCACCGCGACGGGCTGCGCCCCGGGTTCGCCCTGCACGACGACGCCGGTATCGCCGTTGTAGAGGCCCAGCCCGTAGTCGTTGGTCGTCACGAGCAGGGGACGCCCGATGTACATGAGGTCGTAGAGGCCGTCGCCGGTCTCCTCCGTGAGCCAGCCCTCGATCCGCCGGTTCCAGGTGCGCACCCCCGCCGGCCCGGCCCGGTGCGCGCACAGCACCCGGTGTCGGCCCAAGACGCGGAGCGCCTCGTCGTGGTCACCGGCTCGTGCCGCCCGCCGCAGATCCACAGCGTGCGAGAGCAGGCGTCCGCGCACGATCGGGGCCGGGTCATCGGCCTCGACGAGCTGCATCCCCTCACCGGTGCTCAGGACGTCGATGACGACATCGGCGTTCCCATCCCGCACCGCGCGCGCCAGCTCACCGATCGCTCCGCTGTACCGGTGCGAGCCGCGCAACCGCACCACGGTGGCCACATCGCTGGAGGTTGTCGCGCTAGCCGTGGATGCGTCGGAGGAGTCATCCCCACTTGCGGCATCGGCGAGCACATCGTCGCTGGCCGGTTCGTCGCCACCGACAGACACCTCGGCACCGGCGGCTGCATCGGTGCTGTTGGACGCGTCGGGATCACCGGCGTCCTGCCCGAGGCCGTGGACCAGGTCGCCGAGCACGGCACCTGCGTCGACGCTGGCGAGCTGGTCGGCGTCACCGACGAGGACGAGTCGGGTCGTGGGACGGAGCGCCTCGAGCAGTCGGGCCGTGAGCGTCAGGGAGAGCATCGACGACTCGTCGACGACGACGACGTCGTGCGGGAGAGTGTTGTGCCGGTCGTGCCGAAACCGCGTGCGGGAGTCGGGGCGCCAGCCGAGGAGCCGGTGCAGCGTCGAGGCCTCGAGCCCGGCGAGCCGGTCGCGGGCGTCGGCAGGAAAGTCGGCGGCAGCAGCAGCGACGGCCTCCTGCAGTCGGGCGGCAGCCTTGCCGGTGGGTGCAGTCAGCGCGATCCGCAGCGGCGTGTCGACCTGGTCGGCGAGCACGGCGAGGAGTCCGGCGATGGTCGTCGTCTTGCCACTACCCGGACCACCGGTGAGCACACCACTGCTCGCACGTACGAGTCGGGCTGCAGCGTCCCGCTGTTCGGCGTAACCAGGGTCGGGAAAGATGCGCGTCAAGCTCTCGGCCAATCGCGCCTCGTCCACGGGCGGGGGCCGGTGCTCGCGGCGGGCGAGCAGATCGGTGCAGACGATGCGCTCCTCACCCCAGTACCGGTCGAGGTAGAGCAGCGGCGCCTCGTACCGCAGCACCCCGGCTGCGACGAGCGGACTCGCCTCGACGGCAGCGACCCACCGCGTCGGTTCCGGCCAGGGCAACCCGTCATCGGCGACCCCAACCGACGCGGCACCCGCATCAGCACCGATGCCCACACCAGCGTCTCCGACACCGACACCGACTGCCGTGTCCCTCGATCCGGCGACGGGCTGTCCGGTTGCGCTGTCGGCCCCTGGGTCGTCGATCACCTCGGGTGAGAGTTCGTGTGCTGTGGCGAGATCGAGGCAGGTCGACCCGTCGCGCACGACGCGCACGAGCAACGCGAACGCCAGCAGCACGTCGGGGTCGGTCTCCCCGGCGATCTGACCGAGCCGGGTGGCGACGTGGATGTCGGCCGCGCGCAGGTGTCCGGCCAGGTTGAACGTGCGCAGGGGCTCGGGCGCCCGCAGCGCGTAGCGGGCGTCGCCCGAGGTCGCCGCGTCGATCGCTGTCATCGGTCGCCTCCGTCGAGCAGGGCTGAGAGATCCTCCACGAGCGCGGGCGGCGGCTGCCACGAGAACACGCCGCACGGGGTGCCGTCGACGACGGGCGTCTGCGGCCCGCACATGCCGCGGACGTAGAGGTAGAGGACGCCACCCAGGTGGGTGGCGCGGTCGTAGCCGGGCAGGCGCCAGCGCAGATACCGGTGCAGCACCACGGCGTAGAGCAGCGCCTGCAGCGGATAGTCGGAGTGCCCCATCGCGGCGTCGAGGTTCTCGGGAACGTAGGCCGCAGCGGTCAGCGGCTCCTCGAAGGGGCCGAGCCAGTTGGTCTTGTAGTCGGCCA
>DAMDJY010000110.1:0-301 GCA_032100225.1 Mobilicoccus sp.
GGCGAGGCCGCAGGCGATCGCGGCGCGCCCTGCGCGGGTGGTGGAGAGGCGAGACGACATGGAGTCCTCCGATTCGGGAGCGCGGCAGGTCCGCCGACGACGGGGCCGGGTTCAGGGCCGCGAGGCTACGCGCGTGGAGTGACCCCGACGTGACGCACCCGTGAACGCGGGGCCGACATCACCGGAATCGGTGGACCGCGAGCCGGGCTACAACCAGCCGGAGCGCTTGAAATGCGCGAACAACCAGGCGCACGCCGCGACGATCACCCCGATGACAACGAAGTATCCGTAGTGCCAGTGC
>DAMDJY010000110.1:311-11715 GCA_032100225.1 Mobilicoccus sp.
ATGGCCACCCAGGCCGAGATCTTGCGCATGTCCTCGTTCTGCTGCACCGAGATCTGCGACAGGTGCGCCGAGAGGACGTCGGAGAGCAGTCGGTCGTATCCCTCGGCGTGATCGACGACCTGCATGAGGTGGTCGAGGACGTCGGCGAAGAACGGCCGCAACTTCTTGGGCACGAGCGCCCGGGCATCTCCGGAGACGAAGCGCCGCAGCGGCGCCACCAGCGGCAACGCTCCGCGCTTGAACTCCAGCACCTCACGCTTGAGCTTGTAGATGTCGGTGCCCGACACGCGGTCGCCCGCGAAGATCGCCTCTTCGATCTCCGACAGGTCTCGACCGAGTTCCTCGTCGATGTGGAGGTAGGTGTCGACGATGAGGTCGATGACGGCGTGCATCACCGTCACGGGCCCGTAGGCCAGCCGTTCGGGGGTTCGTTCGAGCTGGGCCCGCAACCCGGCGAGGGGATTGGCCTCCCCGTTGCGGACCGTGAGAACGAACCGGTCGCCGACGAACAGCATCAGTTCACCGGTTTCGACGTCGCTGGTCTCTTCGATGTACCGCAACGTCTTGAGGGAGACGAAGATTGACTCCTCGTAGATGTCGATCTTGGCGCGCTGGCCGCCGGTCAGCGCGTCCTCGACGGCCAACGGGTGCAGGTGGAGTTCGTCGTTGACCACCGCGAATTCGGCGGGCGTCGGGTCTTTGAGCCCGATCCAGAGAAACCCGGTGCCTGCAGCGCGCAGGAGCTCCAACTCGTCGCTGGGGTCACCGCAGTCGTGGCGGACCCCATCGCGATACACGGCCTTGTCGACGATCACGTTGGTCATTGTGCGCCACCCGTCGCACTGTCATCTGCACTCCCAGGTCAGGGCGGGCCCAGGCACGCCGAGGGGGCGCCGCCACGCGTGGCCGCGCCCCCTCGAGGCGATGCGGGTCAGGCGCGGGCGCGCAGCACCCGGGTGACGGCCAGGCCGGTGAAGGCCAGCGTCGTGGCCAGGCATCCGATGGGCAGCGGGAGGCAGCAACCACCGAAGGAGACCTGCGTGCCGTTGCGCGTCGTCGTCGTGTAGCCCGGGAACGGGAACGCCGAGAAGCCACCGCGGCGGGGCTGTTCGTACACGGAGTCGGCGGCGCCGAACGTGGCGTCGTCACGGCCGGGGACGTGGTCCTGGGGGTTGCCGTAGGCGTCGTACGGTCCGGGAGGCTGAGTCATGCGCCCTCCTTACCCATCTGGTTCCCGCTCGACACGTGCGAGGCGCCCGGAAGGGACGCATCGGCCTGATCCCGCAGGTCAGGGATGCGTCGCCCCTCGCCCTTGATGCGTGTGGCGTAGGCGACGGCGAGCAGCACGATCCACACGGCGCCGACGATGAGGGCGACGCGGGTGTCGGGGAACCAGCCCAGCACGCCGAATACGAAGATCATGAACCCGACGGCGAAGTAGGAGGCCAGCGGCCACAGGGGTGTCCGGTACGTCGACTCGGCCAGGCCGGTGCGGGCGATCTCGCGGCGCATCGCGATGTGGGCGAGCAGGATCATCAGCCACACGAACACCGTCGCGAACGTGGCGATGGAGGCGATGACCTCGAAGACGTTCTCGGGGATCACGGCGTTGAGCACGGCACCGACGGCCAGTGCGGCGCACATGACGAGGACGGTCAGCCACGGGACGCCGTTGCGGGAGACCGACGCGAACGCCGCTGGCGCCTGCCCCTGCTTGGCCAAGCCGAACAACATGCGACCCGCGCCGAACGTGTCGGAGTTGATCGCCGAGATCGCCGCCGTGATGACGACGACGTTGAGGATCGAAGCGGCGGCGGGGATGCCCAGGGCCGTGAAGATCTGCACGAACGGGCTGGCGTCGGCCGTGATGTGGTTCCACGGCACGAGCGACATGATGACCACCATCGTCATCACGTAGAAGATGAGGATGCGGAACGGCACCTGGTTGATGGCCCGCGGGATCGCGCGACCCGGATCCTGCGCCTCACCTGCGGTGATGCCGACGCTCTCCACCCCACCGAACGCGAACACGACGATCGCGAACGAGGCGATGACGCCCGCGACGCCGCCCGGCGCGAACCCGCCGTGATTCACCAGGTTGCCGAGGCCCACGGGCTGCCCTGATTCGAAGCTCGTGCCCATGACCATGAGGGCCAGGCCGCCGACGATCATCGCGATGATGGCGCCGACCTTGACGATGGTCAGCCAGAACTCCATCTCGCCGAAGACCTTGACCTTGCGGGTGTTGATGGCGCCGATGAGGAGGATGACGGCCACGACCCAGATCCACCGGGGCGATTCGGGAAACCAGAACTGCATGTACACGCCGAACGCGGTGACGTCGGCGACGGCCACGACGATCATCTCGAACGCGAACGTCCAGCCTGTGACGAACCCGGCGAACGGGCCGAGGTAGCGGGCCGCGTACTGACCGAACGACCCTGAAACCGGGTGCCGCACAGCCATTTCGCCCAGCGCCCGCATCACCATGTACACCGCTGCGCCCGCGATGAGGTAGGCCACGATCACGGCTGGGCCGGCCTTCTCGATGGCCGAGGCCGACCCGTAGAACAGGCCTGTCCCGATCGCCGAGCCGAGGGCGATGAACGTGATGTGCCGCAGGCTCAACCCCCGGGCCAGGTCGGCACTCTCGCTCGACGGGTTCTGCACGGGTGGTGAGGCGGACATGAACGATCTCCTCGCGGCGACGGCCGCACGACGGGTGGATTCACCGATTTTGAAGGGCACTCGGTAGCAACCCGTGCCCTCACGAGGATCCTAGGATCGCGCCTCGCCGACCCCGGCGGCGGGGACGTGGCGGCAGGACGTCCGGTCAGGACCGTTCGACGGTGACGTCGGCGACGGTGGTCCGGCCGTACACCCAGCACATGAGTTCCGAGGGCTTGCCCGTGACCACGGTGCGGCGGCCGGGCAGGGGCAGACTCACGCGCGCTTGGTCGCCGTCGGGGCGGCGCAGGATCAGGCTGGGCGTTGCGATCAGGTGAAGAGCAGGCGCCGCGACTTTGACCCGCCGCCACAGTGCGTCTTCGAGCTCCGTGTCGGGCGGCGCCTCGGGGAGTCCGTTGGCTCGGGTGATGTCGATGGTGTGCACGAAGTACTCGCCGAGGGCGTGCCGGTGGCCTTCGAGGGAGTCGCCGGGCATGCAGGCGATGGACCCCTTGTCGGCACGGAGTCGCTCGACGAGTTCGGTGTAGGACCACTGCTCCCGGATGCGCCGGGTCCGTTCGCGTGAGTACGCCTTCAGCCGCGGGATAGGGGTGAATTCGCCTGGCCAAACGGTCGGTTCGTGCTTGAGCACCCACAGGTGCACGGCCAGGTCGTGGGCGTCCCACTCGGCGCAGAGCGTGGGCGCACCCGGATCGACGGCGTCCAATGCGTCGCAGAACCGGTCTTTCTGACGGTCCCGCAGGGCTTCGGTCATGACCACTCCTCGTAAGGTCGCTACAGCTGGACTCGGCCGATCCCACGCTGTGCGCGTGTGGCCCGCCACAGCCGGCTCCACGCGCACTCGGATGTCATATCACGCCCTGACGGCGAGAGCCGCCGTCAGGGAGTGACGGGCGTGGCAGTGGATCGTGCAGGCTCGCGAACACCCAAGGGCGGGAGGGCTTCTCGGTCACCGGCGGCACCGGCTGCTTCGACCTGGACGGCGCAGACCTTGTACTCGGGGATGCGGGCGTATTCGTCGAGGGCGGCGTTGGTGAGGCGGTTGACTTCGCTGTCGGCAAAGTGGAACGGCATCCACGTCTCGCCGGGCGACACGCGCGTCCCGACCTGCGCCGTCGTCTCGATGCGGCCACGTCGTGAGGAGACGACGACGCGGTCACCGTCGGCCACACCCAGCCGCTCCGCGTCCTCGACATTGAGCTCGATGTACGACGTACCGGAGATCGTCGCCAGTCCCGGAGCGCGCAGCGTCATCGTGCCGTTGTTGTAGTGGTAGAGCATGCGGCCCGTCATGAGGATGAACGGGTAGTCGGCGTCGGGCATCTCCGCCGACGGGCGGTATTCGGCCGGGTGGAACCGCCCGAGTCCGCGCGTGAACGAGCCGATGTGCAGGATCGGGGTGCCCTTGCTCTCGGGAGTCGGGCACGGCCACTGCAGGCTCTCGCCCGCCTCGAGTCGTGCGTGCGAGATGCCGCCGAAGCTCGGTGTCACCGAGGCGATCTCGTCCATGATCTCCGCCGGCGTGAGCACGGGCTGCGGGTAGCCCATCCGGTTCATGAGGTCGGCGAGCACCTCGGTCTCAGGCCGCAACCCGGGCGCGGGCACGACCGCCTGACGCACCATCTGCACGCGGCGTTCGGTGTTGGTGAACGTGCCGGTCTTCTCGGCAAAGCTCAGGCCCGGGAGGATGACGTCGGCGTACTTGGCCGTGTCGGTCATGAACAGCTCGATGATGGCGAAGAACTCGAGGTTCTCCATGGCCTTGATGATGTGGGCGGTGTCGGGGTCGGTGCGCACCGGGTCCTCGCCGTAGCTGAACAGCCCCTTCATCTCGCCGCGGGCCGACATCGCGAGGATGTCGGTGGCCATGATTCCGGGCTCACGGTCGAGCGAGACGCCCCACGCCTCCTCGAACTTGTCGACCACGCCGTCGGCCGCCACCTTCTGATAGCCGGGGAAGTCGCCGGGCTGGGCGCCCATGTCGCAGCCGCCCTGCACGTTGTTCTGGCCACGCAGCGGATTGATGCCGCAGCCGGGCTTGCCGAGCTTGCCCGTGGCGAGCGCCAGGTTGGACAGGCTCATGACGCCCTCTGTGCCAGAAGAGTGTTCGGTGACGCCCAGGCAGTAGATGATCGGGGCGCGCTCCGCCGTCGCGTACAGGCGTGCGGCCTCGCGGAGCATGTCGGGATCGATCTGGCAGATCTCGGCGACGCGCTCGGGCGGGTACTCCGCGGCGAGCTTCTTCATCTCCTCGAAGCCCTCGGTGCGCTCGGCGATGAAGGCGTGATCGACGAGGTCCTCGGTGATCATCACGTTGAGCATCCCGTTGGCGAACGCGACGTTGGTGCCCGGACGTACGCGCACATGGAGGTCGGCGTCCTTGCACAGGTCGATCTCGCGAGGGTCGACGACGATGAGGCGAGTGCCGCGTTGCACGGCCTGCCGGATGTTCATGCCGACGATCGGGTGGGCCTCCTCGGGGTTGGAGCCGATGAGGAGGATCGCGTCGACGTCGCCGGTGATGTCGTGGATCGGGTTGGTCATGGCACCCGAGCCGAGCGTCATCGCGAGCCCTGCGACCGAGGCCGAGTGGCACACGCGGGCGCAGTTGTCGACGTTGTTCGTGCGCAGACAGGTGCGCACGAACTTCTGTGTCATGTAGATGTCCTCATTCGGCGACCGGCTGCAGGCGAACCCGGCGAGAGTCTGTGGCCCGTAGGTGTCGCGCAGGCGGGTGAACTCGCGCGCGATGAGGTCGAGCGCCTCGTCCCAGGAGGCCTCTTCGAACTCGCCTGTGGCCTTGTTCTTGATGAGCGGAGTGCGCAGGCGGTCGGGCGAGTGCACGAAGTCGATGGAGCCGGATCGGCCTTTGGCGCAGAGCAATCCGCGGTTGACGGGGCCGTCGCCACCGACCGCGTCGACGATCTTGTTGTCGCGCACGACGAGGTCGATCTGACACCCGGTGCCGCAGTGCGGGCAGGTGGTGGAGACCTTGGAGACCTCACGAGCGCGGTACGTGTGGCGGCGTTTGTCGGTGATGGCCGCGGTCGGGCACGCCTGCAGGCAGTTGCCGCAGGACTCGCACAGCGTCGTCTTCCAGTCCTCGCCGAAGGGTGCGTCGATGACCGTGGTGCGGCCGTCCTTGATCGTGCCGATGGCGTGGCGGCCCACGACGTCGGCGCACATCGAGACGCAGCGCTCGCAGTTGATGCACAGCGAGGGGTCGAACTGCAGGAACGGGTGCCCGGCGAGGAGGGTGCGGTTGCGGCGCGAGGCGCTGTGCGTGTCGAGGTAGGTGCCGGCGGGGACGCCGTACTCCTCACCGAGATCCTGCAATTCGCAGTCACCGGCCTTGACGCACTCGAAGCAGTGCTCGTGGTGGTCGTTCATCAGCAGCCGCAGCAGGCCCTTGCGGGAGGAGCGGATGCGGTCGCTATTGGTCGTGACGACCATCCCCGGCTCGGCCACGGTGTTGCACGCGGTGAGCAGTTCACCCTGGCCCTCCACTTCGACGACGCACAGCCGGCACGAGCCGGTCTGGTTGACGCCCTCGAGCCAGCACAGGGTGGGGATGCGGCGGCCGTTCTCACGCGCCGCCTTGAGCAGGGTCGTTCCGGCGGGCACCTGCACCGGGGCGCCGTCGATGACGAGGTCGACCGACGCCTGCGTGTCGACCGGACCGGAGAACCCGGCGATCGACGCGGCGGCCAGCTTGGGTCCGCTCGATGCTCGAGTCGTGTTCGACATCGAGACGGACATCGCGTTCGTGGTCATGTCAGCACCAGCCTCCGACGAGGGTTCCGGATCCGAAGTGGTCGCACCGCAGACACCGGGAGACCTCCTGAGTCGCCTCCTGATCGGTCATGGGCAGACCGACGTAGGCGAAGTCCTGCTTGCGGTCGGCGCTCTCACGCGCAGCCGCTTCGACACGTCCGGTGGGGACGCGGTTGTTGGCCTTGGCCACGGGGACCTCGATGCCGAAGTCGATCGTGTGGTGGTAGCCGAGGTCGGCGTCGATGGCGTACGCGGCGACCTTGCCCGCAGCGATCGCGCCGATGACGGTGGCCGGGCCGCTCACGCAGTCACCGCCGCCGTAGGTGCCGGGGACTCCCGCGATGGTGCTGGTGTCGTCGGCGACGAGTCGGCGCCCCGCGACGGGGAGTCCGGCCGCGGTGAGTCCATCGGTCTCGATGCCCTGACCCACGGCGATGAGCACGACGTCGGCCTCGATGCGGCGTGCAGGCTTGTCACCGGGGACGGGCCGCGGACGACCTGCCTGGTCGTACGGCCCGGGCATCTGCGGCTGGACCCACAATGCCGCGACTGCTCCGGACTCGTCGACCTCGATGTGATCGGGCGCGAGCAGCGAGGAGATCGTCGCGCCCTCGGTCTCGGCGCCGTGGATCTCGTGCCCGAGGGCCGTCATATCTTCGCGCCGACGCCGGTAGACGACCTCGACCTCACGCGCGCCGCACCGGATCGAGGTGCGCGTCGCGTCCATGGCCACGTTGCCGCCACCGATGACGACGACCTTCTTGCCCGTGTAGTCGGGCGGGTTGCCCATCGCCAACTCGTGCAGCATGTCGACGGCCGAGAACACGCCCTCGGCCTCGACACCGGGCATCTGCAGCTTCAGGCCGGCCTGCGCACCGACGGCGACGTACACGGCGTCGTAGTCGGAGTGCAGTTGGTCCATCGTGACGTCGGTGCCGATCGCGACTCCGCTGCGCACCTCGATGTTGCCCACCGCGAGGATGCCCGCGACGTCGGAGTCGAGCCGGTCCTTGGGAAAGCGGTAGTTGGGGATGCCGTAGCGCAGCATGCCGCCGAGCTGAGGGTTGCGATCGAAGATGACGACCCGGTGCCCCATGAGCGCGAGGAACCAGGCGGCGGTGAGTCCGCTGGGGCCACCGCCGACGGTCGCGATGGTGCGGCCGGTGTCGGGGCCGCGCGCCGGGACGGGGATCTCGTCGGCGGGCGCGTGATCGACCGCGTACTCCTTGAGGCCGCGGATGTTGACCGCGTCGTCGATGAGCTGGCGGCGGCAGTTGGTCTCGCAGGGGTGCTCGCAGATGAGGGCGCACGCCGAGGGCAACGGGTTGTTCTGCCGGATGAGGTTGACCGCGGCGGCGTTCTCGCCCTGGTCGATGAGCGCGATGTAGCCGGGAACGTCGGTGTGCGCCGGGCAGAGGCTGATGCACGGCACGGTCGGACGGCGGTCCTCGAGGCAACGGCTGTCGTTGACGTGGCTGTCGAGTTCGGCCTCGAAGCGCGTCATACCTTCCAACAGCACGGTTGCCGGTTGATAGCCGATGGCGCAGTCGGAGGTGTCGCGCACGAGCTCGGCCAGCTCGGTCATCTCCGTGACGATGCGGCGGCGGGTCTCGACGTCGGCATCACCGTCGAGAACGCCCTTGAGCATGCCCTCGAGCTGCGGCAACCCGTCGCGGCACGGCACACACTTGCCGCACGACTGGGTCTTGGCGTTGGTCAGCATGGTGAGTTCCATGGACAACGGGCACGCACCCACGGGGTAGGCGTCCAAGGTGCGCTTGAACGTCTCCAGGTGGGGCAGCATGGCTGAATCCGTGCGGTGGGTGTGCAGTCGAGGTGTCATGGCGACCTGCCCTGAGCTGGGGGTCACTCCGTCGTGACCACCTGTACCCACCAGGAGAACAGAACCGGGCCCCGGCCGATCGTGACCTAAGGCCCTATTTCCGGACGAATGGTTGCGCGCAGCCCGGATTCGTGGCATCACGCCAGACGCTTGGCGAGTTCCAGGGCATCCCACGGCGCACGGCAGTGGCCGTCGTTGTCGAAATAGACATACACGTCGCGGCCGGCATCGCGACGGGCAATGAGCCTCTCGGCCCACTCGTCGAGCAGCTCGGGCGAGTACGAACTGTCGTAGAGCCCCTCGGGTCCGTGCAGCCGCACGTACGCGAATCCCGCTGTGTCGGCGTCGAGTCGGGCAAACCGGCCGCCGGTGTCGGCGGTGACGGCCGCGATGTCGTGTTCGGCGAGCAACGCTGCACACTCGTCGGACTCGAAGGAGACGTGCCGCGGCTCGAGTGCGTGCAGCAGGGGCTGCCCGACGAGTGGCTCCAGCAGCCCTCGGTCATCGGCGATCTTGTCGTCGTGTTCGGCTGCGAGAGCTGCCGCTTCGGTCATCGTGCGCGGGAGTTGGTCGAAGAACTCGGCGAGCAGGGCGGCGTCGAACTCCTGACGTTCGGGGAGTTGCCAGAGGAACGGACCGGTGTGCGCACCCAGCGCGAGCACCCCCGAGGCGTAGAAGTTGGCCAGCGCTGACCGCACATCGCGCAGCCGGCGCATGTGGGTGACGTACCGACTGCCCTTAACCGCGAACACGAAGTCGCTGCAGACCTTTTCGGTCTCCGCGGCCCACTTTCGGTACGAGCTCGGCCGCTGCAACGAGTAGAAGGAGCCATTGAGCTCGACGGTGTCGAAGTGCTGCGCGTTGTACTCCAGCTCACGGCGTTGGACTAGACCGGCGGGGTAGAAGTCGCCCCGCCAATAGGGGTACATCCATCCCGACGTGCCCACCCTGATCCGTGCCATGTGCGGCAGGTTACGCGGGCAGCGAGCGCAGGTATCCGGCGAACCCGTCGGGCACCCGGCCTGTCAACCGCCCCGACGTGCGCACGCGTGTGGTGTCGGTCGCGACGACGGCGACCCCTGCGTGGCGGGCGCGGGCGACGAGTTCGACGTCCTCGTGGAGGCGGGCGGCAGGGAATCCGCCCAGGTCGAGATAGGTCGAGGCTCGGATGCCGAGGTTGGCGCCGTGGACGTACGTGTGGTCCTCGACGAGCTCGTGCCGGGCATGCCATTCGGCGAGCAGCACCGGGTCCGGAACTCCGACCGGCTCGACCGTGCCGACGACGACGTCGCGACCCGACTCGGCCCAGCGCAGATGCCGCGCCAGCCATTCCGGCGAGACGAACGTGTCGGCGTCGGTGTTGGCGATCCACACGTCGCGCAGGTCGACGCCGGCCAGCCCCGCCAGCCCGGCTGTGATTGCCGCATGGCGGGCCGCGCCGACACCGACCGAATCGAGCTCGACGACCCTCACCCCGAACGATCGGGCGATGCACCCGGAGGCATCCGTGCAGCCGTCGAGGGCGACGACGACATCGACCGCAACGCCCGCAGTGGTCGGGTCGGCGCGCAGGCCGTCGATCGATGCCGTCACCCCGGTCAGGCACTCCCCCAGCAGCACGGCCTCGTCGCGCACGGGAATCGCCACGACGACGTGAGTGATGCTCACGCCTCCTCCGTGGCGATCGAGCGCGGTCCGCCGTAGATGTCGACGATCACGTCCGCGTCGGCGTAGTGAGCCGTGCGCTCCAGGTCGAGCATCGTCGCGGCCTGGGCGTGGACGAACCGGCCGTCCAGCGGCACATCCGTTGTGTCGTGCTGCCAGTGGACGAGGACGATCTCACCGCCGGGTCGCAGTGCCCGCCGACATCGCCGCAGGGTGGCGAGCCAGTCGGCCGGGTCCATGAAGTAGCCGACCTCGGAGAGCACGACGAGATCGTGCTCTCCCTCGATCGCGGCCGGAGCCGCACCGCGGACGAACGTGGCTCCGGGAATCTCCCGCGCGCGGGCGCGAACGAGAGCCTCGGCACTGACATCGATCGCTGTCACGGACTCGCACCGCTGCGCCAGACGTTCGGTGAGATGCCCGTCGGCGCACCCGATCTCGAGCGCGGAGTCGTACCGCTCGCGCCGCAGCATCGCGAGCACGAGGTCGCGCTTACGTGCCTCGTAGAAGGAGTCGGCGAATCCCCACGGGTCGTCGCCCGAGTCGTACATCTCGTCGAACGGCGTTGCGTCCTGGGCCGATTCGGCCGCAACGATCTCGCGAACTGCGTCGGAGTCGGCATCGGTGTCTGCAGCGGCGAGGAAGTACGTCTCGATCAGACGCTCGGCGCGGGTCGTCACGTCGGCGCCGACGACGGGCTCGTCACCGGGCAGTGGGCTCAACGGTTCGACCTGGGAGCGGTGGGCCGCCAGGGCCTCGGCCTTACGACGCAGGTGGGACGGTGACCCGGACAGGGTCATGGCCCGACTCCAGGGCAGGTCGGCGGGAGTTCCCCAGTGCCACAGCCAGATCGGGTAGTGCAGCAGGAGTGCGCCGGTGCTCCTCGCGCAGGTCCGTGCCGCGCGCCCGAGCGCATCGTGATCGGCGTGGCCGTCGTGACTCCAGGGCGCCACGAGCACGGTCGTTCCGTCGACGTGGCGGGTCAGCTCGGCGACGAGGCGGTCTTCGTGATCGGCGAGCCCGGAGTCGGGCAGCCCGAGGTGCACCAGCGGGGAGCCCGGCGCGAGGATCTCCACGGCGCGGGCGATCTCGGCGCTGCGGGCCTCGACGAGCATCTCCTGAGTCCACGTTCGGGAGTCCGGATGCGACGCCTCCCCAGCGGTGGCGAGCACGAGCACTACCTCGATCCCCAGATCGTGGGCGGCGGTCATGAGCAGCGCCGCGCCGAGAGTCTCGTCGTCGGGGTGCGCAGAGGCGACGACCAACCGGCGCCGGCCGTCAAACAATGCAGCGAGGTCGAGTCGCGGCACGTCGTCCCACTCCGGCGCAAGGAGCCAGTGCGGCTCGGGGGTGCCGTCGTCGGTGTGGTGAAACTCGGGTGCGGTCACAGGGGTGTCCGGAAGGGGGGTTCGGCGGCTCCCGCGTCGAGCACGT
>DAMDJY010000111.1:0-11615 GCA_032100225.1 Mobilicoccus sp.
CGCAGCCTCGTGGCGGCGAGCACCGGTGCCGTCGTGGGGGTGGACAGGGTCGCGACCTGGACGTTGAGGCCCTTGACGCCGGTGTAGCCGTACCCGGTGCCCTGCTTGGCGTACCCGTGGGTGGCGCGGATCGTGTCGTCGACGTCCAGGTAGACCACCGCCTCCGCGCCGGCCAGCAGCCGTGGCACCGCCCCGGCCAGGTTCACCAGCACCCGGGAGGCGACCGCGTCCAGCTGGCGCACGTGACCGAAGGTGTAGGCGCGCAGGTGGGTGCCCAGCGTGGTCGGGGCCCGGTGCCCGGCAAAGACCCGGTCCATCCCGCCGTGCCGCACGACATCCATGTCCTCGATGCTGTCCGCGCCGGCGATCATGCCCGCGACCAGCGATCCGATCTTCAGATCGGCATTGGCGCCTGCCGAGCCCGGCACGCTCACGTGCTCGCTCACCAAGTCGGGCAGACCCGCCTTCTCGGCCAGCGCCATCACCGGGACCAGACCGGCCGTGCCGATCAGGTTCGGGTCATCGAAGACGGCGCAGATGTTGTGGCAGACTCGCACTATCGGGTGCTCCTGTTTTCCTGGTCGATCGAACTGTCGCAAGTCCAATCGTCCCAGGTCACAGGGGCATTCGTGTGTTACGACCCGGCTCGGTCACCAATCAGATCGGCGGATCGAGGCTCAGCAATCGCCACATCCAGCTCATCGCCATCGGTGGGGCCATCGGCACCGGCCTGTTCATGGGGTCGGGCAAGACGATTCACCTCGCGGGGCCGTCGATCCTCCTGGTCTACCTGATCATCGGCACCGTCTTGTTCTTCGTCATGCGGGCGATGGGCGAGCTGCTCCTGTTCAACCTCGACTACAAGTCGTTCCAGGATTTCGCCGGCGACCTCCTCGGCCCGTTCGCCGGCTATGTGACGGGCTGGAGCTATTGGTTCTTGTGAATCGTCATGGGCATGGCCGAGATCATTGCCGTCGCCGGATACTTCAACTTCTGGCTGAACGACAAAAACCTGGCGATGCTGTGCGCCGCAGGCATGCTGCTGGCGCTCCTCGGGCTCAATCTGATGACGGTCGCCTTGTTCGGTGAGATGGAATTCTGGTTCGCCCTCATCAAGATCGTCGCCATTCTGGCGCTCATCGGCATCGGCCTCTATCTGATCTTCACGGGGTTCACCTCGCCGACCGGGACCCGCTCGTCGTTCAGCCACATGTGGGGCCACGGCGGCTTCTTCCCTCGCGGACTCGGGGGATTCCTCGCGGCCTTCCAGATCGCGATCTTCGCCTTCGTCGGCATCGAACTCGTCGGCACCACAGCGGCCGAGACCAAGGACCCCGAGACCACCCTGCCCCGGGCCATCAACTCGATCCCGGTCCGCATCGTGTCTTTCTACGTGTTCTCGCTCATCGCGATCATGGCTGTCACCCCGTGGGACGAGGTCAACCCCGAGGTGTCGCCCTTCGTCAACATGTTCAACCTGGCCGGGCTTGCCGGGGCCGCCGGAGTCATGAACTTCGTCGTGCTCACGTCGGCGTCGTCCAGTTGCCACTCGGGCATCTTCTCGACGTCGCGGATGCTCTTCGGCCTGGCCGACAAACGTGAGGCTCTGACGCCCTTCCACAAGATCTCCGCGCACAAGGTCCCGGCCAACGCCCTGTTCTTCTCGGTGGCGCTGATCTTTCTGGCCTTCCCGATCCTCATCCTGGGTGATTCGCTCATGGAAGCGTTCACCATGGTGACGACGGTCGCGTCGATCCTCGTCATCGTCATCGTCATCTGGACGGTGATCCTGCTCAGCTACATGCGGTATCTCAAGCTGCACCCCGAGGCGCACGCCCGGTCGCACTACAAGATGCCCGGAGCCAAGATCATGCCGATCGTGTCGCTGGCCTTCTTCGCCCTGGTCATCGTGCTGCTCACCCTCGAGCAGGACACGCGCATGGCGTTGCTCTACACGCCGCTCTGGTTCGTACTGCTCCTTGTCGCCTGGCCGCGCGTTCGCAAGGTCCGGCAGGCTGCCTCGGGCTGGTCACAGTCCTTGGCCGAGACTCCGGCCGGCCCAGCAGGTGAAGACCGCCACTGACCTGCAGACTGAAGCCCTCACGACGGGCACGACAGTCACTACGGCGCCCGACTCCGAGTCGGGCGCCGTTGTGTGTGCGGGCAGCGAGCGGGGTGCTCAACCGATGGGCCAGGACTCCATCCGGTGAGCTGCGTCCCAGAACATCCACTCGAACTGCGAGGCGTGCCGGAAGGCCTCGCGCATCCGGGTGCGCACCTGTTCGGAGTTCTCCTCGGCGATACGGTCGATGATCGCGATGGCCTGCCTCGTGGACTCGGCGAACTCCTCGTCGGCGTAGGTCGAGATCCAGTCGGCGTAGGGGTGGCCGGTGAGGTCCCCGGCTGCCTCGAGCAGGCGGTCGCCCACGTCCTTGTAGATCCAGAAGCACGGCAGCAGCCCCGCGGCGAGCACCGGGTAGCAGCCGCCGCTGGCGAGCGACCGCAGGTAACTCGTGTACGCGGTGCAGGTGGGCGACGGGCTCGCCGCCGTCAGATCGGCGACGTGCGACTCGTGCAATGCACGCTCGACGATGATCGACTCCCGCGCTGCCGTGGCCCAGAAGACCAGGTCGTCGCTGGTGTCGCTCTGCGAGGCGCACGCGGCAAGCGCACGGCCGTAGTCGAACAGGTACAGCGCGTCCTGCGCCATGTAGTAGTCGAACCGGTCGCGCTCGAGCGTCCCGGCAGCCAGCTCGCGGACGAACGGCAGCTCGTCGATGGCGCCGCGAATCTGGGCGATATCAGCCCAGAGGATGTTGCTGAACGTTCCGCCCTCGGGAGCGGTGGGTGGGTTGGTCATGTCGTCTCCGCAGGTCGTCTCGTCGGTATGTTTGGGGCAGGCCCGTGTCGGGGCGGTGCCGGTGTGGGGCAGTCGGTCTCGGAAGGAGGTCAGCGGTCCCAGAGAGCGTGGAAGTGATGGACGGGGCCGTGACCCGAACCCACCTGCAGCTCGTCGGCAGCCGCGATGGCGCCCGAGAGCCACGCTTTGGCGTCGGTGGCCGTCGACACCCAGTCCGGGCGTTGCGGGCGCAGCGCCGCCAGCGCCGAGGACAGGCTGCATCCCGTGCCGTGCGTGTTCGGGGTATCGACGAACGGGGCCGTGAGCACGTGCCCGCCTCCGTCGACGATGAGCACGTCGGTCGCGTCGGCTCCGGAGCCCTCGAGGTGGCCGCCCTTGGCGTAGACCCCGCGAGCGCCGCGCTCGACCAACATCCGGGCCTGATCGGTGAGTTCGCTGAGGCTGCGGGCCGGTTCGGCGTCCAACAGCACGGCGGCCTCGGGGAGGTTGGGTGTGATGAGGTCGGCCAGAGGCAGCAGCGCACGCACCGCGTCGGTGGCGTCGGCATCGAGCAGCCGGTCACCGCTCGTGGCGACCATGACCGGGTCGAGCACCACCGGCACGTCGGCGAACGGACCCGCGAGGTATTCGCCCACCGTCTCGGCGAGCGCTGCGGAGGCGAGCATCCCGACCTTGACCGCATCGACGCGCACATCGGCGACGATCGCGTCGAGCTGGGCACGCACGAACTCCAGCGGGACGGCGTGAACCCCGGTGACGCCCCGCGTGTTCTGGGCGGTCAGCGCGGCGAGGACGCACATGCCGTACGCGCCATGGGCGCTGAACGCCTTGAGGTCGGCCTGGATGCCGGCGCCGCCGCTCGGGTCGCTGCCCGCGATCGACAGCACGTTCGGGATGCGGTGCGCACGCTCCCACGCCTGCGCGAGAACTCGAGTCGCGGCCTCCGGATCGGGGGTTCCGCAGATCGCACTGATCACGGCCATGCCGTCGATGCCGCCGGCCTTGAGCGCACCCGCGTCGCCCGCCTTGACCCCGCCGATCGCGCACGTCGGCCACGGACTCCGCCGCGCCATCGCCGAGACGCGGGCGAGTCCGGTCGGGTCGGCATGTCCGGGCTTGCTCGCAGTCGCTCGCATGGGGCCGAGCCCCAGGTAGTCGACGGTCCCCTCCGGGAGGGCGAGGGCGGCGTCGAGTTCGGCCTCGTTGGTGACCGAGTAGCCGATCACGGCGTCGGGTCCGAGGGTCGCGCGTGCCTGCGCCGGGGGCATGTCGGACTGCCCGACGTGGACGCCGTCCGCCCCGACTTCGGAGACGAGGTGCACCCGGTCGTCGAGCAGGAGCTTGATGCCCGTCCCGGCGAGAACGTCGACGAGCTGCCTTCCCAGGCGGACGAACTCGGCGTCACTCGCGTTCGTGTCGCGGAGTTGCACCAGGGTGGCGCCACCCGAGGCAGCGCGGCGGACGGTCTCGACCACGCCCTCGAGGCCGCCGCACTGACCGGTGTCGGTGACGAGGTAGACCGCGAGTTCTGCTGCGGTGATGCGTTCGCGTGCCATCACTTGTCTCCTCCGTCCAGGCGCAGGCGCGCCCCCAGCTCGTCGGGAGTGAGCAACGCGAGCTGATCCAACAGAGCGACCGCGAACGATCCCGGCCCGCGCGACTCGGCCACGGCGATGTCGGCCGCCACCGTGAGCAGCCCGGTCGCCGTCGCTGCCGCGAGTAGCGAGTCCTCGGTGATCGCCGAGAAGCCCGCCATCAGAGCTCCGAGCGAGCATCCGACCCCGGTCACCCGCGTCAGGATTTCGTGCCCGTTGTGCACCCGCACCAGGCGCTCGCCGTCGGTGATGTGGTCGACCTCGCCGCTGACCGCCACCACGCAACCGCGTTCGCGAGCGAGTCCCCGCGCGGCTTCCAGCGCCGCGTCGGCGGTGTCGGTCGAGTCGACGCCGCGGCCACCCGCACCGCCGGTGAGTCCGATGATCTCGGAGGCGTTGCCCCGCACGATCGCCGGCGGCGCGATGTCGAGAAAGCGGCGTGCAGCCTCGGTGCGCCAGGGGAGTCCGCCGGCGGCGACCGGGTCCAGCACCCACGGCGTTCCGGACTCTCCAGCAGCCTTGACGGCTGATTCCATTGCCGCCACCGTCTCGTCCTGCGGCGTCCCCAGGTTGACGATGACACCACCGGCGACCTGCGCAAACAGGCACGCCTCGTGCGGGTTGTCGACCATCGCGGGCGCGCCACCGGCGGCCAGAACGACGTTGGCCGTCCAGTTGGTCACCACCGTGTTCGTCAGGCACTGGACCAGCGGCCCCACCTCACGAAACCGGGTCAGCGCCTCCGCGCAGGCGGCGGCCGAAACGGGTGCAGGAGTCGACATCTCGACGTCCCTTCGCTAGTCCGAACTAGGAGCAGGTTCAACGGGTGTGATCTCAGCGCACCAAACAGTGCGCACCCCGCGTCGTGATGAGCACCATACCCGCCGACGACACGCCGCGACCCCCGATCGGGAAGGTCCGCTTGGGGGTCGCAGTGGCTCGGGTGGTGAGCGTCAGGCCGGGGCCTCCCGCTGTGCCCGGTGGTCAGTCGGTGATGTCGACCAGAACGGGGGCGTGGTCGCTGGCTCCCTTGCCCTTGCGCTCCTCACGGTCGATGCTCGCGTCGCTCACCCGTGCGGCCAGCGCGGGCGAGGCGAGGGCGAAGTCGATACGCATGCCCTGTTTCTTGGGAAAACGCAGCTGCGTGTAGTCCCAGTACGTGAACTGGCCCTCGGTGTGGGGGCGCACGACGTCGGCGTAACCGGCGTCGACCATCGCCGAGAACGCCGCACGCTCCGGCGGGGACACGTGGGTCTTGCCCTCGAAGAACGCCGGGTCCCAGACGTCCTCGTCGGTCGGCGCGACGTTCCAGTCGCCCATGAGGCAGATCTGCGCCTCCGGGTCATCGGCGAGCCACCCGGCTGCCGTGCCTCGCAGCGCCGCCAGCCAGTCGAGCTTGTACGTCAGGTGCGGGTTCTCCAGGTCGCGGCCGTTGGGGATGTACAGCGACCACACCCGCACACCACCGCACGTCGCGCCCATGGCGCGCGCCTCCGCGACGGGGTCGGGCTCACCCCAGGTCGGCATCCCCTCGAAGCCGACCTGCACGTCTTCCAGCCCGACGCGGCT
Source organism: Mobilicoccus sp. (assembly GCA_032100225.1). GTDB lineage: Bacteria > Actinomycetota > Actinomycetes > Actinomycetales > Dermatophilaceae > Mobilicoccus. Next base: position 6,025 of record DAMDJY010000111.1, read on the forward strand.
GATGATCGCGACGCCGTTCCACTGGTTGAGACCGTGAAAGGCGACCTCATAACCCGCGTCGGTGAACCGATCGAGGGGGAACTGTTCGTCCTTGCACTTGGTCTCCTGCAGGGCAAGAACGTCCAGGTCATGGCGTTGCAACACCCCCAAGGCACGGTCGATGCGGCTCCGGATGGAGTTGACGTTCCAGGTCGCGATACGCACGCGCCCACCCTATGCCGCGCTCACCCATGCCCTCAGTCGGGCAGAGGCCCCGCCGATGGGACAGACATCCGTGGACGACCCCGCGACCCAGGAGCTCCCCGATGTACCGACGTGCCCTGACCCTGACGACCGTCGGGGCGGTGACGGCGACGCTCCTGATTCCGGCGACAGCCCCCGCAGCGTCCGCGGCCGACACCCGCCCGCGCACGACAGCGGAGATCAACAAGCTCTGGTCGGCCACCCGCTGCGGCGGTGCCTCCTCCCAGCCCGTCCGCGACAACGTACCGACCACCGTGCGACTGACGCCCGCACCGACGTTCGTCATCGGCAAGATCCCCGCCAACCAGTGGCGCCGCCCAGCCTCGTCCGACCCCACCTGGCAGCTCGGCCTCTACAGCTTCGGCTGGATGCGGCCCCTCGCCAAGCGCGCCTTCGACGACGGCCAGTTCAAGGCCCTGGACCGGATGGTCGCCCAGATCGAGGCGTTCTACGTCGCGAACCCCGACACCGGCGCCTCCGTGCGCGGCTGGGACGAAGGCTCGTCGCTGCGCCGCCTCGAGAACATCAACTGCCTCTATGTCCTCACCGGCGACAAGCGCCTCGCCAAGCGCATGGGGCAGGAGGTCGCGCTGCAGTTCGGCCCCCGCTACTATGGCCCGCCGCGCTACGCCGTCCACAACCACGGCCTCATGGCCAACCTGCAGGTCAAACGAGCCGGGCAGCTCCTCGGTCGCACCGACTGGGTGACGAAAGCCAAGAACCGCATCCGCTACGAGTCCGACCTCGCTTTCTCTGCTCAAGGGACCTCGATGGAGCAGTCCGCCGCCTACCACCTGGTCAACCGCAGCCTGTGGCTGACCGCGGCGGCCCGCCTCGAAGAGCTCGACGCCAAGGACAGCACTGCCCGGCAGATCCGCGCCCAGATGGAGAAGGCCATCGTCGTCGGCAGATGGCTGACCGAGCCCGACGGCGACGTCGTGCAGATCGGCGACTCCCGCCGCGTCCCCGGCATCAAGCCGACGGGCAAGGAACGCACCACGGGATTCCGCGACGACGAAGCCGGCATCGTCGCCGGCCGCTGGTCATGGAAGGACCCAGACACCACCTACTACACCGTCCGATACGGGCCCGGCCGCTGGGCGCACGGGCATCACGACAAGGCCGCCGTCACCTTCACCACAGCAGGCTCCCGCGTGCTCGTGGGGCCCGGTTACTACTCGTACGACTGGGGCAACGCCTACGCCTCCCGTGCCCGCACCATGCAGGCCCACAACACGTCATGGATCCCGGGGCGGAGCATCAACGGCCGTGCCGGCGCGACCATCAGGAGCGCCGGCCACTCGGGAGGGTGGCAACGGTGGAACGTCACCGACCGCGTCTTCGGCGTCGCTCACACCCGCAACGTCCAGGTCCACGGCGCCGCACGCATCATGGCCGTCAAGGACACGTACGCCGGCCGCACCGGCTTCCGTCAGTCCTGGCACCTCGACCCGCAGTGGAAGCTCGTGAATCAACGCGGAAAGACCCTGAACTTCAGCCATCCTGACGGCCGCCGGCTCGCCATGACGACCACCGGCCACTACGTCTCCAGCAGCCGGGGCAGAACACGTCCTCTCGCCGGGTGGAACCACCCCAGCACTGGTCAGCGCGTGGCCAACTGGGAGATCGTCATTCGCGGCGAAGGCACTGCGACCACCACGTTCGTCGTGCGCTGAGCCTCACTCCTGGGGTTCCATGGCGTGCACCAACGCCGTCAGCAGCCGACAGGTCGGGGTGTCGATGCCCAGGGCGTCGCCGCGACGGGTGATCTCCCCGGTCAGGTGGTCGATCTCGGTCCGCCTCCCGCGCTGCAGATCCTGGGCGGTGGACGACAACTGGTTCGGCATCGTGTGCGCCAATCCCGACGCGTCGTCGAGCAGCGACTCGGGCAGGTCGACGCCTTCCGCGCGCCCGACAGCCAGGCATTCGCGCGCGATGTCCTGCACCACCTGCGGGACTCCCGGCGACGCCCACAACTGCCCGTACGTGAGCCCGGTGATCGCCGACAACGGGTTCCACACACAGTTCGCGAGGAGCTTGGCCCACAACGCCACCTGCACGTCGGGCACGGCCTCCACCTCGACGGCGCTGCCCGCGAACACGTCGGCCACTCTGGCCTGCCCGGCGCTCTCGGAGAGGATCAACCGCCCCGCCCCGTGGTAGCGGACATGCCCCGGCCCGGCCATTCCCACCGCGACGTAGATCACCGACGCCAGCACGTCCACCTGCGGCAACCCATCGGCGAGCACCTCCGCGTTGCCGATGCCGTTTTGCACCGACACCACGACCGCGTCCGCCCGGACGTGGTTCGTGATGTCCGCCGCGGCCTGCGCCGTGCCCGTCGACTTGATGCAGCACAGCACCACATCGGCCTCTGCGACGACACTCGGATCCGTGGTGGCGCGAGGCTGCACCACCTCATCCCCGTCCGCGCGGGTGATGCGCAGGCCGTGCTCGTTCACCGCATCGACGTGGGCCTGCCGCCCGATGAGCACGACCTCCTGCCCCGCCGCAGCGAGCACCCCACCGAGGTAACTGCCGACCGATCCGGCCCCCATGATCGCGACCACCATGTGCGTTGCTCCCCACTCTCGCTCGACGCCGGGCCGTCCCGACGCGTGCGCAACTCTAGGCTGGCGGTCATGACGATAGCCCTCATCACCGGCGCGACTTCGGGTATCGGTGCCGCCTTCGCCGACCACCTCGCTCGCGACGGCCACGACCTCGTCCTCATCGCCCGCACCGCCGAAATCCTCGACGACAAGGCGACCGACCTCCGTGCCCGCTACGGCATCCGCGTCGAGACCCTCACCGCCGACCTGTCCGACCGCTCCGACGTCGAGACCGTCGCCACCCGCCTCCGCGACGCGTCGGACCCCGTCGATCTGCTCGTCAACAACGCCGGATTCGGCACGGGCAAAAGCTTTCTCGAGAGCGACATCGCCGACGAAGAACGCGCCATGGCCGTGATGATGAACGCCGTCATGGTGCTCTCGCACGCCGCCGGGCTCGCGATGATGCACCGCGGCTACGGCGCCATCGTCAACGTCAGCTCCGTCGCCGGATTCATGTCCGCCGGAACGTACTCCGCCGCCAAGGCGTGGGTGACGACGTTCAGCGAATCCCTCGCCACCGAACTCACCCCGCACGGCGTCGTCGTCACCGCCCTCTGCCCGGGCCTGACCCGCACCGACTTTCACCACCGCGCCCAGATCGACCTCGGCGACCGCGTCGGCACCTGGCTGGAGGCCGACCGCGTCGTCTCCGACTGCCTGGCCGACGTCCGCCGCCGCAAACCCGTCAGCATCCCCGGCGCCCAGTACAAGGCCGTCGCCACCCTGTTCGATCTGCTCCCGCGGGGCGCTGTGCGCTGGATCAGCAGCCGCGGGAGATAGGCAGCGGCGGGATCAGAGTCGGGCTCGACTTGGGACGGGCTCGGGCTGGGCTTGGGTCGGGCCGGGATCGAGCTCCCGCAGACGGGAAAAGCTCTTTAGTCTGCGGGAACCCGACCCCGGCCCTCCCTGTGTCCGGTCCCTTGCTGTCCGAGAGTGGTTGAGGGTCCCGAACCCGGCGTGGGTCAGCTCGCCGCTGCGTCGAGGGCCTGGGTCAGGTCGGCCCAAAGGTCTTCGACATGCTCGACGCCCACAGAGAGGCGCAACAGGTCGTCGGGGACGGCGTGGTTGGCGTCGCCGGCATAGCGGGCCCGACGTTCGATGAGAGTCTCCACCCCGCCCAAACTCGTGGCGTGAGTGATGAGCTGCACGCTTTCGCAGACACGTTCGGCGACCGCCGCATTGCCGAGGCGGAGAGTCAGGACAGCGCCGTAGCCCTCCATCTGCTCGGTCGCCCGGTCGTGAAACGGGTCGTCGGGCAGGCCCAGGTAGCGGACCTCGACGACGGCTGGGTGCTCCGACAAACGGCCGGCCAACTCGCCCGCATTGGCCTGCGCAGCATCCATCCGTAGCGGCAGTGTCCGCAAACCACGGAGGGCGAGGAACGCCTCGAGGGCACCCGGCATCGCGCCGCTGCGCTGACGCCGCGCCACGATCCGCTGCCCGAAGTCGGTGCCCTCCGGTGTGACGGTGGCGCCGATGAGGGCGTCGGAGTGGCCCGCGATGTACTTGGTCGCCGAATGCACCACGATGTCCACGCCGAACTCCAGGGGCCGCATGACGAAGGGGGTGTTGAACGTCGAATCGACCGCGACCAGCGCGCCCCGCTGATGCGCCGCCTCGGTGAGAGCCCGCACGTCGCTGACCCGCAGCATCGGGTTGCTCGGCGACTCCAACCACAACAGCGCGCAGTCGCCCAGGCGGTCCATCGCGGCGATCGTGGCCTCGGTGTCGGCGACATCGACGATCTCGACGCGCAGACGTCCGTCGTCGTCTGCCTCCTCGGCCAGCAGGCGCGAGTTGTAGTAGCAGACGTCGGGCACGACGACGCCCGAACCGGTGGGCAGACAGTCGAAGATCGCGGCGGAGGCGGCGGCTCCAGACGCGAACGCCGTCGCCTGGCCGCCCTCGAGCGCACCCAGTGCAGCCTCGAACGCCGACACCTCGCCGTCGACGGTGCCGACCTGACGCCGGTAGATCGCGTCGGCGCCGTGATGGAAGGTCGTCGACGTCCCGATCGGCACGTTGACCCCCGCGCCGGGGGAGTGGGCCGGGCGACCGGCAGAGACGGCGAGCGTGCGGCGATGCGTCATGCGCCGACTCTAGGCCGCTGCCAGGCATATTCGCCGGGCAGGCGAGGCGGCAGCGCGGGGCGGTCTCGAAAGCGCGCCGGACAGGCCGCGTGCGCGACTTAGGCTGTGCCCATGACCGCACGCGAGCAGCTTCTCGACCTCATCAAGGCCAAGGCCATCGTCCACGGCAAGGTCACCTTGTCCTCCGGTAAGGAGGCCGACTACTACGTCGACCTGCGCCGCATCACCCTCGACGGGGAGGCGTCTCCGCTGGTGGGTGAGGTGATGAACGAGCTCGTCGCCGACCTCGACATCGACGCCGTTGGTGGCCTGACCATGGGCGCCGACCCCGTCGCCACCGCGATGCTGCACGCCGCCTCCAAGGCGGGCAAGCGGCTCGACGCGTTCGTCGTCCGCAAGGCCGAGAAGGCCCACGGTCTGCAGCAGCGCATCGAAGGCCCCTCGATCAAGGGCCGCCGCGTCCTGGTTGTCGAAGACACCTCCACCACCGGCGGATCCCCGCTGACGGCTGTCGAAGCGTGCCGTGAGGCCGGCGCCGAGGTCGTCGCCGTCGCCGTCATCGCCGACCGCAGCTCCGGTGCGGGCGAGCGCATCATGAACGAGGCGCAGGTCGAGTACCGCTACGCCTACGGTCTCAGCGACC
>DAMDJY010000112.1:0-11415 GCA_032100225.1 Mobilicoccus sp.
AACGGGCCCTCACCTGCCTGATGAACTGCTGAGACGCGACCTTTCCGGGGCCCTGGCTGTACTCCCTGCAGCGGCGCTTGGAGACGCGGTGCATGGAGAAGGCCGGCTTCCGGATCCATCCGGCTACCAAGCCGGGCCTCGAAGACACGGGTGCACGCACCATGCTGCGCAGCGTCCTCCCGCCGACAGCGCAGGAAGCGGCATCGCGGGGATACGGGTTTGCTGCCGCAGCCACCCCCGCAACGGCGGGCTCGGACGGTGCCGCGTGGGCCTCCTCCCCCGAGGAGTACAAGGCCAAATACACCCTCGCGTACGAGGGGCCGCCGAACGCACGAGCCACCGCTGACTCCGGCACCAACGTGACATTCCCGGCCGAGGGATGCGCAGGACGCGTCCTGAAAGACCTCATGGGAGATCAACTGGGCTCCTACATCAGGCTGCAAGAGATGTCGGCAAACGAAATCCGCACCGATATTCAGGCGAAGATGGATATCGCGGCCCGCGACAAACTCAACGCCGAATGGGATTCGTGCATGACGACCGCAGGTGTGCGCGACCTCGGCGAACCCGAAGCGGCCCGTGGACGTGCTATGACATGGGCGCAGGAATCGGCGTCGTCGCCCGACCACGCCGATGCCGTCGCCCGCGAGAAAGAACTCGCCGCCACCGACGCCACGTGCGCCGAGCAGGTGGGATACGCGGGTCGCATCCACGAGATCGAATCGACGGCGAGCACTACCGCCCTCGAAACCCGACTGCCCGACCTTCTGGCCTTTCACAAACTCGTCGAGGACGCGACAACGCGGGCCCGCACCCTGATGTCGGAATGACCCGAACCCACGTGAGGACCGTCCTCACCACCATCCTCGTGATGCTCCTGCTCGCAGCCGGTGTTGCGGGCGGATATCTCGCAGGTACGGCTCGCACCCCGGCGCAGGTCGCCGCGCGTGCGGTACCGCCGACGCCCACCGTGCTCACCGCACCGGTCGCGGCCGGTCCGCTCCTGGAGCGGGCGCAACTGCCCGCCCGTGTGGCGCCGGGGAGCACCCACACAGTTCCCCTGCCACGCCCCTCCGGCGCGCCGGTCGTCACCAAGGTGGGCGTCCGGCCCGGCGCGGAGGTCACTGCCGGCACGCTGCTGTGCGACATCTCCGGGGTGCCCGTCGTCGTCCTCCCCGGCGAGTTTCCGGCCTACCGCGATCTGCAGGCCGGTGCCCGCGGCCCTGACGTGCGACAACTCCAGACGGGGCTGCGGGAGGCCGGAGTCAACGTCGGGGTGACGGGCGCGTTGGACCCCGCCACCATGACAGCGCTGACGGCTTTCGCGCAGCGTCTCGGGTACCAGGCGGCCGACCTGCTCAAGGCTCAGGCCTTCGTCTATGTGCCGCGCCTCCCGGCCACCCTCGACGGTGCGCTTTTCGAGCCGGGTCCGCTCGGAGAGGGCGCCTCGGCCACCCTGGCCTGGGGCGATCCCGTGGCGACCGCACCGATCCCCGCCGATCTGGAAGAGAAGATCAGGTCGACCAAACCCGCGCCGACGTTCTCGGTGATGGGCCGCAAAGACACGACGGTTCGCCTACGCAACGTTGGTCCGTCGCGCTCGACGACCTCCTCCGGGCAGGCCCAGACGGGCACACCTGCAGACGGGCCCTCGGATGAGGCCTCCGAGTCGGCGCCCCCCGGTGCTCAGGGTGATCAGCCGGCCGATGGAGGCAACGGCGCCGGCGGCGCGAAGGACCAGACCGGCCAGGCTGGTCAGATGGTGGCCACGTTCACGATCGCCCCGGTGCCGGCGGATACCGACGAGATGGTCATCGATGTGGTGTTCGGACGGTCGGGCCGCGGCGCGGTCGTGGTGCCCATCGCGGCGTTGTTCACCGACGGTGTGGGTCGCGACATCGTCACCGTCGACCGCGGCGACAAGGGGCGACAGGACGTGCCGGTCACGATCTCGCTGGTTGTGGAGGGGCAGGCCGCCGTCACACCGACGCAGGGCACCCTCGCAGCCGATGACCTGGTCGTCATCGGCTCGAAGGCGACCTGACGACGTGTCGGCGACGACCTCCCCGCCCCTGGTGCACATGCGCGGGATCACCAAGACGTTCACCCCCAAGGACGCCCCCGAGGTCCCCGTGCTGCACGGCATCGACCTGCAGATCCATGCAGGTGAGACGGTTGCGCTGGTCGGCAGGTCCGGCTCCGGAAAGTCGACACTGCTGACCATCCTCGGGCTGCTCGACGTCCCGAGCGGGGGCACCTATGAGCTGCTCGGACGCGACGTCTCCGAGCTCAAGGAGTCCGAACGCGACCGGGTGCGCGGGCACGACATCGGCTTCGTCTTCCAGGCGTTTCACCTCATCGAACACGTGAACGTGCTGCGCAACATCATGCTGCCGATGGAGATCGCGGGAGTCGCGCGACGGGACCGGCTTGCTCGCGCGCGGGTGCTGGGAGAGGACGTGGGCCTGGGGCATCGCCTCGACGCTCTCCCGCGCACCCTCTCCGGGGGTGAGCAACAGCGCACCGCCATCGCCCGTGCCCTGGGGGCGATCCGGCTCTACTGCTGTGCGACGAACCCACCGGCAGCCTCGATGCACGCACCGGCCAGGTGATCCTCGAGCATGTGCGGGGCGCCGCGGCCCGCGGGTGTGGTGTCGTCATCGTGACGCACGACCCCGAGGTCGCGGCCGCCGCCGACCGACAGGTCCACATCCGAGACGGGGTGCTCGCGTGAAGTCCGGGAGTGCCGCCAGCCGGGCGTGGCTCCTCGTCGTGACCGGTTGGGGAGCGCTGCGCGCCCGGGGACTGCGGACGGCATTGACGGTGATCGGCATCGCCATCGGCATCGCGGCGGGGGTGGCCACGGCCGCCGCCACCCAGACGGCCTCATCGAATCTGGGCGATCGGTTCGATGCCTTCGCGGCCACCCTGGTGACGGCTCGCATGGCGCATGTCGACGTCGCTGCCACCGGTCCAGAGGCCGCAGCGCTGCAGCGTGTCGCGTCGATCGACGGCGTCGAACAGGCCGGGGTGTTCGCGGCGTCCACCTCGTCGGTCGCGCTCTCGCGGGTGGCCCATTCCGGAGTCGCCGCCGCGGAGGGGACCGGTGATCTGCGCGTCGTCGCGGCATCACCGGCAGCCGGTGCGGTGCTGGGCGCGGAGCTCGTGGCGGGGCGGTGGTTCGATGCAGGGCACGACCGCCGCGGTGACGACGTGGCCGTCCTCGACACCGTGGCTGCCGAACGGCTCGGGCTGGCCGGGGAGGTCGGCATCGGTCGGTCCGTGCAGATCCAGGGTCGGCCACACGTCGTGCTCGGCGTCGTCCGCGCGCCGGAGGGTGACCCACACCTGCTCGGTGCCGTCATCGTTCCGCCGAGCGGCGTGGCCTTGCCGGGGGTCGAGATCGCTCAGTGGGATGTGTTGGTGCGCACCAGAATCGGCGCCGCGTCTGTCGTGGGGTCTCAGCTCCCCGTCGCGCTGGCACCGCGCGGTCCGGGCAGCGTGACGGTGCTCATCCCCGCCGACCTCACCGAACTCAAGGCGGGCGTCGCCCAAGACACTCAGGCGCTGTTCTACGGTCTGGCTCTCGTGTCGCTCGTCGTGGCGGGGGTGGGGACGGGCAACACGCTCATCGTCTCGGTGATGGAACGTCGCGGCGAGATCGGTCTGCGCCGCGCGCTCGGGGCGTCACGACGCGCCATCGCCACCCAGTTTCTGGTCGAGGGTGGGTTGCTCGGGCTCGCCGGCGGAGTGATCGGGTCGTGCCTCGGCTACGGCCTGGCCGTCGCCATCGCCGCCTCACGTGGCTGGATCCTGACCGTCGACCCCTGGGTTCCTGCCGCCGGCCCTCTGTGCGGTGTGATCACCGCACTTGTCGCCGCCATCATCCCGGCCCTCTCCGCCGCCCGCACCCAACCCGTCTCAGCCTTGCGGAGCTGATTCGCGCTTCGCGCCGGATTCCGCCTCACCCTCGGCGACGATGCGTACCGCCACCTGCAGCTCGGCGGCCTCCTGCATCGTTCGCACGGCGTCGATCACCACGTCGGCGACCTCATCGAGCTGCCGGGCCTGTGTGAACACGCCGGGGATCTCAGGCACGGTCACTGCCTACCACTCGCCGGATCGCTCGGCGATTGCGGTCGCCTGCATCGTCGGCTCAGGCGTACTGCTGGAGGACGGCGGTGGAGAGAGGTGGCCAGGCTTCGATGGCCCAGGTGCCGAAGGCCGTGTCGGAAAGGCTGACGCAAGCGAGGCCGGCCTCGGGGTCGACCCAGAGGAAGCTGCCCGACTGGCCGAAGTGGCCGAAAGTCTTGAGGGAGTTGTCGGACGACGTCCAGTGCGGCGACTTCTCCGCCCGGATCTCACAGCCCAGCCCCCAGTCGTTGGGTCGCTGAGCGCCATAGCCCGGCAGCACACCCACCAGGCCCGGAAAGGCGACAGTCGACGCGAGACGCACGGCCTCCGGCATGAGCAGCCGCGGCGACAACAACTCCGACGCCAACGCCGCCAGGTCGCCGATCGTGCCGACCATGCCGTGCGCAGGCGGCCCGTCGAGGCGCGTCGCGTCCATGTCCAACAACTCCAACACCCGCTCGCCGAGCTCTTCGACGAACGGACGCCCCGTCGCCGCAGCCAGATGCTCCGCCGCCAGGTCGATGCCGCGATTCGAGTAGATGCGGCGATCCCCGACCGGCGCCAACGTGTCGTCCGAATCCATCGACAACCCCGACGCGTGCGACAACAGATGACGCAGCGTCGCGCCCTCCGGCCCGACCGCATCCTTGAGATCGACGACACCCTCGAGGCAGCCGTCGAGCACCGTCAACGCCGACGCGATCTTCGTGACCGACGCCCACCGGTACGACGCCGCCTCATCACCGATGACGTCGACGACGCCTCCGTCTCGGGTGATCACGGCGACACTCGCCGAACCCACGGGCCAGCTCTCCACCAGGGCAGTCAGGTTCACGATCGGTCCTCTCGTCGGGCTCGGCCCCCCATTGTCCAGGACGACCCCGACGCGAACGACGAGACCGCCCGCCTCGTCCGATATCCCCGAAACCCAAGCGGGACAACGTTGCAGATCGGTCACGAACAGGTCACTCTCGTCCACCGATCGTGTGTGGCGGCCGTGCAGGGTGCACGGTTGCGGGGTCTGCCTCTGGTTGAATCGATTTCCCTGCACACCATCGACCGCCACGCATGCTCCACCGAGACGAACGACCTTTCGAGCGCCAGGGGCCCGAGAGGACCGCCGACACCGAGGACATGGCCATGACACCACCCGCACCGCTGCGAGCCGAGCTCACTCGGCGCGGGCTGTTGGGGTTGGCCGGCGGCCTCGCCACCACTGCGGCGCTCGCGGCCTGCGGCGGCAGTCCCACGCAACCCGACACGGGCCCCGCGCCCACCAGCCAGTCGCGCGGCGCGGCGCTCACCCTCGAGCAGTGGTACCACCAGTACGCCGAGCAGGGCACCCAGCAGGCTGTCGAGCGGTACGCCGCCGAGTACACCGCCGCCACCGTCAACGTCACCTGGAAACCCGGCGACTACGACCAGGCCGTGGCCGCAACCCTCGCCACCTCCAACGCCCCGGATGTCTTCGAATACGGCAACGGCCCGACGATCGACATGATCCGCAGCGGCCAGGTCGCCGACCTCACCGACCTGTACGGCGACACCCTCACCGACTTCCACCCGGCGCTCATCGAACGGCTCAGTTACGACGGCAAGATCTGGGCCGTGCCGCAGGCGGCCGACATGCAGCTCCTCTTCTACCGGCCCTCGATGTTCAACTCGGCCGGAGTCGCGCCGCCCACCACGATCGACGATCTCGTCAGTGCCGCAGGCCGGCTCACCAAGGGAAAGGTCAAGGGCCTGTTCCTCGGCAACGACGGCGGCGCCACGCTCATGGGCGCGCCCATGCTGCGCTCGGCCGGGTTCGACCTGGTGACGCCCGACGGCGGCTTCGGCTTCGACGACCCGCGCGCCGCGGAGGCGCTCTCGGTGCTGCGCACGTTGTACGCCGACAAGCACCTCCTGCTCGACGCCCCCAACGACTGGTTCGAGCCCGACGCTCTCACCGAGGGTCTGACGGCCATGCAGTTCACAGGGCTCTGGGCCCTGCCGGCGATGGTGGAGGCCCTCGGCGACGACGTCGGAGTCCTGCCCTGGCCCTCGATGCCGGGCGGCCAGCCCAACGTGACCGTCGGCGCCTACAGCGCGTGTATCACCGCGTCGAGCCCCGAACTGGAGGCGGCGCGGGAATTCGTGCGCTGGCTGTGGATCGACGGCACCGACAAGCAGATCGACTTCGCCACCTCGTATGGCCTCCACGTCCCGGCGCGGCAGAACCTCGCCGCCCAGGCCGACGCGTTCAAGCAGGGCCCGGCTGCCGAGGTGGTCGCCCTCTCGCAACGGCACGGCTTCGCGCAGAGCCACATGTTCTGGACCCCGGCCTGCGCCACCGCCTTCAATGACGCCATGACGCGCATCGTCAAGAACGGCACCGACGCCGGCGCCCAGATCGCGGCGGTCAAAAAGGTCGTCGACGCCGAACTGACGCGGATCCGTGGGTAGCTCAGGCGAGGACGCGCAGGCGACGAGTCTCGGGCATGTTGCGAATGGCCTCGATGGCGGAGTCGGGGATGTTCTCCCCCACGTCGGTGACGACGTAGCCGTAGTGGCCGTGAGTTGCGAGCAACTGGCCGTCGATGTTGACACCGTGCTCGGCGAGCAGCGCATTGACCGTGGCCATGACGCCCGGAGTGTTGGCGTGGATGTGCGCCAGGCGCACCTCGCCGGGGGAGTGCGACAGGGTCAGGGCCGGCAGGTTGACGCACAACGTCGTCGTGCCGAGCTGCATGTAGTCGCGCAACTTGCCCGCGACGAACCGGCCGATGTCCTCCTGCGCCTCCTCGGTCGAGCCACCCACGTGTGGGGTGAGGACGACGTTGGGCAGCCCCTGTAGGGGTGAGGAGAACGGGTCGCCCAATTTTTTGGGCTCGTTGGGGAACACGTCGACCGCAGCGCCGGCGATGTGGCCCGACTCCAGGTGCTCGCGCAACGAGTCGTAGTCGACGACGAACCCGCGCGAGAGATTGAGAAAGAGCGAGCGGGGGCGCATGCGGGCGAACTGCTCCGCACCGAAGAACCCGGAGTTGGCCATGTTGCCGTCGACGTGCAGCGTCACGCACTCGGCCACGTCGAGCAGCTCCTCCAGGGAGCCGCAACGGGTGGCGTTGCCGAGGGCCAGCTTGTCGGTGGTGTCGTAGAAGTAGACGTCCATGCCGAGCATCTCGGCGATGACCGAGAGCTGGCTGCCGATGTTGCCGTAGCCGACGATGCCGAGCTTGCGCCCGCGGATCTCGTGGCTGCCCACGGCCTGCTTGTCCCACACGCCGTCGTGCAGGCGGCGGTCCTTCTCGGTGAGGCGGCGGGCCATGACGATGATCTCGGCGATGGCGAGCTCCACGACCGAGCGGGTGTTGGAGAACGGGGCGTTGAACACCGGGATGGCGAGGGAGGCCGCCGCGGCCAGGTCGACCTGGTTGGTGCCGATGCAGAACGCGCCGACCGCCTGCACGTGCGGGTTGGCCGCCAGCGCGGCCCGCGTCACCTGAGTGGTCGACCGGATCCCGAGCACGTCGACGTCGCGCAGGGCGGCGGTCAACTCGGCCTCGCCGAGAGCTCCGGTACGGGTCTCGACCTCGAAACCCGCCTCCTCGAGCGTCGAAACGGCGACGGAATGGACGTTTTCCAGCAGAAGCGCCTTCACACTTGCATAATGCCGCGTCTCGCTCGTCGGGAGTTGCCGTGTCCACCAGGTGTACACGGCGCTGCGGGTCGGGCTATGCGGATCGACCTGTGGTTGCGGGCGACCGCCTCAGTTGGGGCTGAGTCGGGAGGGCGGGGTGACGCGGGCCGCGCGGCAGCCCAGCACCTCGGCCAACTGCTGTTCGCGCCTGCACATGGCGATGACCGTGCGCAGACGACGAGCGGCATCCCCGGCCTCGAGGACCTCCTGGAGCTGGGGCAACGGTTGTCCCAGTCCGTCGAGGATTGCGGCCGTCAGGCGGTACGGGTCGTCCACGGGCAGACCGTCGACGCGGGCGCCGACCGAGTGCGTGAACGAGGCGAACGCCTCCGCCGCACGGATGGAGAGTTCGGCGAGATCGGCTCGGGTACTACGGGCATCGTCGCTGTGGTCGCCGCCGCTGTGCTCGCCGCCGCCGAGATCGGTGCCCTCGTCCCACTCCGGTTCCAACCACGTCACCTCACCGACGAGGTAGGGCGCGCGGTCCTCGTACACCGCGTCGAGGTGAAACCGGCGTCCGGTGCGCACCTCGACGGACAGGTGGTCGGGTGAGCGCCTCATCGACGCCACCGTGCCGGCCACTCCCACCTGGTACAGCTCGGGCGACGGGTCGCCCACTTCGTGCCCGCGGCGGATCCCGATCAGGCCGAACGGAGCCTGCACCGGCTCGACCGCCCGCATCATCGCCACGTACCGCGGCTCGAACACACGCAAGGGCAACAGGATTCCGGGCAGCATCACCGTCCCGAGGGGGAACAGCGGCAACGTGTCCATGGCAACGACGCTACGCCTCACCCGTGCTGATGTCGGAGCTCACTCGGATGGAATAGGTGTGCCAACTCGGGTCCCCGGCCGGGAGCCGAGGACTAGAGTCCGCGCATGAGCTACCCGGTGTGGACGTTGATCCCCTTCGTGCTCATGCTCGGGAGCATCGCGATCCTTCCGCTGATGCCGGCCACGGCGCATCTGTGGGAGAAGCCCACGTTCCAGCTCGGCCTGGCGCTTGTGCTGGGCATCCCCGTGGCCATCTACATGTGGTTGATCGCCGACAACGGGTGGGCCGTCATTCACGCCCTGATCGAATACGCGCAGTTCATCTCGCTGCTGTTGGCGCTGTACGTGGTCTCCGGTGCGGTGTACCTCAAGGGCGATATTCGCGCGACGCCGCGGAACAACACGATCTTTCTCGCCGTCGGTGGCATCCTCGCCTCGTTCATCGGCACCACCGGCGCGGCCATGCTGCTCATCCGGCCGTTGCTGCGCACCAACTCCGAACGTACGTTCCGCGTGCACACCGTCGTGTTCTTGATCTTCATCGTCGCCAACTGCGGTGGCCTGCTCACCCCGCTCGGCGACCCGCCGCTGTTCCTCGGGATGCTGCGCGGAGTGCCCTTCACCTGGACCTTCACCATGCTTCCCGAGTGGGCGTTCGTCAACGGCATGCTGCTCATCACGTACTTCTTCCTCGACCGCAAGTACTACGCCCAAGAGCCGGCCGAGGCCCTCGCGCAGGACGCCGCGGCGATCGAACCCCTCGGGGTCAAGGGCGCGCCGGCGCTCATCTGGTTCGCCGTCATCATCGTGGCCGTCGCGTTCGTGCCGTCGGTCGATCTGCACGCCATCGAGCAGGGCCACTCGGAGTTCATGAACTGGATTCCCCTGCGCGAGATCGTCATGCTCGGTGCAGCGGCAGCCTCCTATGTGCTGGGCAGCACCGAGGTCCGATTCAAGGACAATCAGTTCTCGTGGGCGCCGATCATCGAGGTCGCGGCCCTGTTCGTCGGCATCTTCCTCACCATGATTCCGGCCCTGAAGTACCTGGCCCAGGTGGCGCCCACGTTGCCGCTCAACCACATCACGTTCTTCGTGTTCACCGGCGGGCTCTCGGCGGTGCTCGACAACGCCCCCACGTACGCCACGTTCTTCGAGATGGCCGCTGCCCTGCCCGGGTACCCCCGCGTCGCGGGCGTGCCCGAGATCTACCTGCTCTCCATCAGCCTCGGATCGGTGCTGTGTGGCGCCATCACCTACATCGGTAATGGCCCCAACTTCATGGTCAAGGCCGTCGCCGACAGCCGCGGCGTGCCGATGCCCTCCTTCGGCGGCTACGTGGTGCAGTCGATGCGCTACCTGGTGCCCGTCATCACCGCGATGGTGCTCGTGTTCATCGCCACCTCGCTGTGGGTCAACATCCTCGGAATCGTGCTCACCGTGGCGCTTCTCGCGCGGGCCGTCCTGGCCTCTCGCGGGGCTGTTGATCAAGCCGAGGCGGCCGAATCGGTCTGAGTGCCGTAGGGTGGAACCTTCTGGTCCTCGTTCGTTTCGCCGTGGACCGACCGGGTCATCACCGGCCGCGCGCGCCCAACCTCGGGCGCCCGATGCGCGTTGCGAAGCTCATCCGACGAAGGATCACTTTGACCACCTCTGCTTTTGCGCGCCTCGGCGTGCCCGCCCCGCTCGTCTCCGTTCTGGACGCCGCAGGCATCACCGAACCGACCCCCATCCAGGCCGCGACGCTGCCCGACTCCCTTGCCGGGCGCGACGTGCTCGGTCGGGGACGCACCGGATCGGGCAAGACGTACGCGTTCAGCCTGCCGCTCGTGGCGCGACTCATGGAGTCCGGCGCCAAGCGACGCCCCACCCGCCCCCGTGCGCTGGTGCTCGTGCCCACCCGTGAGCTCGCCCGTCAGGTCGAGGCCACGCTGGAACCCCTGGCCCGCGCAGCCGGCATGCGCACGCTCGTCGTCTTCGGCGGCGTCGGCCAGAACCCGCAGGTCCAGGCACTCAAGGCCGGCGTCGACGTGCTCGTCGCCTGCCCCGGCCGCCTCGAAGACCTGATCAACCAGGGCCACGCCAACCTCGACGCGGTCGAGGTCAGCGTCCTCGACGAGGCCGACCACATGGCCGACCTCGGGTTTCTCCCCGGCGTCAAGCGGCTCCTGGCCGCCACGCCCAAGGACGGGCAGCGGCTCCTGTTCTCCGCGACGCTCGACGCCGGTGTCGGCGTCATCGCCGACCGGTTCCTGCACAACCCCGTCACCCACCACGCCGACTCCGCGCAGTCGCCCGTGTCGACGATGGATCACCACGTGCTGCACATCGACGCCGACGACCGCCTCGACGTGGTCGCCGGACTCACCGGCGGCTCCGAGCGCACGCTCGTGTTCACCCGCACCAAGTACGGCGCCAAGAAGCTGACCAAGCAGCTCAACGGCCGCGGCGTGCCCGCCGTCGAGCTGCACGGCAACCTCGGCCAGAACGCCCGCGTGCGCAACCTCGACGCGTTCCACTCCGGCGAGATCTCGACGCTGGTGGCCACCGACATCGCTGCGCGCGGTATTCACGTCGACGACGTCAGCCTCGTCGTCCACGCCGACCCGCCCGTCGAGCACAAGGCCTACCTGCACCGCTCCGGTCGCACGGCCCGCGCCGGCAACGACGGCACCGTCATCACGCTGATGACCGACGCCCAGGTCAAGGACGTGCGCCTGCTCACCAAGGCGGCCGGGATCAACCCGACCACCACCAAGGTGCGCGCCTCCCACCCGCTCATCGCCGAACTCGCTCCGACCGGCTCCACCGCCACCGGCGTGGTCCGC
>DAMDJY010000113.1:0-354 GCA_032100225.1 Mobilicoccus sp.
TGCCCGAAGACACCCGGCCCCTGCCCACCGTCACCGCCTACGACGAACTCCTGCTGCGACGACGACACCCCGATCCCACCCCGGCCCGTGCCGAGGCCCACCACGACACCCCGACAGGAACCCCATGACCACCACCAGCACCCGCCCCGCCAGCCTTCGCCGTCGTCAGGGCCTCACCGAACAAGCCGCGCAGGCCGCGATCGACCAGGCCTGCCGCCGGCTCCGACTGCCCACCATCCGCGCCGTCGTCGACGAAGCCGTCACGGCAGCCACCAAGGAACAACTCACCTACCAAGGCTTCCTCGCCGAGCTCCTGCTCGCCGAAGTCGACGACCGCGACCGGCGCTCCACCCT
>DAMDJY010000113.1:364-11376 GCA_032100225.1 Mobilicoccus sp.
CCAGCCGGAACCTGCGCCGACGGCGCGGACTGACCGAAGAAGCAGCGATCGCCGCGATCGACCAAGCCTGCCGCCGCCTGCGCCTCCCCACCGTGCGCGCCGTCGTCGACGAAGCCCTCGCCGTCGCGACGAAAGAACAGCTCACCTACCAAGGCTTCCTCGCCGAACTCCTCCTGGCCGAGGTCGACGACCGCGACCGCCGCTCCACCCTGCGTCGCATCAAGAGCGCCGGCTTCCCCCGCGAGAAATGGCTCGCCGACTTCGACTTCACCGCGAACCCCAACATCAACCCCGCCACCATCAACGAGCTCGCCACCGGCGACTGGATCCGCCGCGGCGACCCCCTGTGCCTCATCGGGGACTCCGGCACCGGCAAGTCCCACCTGCTCATCGGCCTGGGAACCGCGGCCGCCGAACAGGGCTACCGCGTCCGCTACACCCTCGCCACCAGGCTGGTGAACGAGCTCGTCGAAGCCGCCGACGACAAACAGCTCGCCAAGACCATCGCCCGCTACGGCCGCGTCGACCTCCTGCTCATCGACGAGCTCGGCTACATGGAACTCGACCGACGCGGCGCCGAGCTCCTCTTCCAAGTCCTCACCGAACGCGAAGAGAAGAACGCCATCGCCATCGCCTCCAACCAGTCCTTCTCCGGCTGGACCGACACCTTCACCGACCCCCGCCTGTGCGCAGCCATCGTCGACCGCCTCACCTACAACGGCACCATCATCGAAACCGGCACCCACTCCTACCGACTCGCCCACACCCGCGCACGCAATCAGGTCGGCTGACACCGCCCACTCCCCGCTGGCGGTAGCCGCCGCGGGGCGGCTACCGCCCCCGTGGGTCTGACCAGCCGGGGCGGGGGCTCGCCGTACCCGTCTCCAACACGACTGGCCCCCCGTATGGGGCCTTCACGTGCATCAAATCTGTCAGTGCGCGAGCCCTGCGCGACGTGTGCCGCCGGCACCATCGACCGACCGCACACGACGCGCAGGGGCGGGTCATTCCTTCCCATCGAGGGCGGCTCTGCGGTGGCGCCATTCCGTCTCGTCGATGTCGCCCCGGGCGTACCGCTCGTCGAGGACGGCCAACGCGGTCGACGTGGCGGTGGCCGTGGCTCGCTCGCCGGGCGCGGTCACCAACCAGTAGACGAGCGCGGCGATCCCGCCCCAGAACAGGAGCATCATCGTCATCATGAATACCCAGCCCCAGGACATCTCGTGAAACATCGTGGTGAACATGGCCTCTCCTTCCGGTCGACGGGCGTGTCGATGGACCTATCGAATGCGTTGCAGGTGGAGTTCGTACCGGGACCGTATGAAGAACTGCTCAAGATCGGTCCGAGCATGTTGGCCACCACTCGAGCTCCGGCCACACTGGCGCCATGACCACCGAACCGACCAGCACCCGCGTCCTCGTCGTCGAGGACGAACCCGTTCTCGCGGGAACGGTGGTGAACTATCTGTCGCGAGCCGGGATGGAGGCCCGATCGATTGGTGACGGGCTCAGCGCCGTGGAGGTTGCCAGGTCTTGGTCGCCTGAGGTGATCGTCCTCGACCTGGGGCTTCCGGGCCTGGACGGGGTTGAGGTGTGCCGTCAGGTGCGGACCTTCACGGACTGTTACGTGTTGATGCTCACGGCACGGACGGACGAGGTCGACACCCTGGTGGGCCTGTCGGTCGGGGCGGACGACTACATGACGAAGCCGTTCAGCGCGCGTGAGCTCGTGGCGCGGGTTCAGGTGCTGCTGAGGAGGCCACGCGCCGCGTCATCGGGCCGTTCTGTCGGGCAGGCTCGCCGGGTATTCGGCGAGCTGATCCTCGATCCGGGGGCCCGCGAGGTCACCGTCGCGGGATCCGAGGTGGGTCTGACCCGAACGGAGTTCGACGTGCTGGACGCGTTGTCTGCGCGACCGAATCTCGTGTGGAACCGTCGGCAGCTCATCGACGAGATCTGGGGTGTCGACTGGGTCGGGGACGAGCACCTCGTCGATGTCCACGTCGCTCACCTGCGGAGGAAACTGGGCGACGATTCCGCAAACTCTCGCTTTGTGCGGACGGTGCGCGGCGTGGGCTACCGGATGGGGCAGGGCTAGTGGCGCCGGTCCGGCCGGGGCGCCGGGCCATGCCCCTGTCCCGACGGCTCGTCATGGCTCAGGGGGTCGTGGTCGCGGCGATGGCGTTGTCGGTCGTCGTCGTGGCCGCACTGGTCGCGCCGCCGCTGTTCGACCTGCACATGCGCGAGGCGGGCCACGATAAGCAGCCAGGTGTTCTCGACCATGCTGAGACGGCCTTTCGTGATGCCGGTGTGGTCGGTCTCGGCGCCGGCGTCATCATCGCGGTTCTTGGCGCGGTCGTCGTCAGCGGGCTGCTGACCCGCGGGCTGGGCCGGCACCTCGACGCCCTCGTAGATGGCGCCGAGCGGGTCGGGCATGGGGTGTACAACCAGCCGGTGCCGGCTGTGGGGGGTAGCCGAGAGCTCGATGCCGTCACGGAGGCCTTCAACGACATGGCGGAACGGATCGCGGCCTCGGAGCAGGCACGGCGCCGGATGCTCACCGACTTGGCCCACGAGATGCGGACACCGATCGCGAGCCTGCGGGTGACGGTGGAGGCGCTCGAGGACGGCTTCGTCGACCTCGACGAGCACACCGTGTCGGTCTTTCACGACCAGCTGAGCCGTCTGACCCGACTCGCCTCGGACATCAAGGACGTGTCCGCCGCGGAGGAGGGACGCCTGGACCTGCACCGGGAGCTCGTCGACCTGAGCGAGGTCCTCGCGGCCTCGGGGCGCGCCTTCGGCCCCCAGTACACCGACGCCGGGGTCGTCCTCGACATCGACAGCGGTACGGCATCCGGCCGCCGTGCGCTCGTGCGTGCCGATCGTGCCCGGGTCGGTCAGGTCGTCGACAACCTGCTGCGCAATGCCTTGCAGCACACTCCCTCGGGTGGTCAGGTCAACGCCAGCGCCGACATCCCCGCCGATGCCGGTGAGTGGGTGCGGATCGTCGTGAAGGACACGGGCATCGGCATCGATGCCCACGATCTGGCGCATCTGTTCGAGCGGTTCTACCGGGCCGACACGAGCCGCCCCCACGACAGCCAGACGGGCACGGGGGTCGGGTTGTCGATCTCGAGGGCCATCGCCGTCGCCCACGGCGGCACCTTGACCGCGCACAGCCGGGGTCCGGGCCACGGCGCGACCTTCGTGCTGACCCTGCCGGCCGCGGCAGTTGGTTCGTAGCGTGCGCGCCGTCGCGGTCTTCATCGTTTCTTCGTCCCACGACGACGAGACCCCCGGCACGGCAGCCAGAGGGTAGGGACACCGCTTCGGCGAATCCACCCGCTCCTCGAAGGAGAGCACGATGCAGACCTCGACCCGTCACATGCTTCTCATGTTCGCCCCCGCCGTCGTCATCGCCGGTGTGCTGCTCGCGCTCGGGCGGCCCGTCTCCGACGCGATCATCACCGCCCTGGTCCTGAGCTGCCCACTGCACATGGTCATGATGATCATGGGCGGCCACCAGCACGGCCACCCGTCGACATCCGGACCGGCCGACGCAGCCCGTGAGGGTGCGTCCACCGACGTGCGCGGTTCGCACCTGCCGCACACGCACTGACCACTGCCGACCGGCTCGGCACCCGCTGCTTCCGGCCCCAGGACACCTGCCCGGGGGCCGGCAGCGGCGTCCCCGTCCCGAAGGGGTCCGGCGATCTTCATCGAACCTTCATGACAAGCCCAGGGGAACGTGAACACCTGCCCTCCACGGTGATGACATGACCGCACTCACTCGTCGCCAGATCCTCGCCGGTGGCTTCGGCCTCGCTAGCCTCGGAGCCCTCGCCGCCTGCTCGTCGGGCTCGTCGATGGGCGACATGCCCGGCATGGGCGGCGCGACGACGAGCAGCGCGAGCACCGGGCACGCCATGGGCGCCATCCCCACCGCGACGCCCCTGACCCCCAAGCCCGGCCAGAAGGTCGTCACCGCCACCCTTCGTCCGCGCCCCGTGACGCTCGACCTCGGCGGCATCCACGCGAACACCTGGGCGTACACCGACGAGCTCGGCACCGCCCCCTTCCGTGCCTCCGCGGGCGACCTGCTGCGCATCACCGTCGACAACCAGCTGCCCAGCGACACGAGCGTCCACTGGCACGGCATCCGGGTCCGCAACGTCGCCGACGGCGTGCCCGGCGTCACCCAGCAGCCCATCGCGAAGGGCGCGCGCTACCTGTACGAGTTCGAGGCCCCCGACGCGGGCACCTACTTCTTCCACCCGCACACCGGCGTCCAGATCGACCGCGGCCTGTACGCACCACTCGTCATCGACGACCCCAAGGACAAGGGCGGCTACGACGCCGAGTGGGTCGTCGTCCTCGACGACTGGACCGACGGCATCCCCGGCGGGAAGAACCCCGACACGATCCTCGCCGACTTCCAGGCCAAGACCGGCCCGATCTCGACGGGCATGAACCACGACATGTCCGGCATGGACCACGGCATGGCCTCCCCGCTCGGGGACGCGGGCGACATCGCGTACCCGCACTACCTGATCAACGGGCGGATCCCCGCCGCCCCCAGGACCTTCACCGCCAAGCCCGGCCAGAAGGTCCGCATCCGGTTCATCAACGCCGGCTCCGACACGATCTTCAAGGTCGCTCTCGGCGGGCACACGATGACGGTGACGCACTCCGACGGCTACGCCGTCCAGCCGCAGGACACCAAGGCCCTGTACATCGCGATGGGAGAGCGCTACGACGTCCTCGTCACCCTCGCCGACGGCGCCTTCCCCCTCGCCGCCGCGCCCGAGGGAAAGAAGGGCACACCCGCCCTCGCCGTGGTCCGCACGGGTGCCGGTACAGCCCCAACCCCATCGACCCCGGTCTCCGAGCTTGCCGGTGCCGCTCTCGTCGGGACCTCGCTAACCGCGGCCGACGCCGCGAAGCTGTCCTCGAAGGACCCCGCCCGCACGGTCGATGTCCAGCTCAACGGGCAGATGAAGCCCTACGCGTGGGGCATCAACGGCAAAAAGTTCGGCGAGGACACACCCATGCAGGTGCGCGAGGGAGAGCGGCTGCGGATGCGGATGACGAACATGACGATGATGGCCCACCCCATGCACATCCACGGCCACACCTGGGCCCTGCCCGCCAGCGGCGGGCTGCGCAAGGACACCGTCCTCGTCCTGCCCATGCAGACCGTCGAGGCCGACCTGCAAGCCGACAACCCCGGCACGTGGATGTACCACTGCCACAACATCTACCACGCAGAGCTCGGCATGATGACCAGTCTTCGCTACGCCTGAGGCCCACCCAGCCCCCGGCCCCGACCCTGCGATCGGGCCGACCCACCGCTCACGAAAGACATCCGGATCATGCCCCGACACCTCGCCCTCGCGCTCACGGCTGCTGTGCCCGTGGTTGCGCTCGTCACGGCGTGCGGCGGCTCGGCCGACCCCGGCTCGACCGCCCCGACGACATCGACATCCGTGCAGGGCGCCGCTCCGCCGACCTCGGCGGAGCGCCCGGCTGGTTCGTCCGGTACGCAGCCAGCTGCTGCGGCAACCAGCGGTGGGACCGGTGCGTCGACCGCACCGACGGCCGCGGTGCCCGTCCGGGCCCCGCAGGGCGCACTGCCCGGCGAGCACGTCCACGGGCTCACGCGTGCCGGCGACGGCACGATCCTGCTCGCCACTCACGACGGCGCCTACCGGGGGACGCCCGGCGGTTGGGAGAAGGTGTCGCCGTCGGTCGACCTCATGGGCTTCGTCGCGGTCGGTCCGACGCTCTATGCCTCGGGCCACCCCGGACAGGGCTCCGACCTGCCGAACCCGGTCGGGCTCCTGCAGTCGACGGACCAGGGGAAGACATGGACGTCGATGTCGCGGGCCGGTGAGTCGGACTTCCACGCGCTCGGCGCGGGCAAGGGCCTCATCGCAGGCTTCGACGGCCGGCTGCGCATCAGCACCGACGCGAAGTCCTGGACCGACGTTCAGATCCCCGCAGCACCCTTCGGGCTGGCGGTCTCGCCCGACGGCACGAGGATCATCGCCACGACCCGACAGGGCGCCCTGACCAGCACCGACCGAGGCGCGACGTGGGCCGAGGCATCAGGAACCCAACCGGCCCTGGCCGGGTTCGCGTCCGACGGCATGGTGTACGGGCTCGCTTCCGACGGCGCCCTCACCGCCAGCCACGACGGCGGCACCACCTGGGCGGCGACCGGTGTCACGGTCTCCCAGCCGGTCGCCTTCGCCGTCACCGCGTCCGGCGAGATCCTCGTCGCCACCGCCCAGGGCGTCGTCTCCTCGACCGACGGTGGAAAGACGACCCACCCTGCCTGACGCCGCTCCACCCCGATCGCCGCGGACCGACGTGCGCTCCGGCCCGCCATCCCACCTCACCCCAAGGACGCTCATGACCTCGCGCTCTCGCCGAACCGCCCTCACGATCGCTCTCGCCGCACCCGTGCTCGCGCTCCTGGCCGCCTGCGGTGGCACGAACGGACCCGGCTCCACCTCGTCGACCATCGGATCGCCGACGTCACCGGCATCGTCGACGGCTGCCGCAGCCTCCGCCTCGACGACCATGTCCATGCCGCTGTCCTCATCCGACTCGACGGGCCCGTCGGGCACGACCTCGTCCACCCCCGCGTCGCCGGCGTCGAAGACCGGGCTGACCGGGTCGATCTGGGTCGCGGACGAGAAGGGATCGAGCCTGAGCGTCATCGACGCGGCGACGCTGAAGGTCGCCTCGACGGTGACCGGCGTCCCCGGTCCGCACAACGTCCAGGCCATGACCTCGATGCCGATGATCTGGGCGACGAGCAGCAGCAGCGGCGGATCGGCCGTCATGCTCGACGCCGCGTCCCTCGCGCAGCACGGCGTCGTCAAGGTCGGGTCCCACCCGGCGCACGTCGTCGCCAGCGCGGACGGCATGACCGCGTACGTGTCGAACTCCGGTGACGGCACCATCTCCGTCATCGACGCCATGCAGATGAAGGTCGTCGCGACCATCCCTGTCGGCCCCAAGGCGCACGGCATGCGGCTCAGCCCGGACGGCAAGACCCTCGTCGTCGCCGACATGGGCCGCACCACTCTGAGCGTCATCGACACCGCCTCCCGGAAGGTGGCCGGCACCGTCGAGGTCGGCAAGGCACCCGCCCAGGTCGCCTTCTCCCCCGACGGGAGGTTCGTGTACGCGTCCCTGAGCGGCGAGAACAAGCTCGCGAAGGTCGACCTGGCCTCCCGCACGCTCGTCGGTACGGTCCCGGTCGGCCCCGGCCCCATCCAGACCTTCGTCACCCCCGACGACCGGTACGTCCTCGTCGCGAACCAGGGCACGCAGGACAAGCCGGGCGACACCGTCTCGGTCGTCGACACGAAGACCCTCACCGTGACGAAGACGATCACGACAGGGAAGGGCGCCCACGGCATCGTGATCGCCCCGAACGGTCGCTACGCCTTCGTCACGAACACCTACGCCGACTCCGTCTCCGCGATCGACCTCACGACCCTCGCCGTCAC
This sequence comes from Mobilicoccus sp., assembly GCA_032100225.1. GTDB lineage: Bacteria > Actinomycetota > Actinomycetes > Actinomycetales > Dermatophilaceae > Mobilicoccus. Next base: position 7,891 of record DAMDJY010000113.1, read on the forward strand.
CGCCACGATCCCCGTCAAGGCCGGCCCCAACGGCATCAGCTACTCCAGCACCGTCGTCACGCCCCGCCCCGACGTCGCCGTGACGATGGCCCCTGGCAATAACGGACACGACGGCCACCACTGACGCGAAATACCCCCATGGGGTATCCGGTTGACACGGGTACTCACGCGACCAAGGAGCGGTCATGACCAGCCACGACCACGAGAACGACCCAGACGCGACGTCCCTGATGACGGATGAGGGGTCGGGGCGCGGACGCTACACCTGCCCGATGCACCCGGACGTCCCCCGCGACGTTCCCGGCCGGTGCCCCCGATGCGGCATGAACCTCGTCGCCGCCAGCGCCGACGACGCGGCCGGAGACGGCGACGCATCCCATGAGCACCACCACGGTGCCAGCGCTCCTCAGCCCACGGACCACGGCGACGCAGCCACGCAGACTCCGCCGTCCGCCGGGAGTCCGGCCATAACCGCGGACGTGGAGTACACGTGCCCGATGCACCCCGAGATCCGGCGTGACGCACCTGGCTCGTGCCCGATCTGCGGGATGGCCCTCGAGCCCGTCACCGTGAGCCTCGACGACGGCCCCAGCCCCGAGCTGCGCGACATGACGCGCCGGCTGTGGGTGGCGGCCCCGCTGTCCCTGGTCATCCTGGTCGTCGCGATGGCCCCGCACCTGCTCGCCGGCCCATCGATGCTCATGGAGGGGCGTACCTGGCAGTGGGTCCAGCTCGCCCTGTCCGTCCCCGCTGTGTGGTGGGCCGGCTGGCCCTTCTTCGTTCGGGGCGTCGCCTCGGTGCGGGCCCGCTCGCTCAACATGTTCACCCTGGTCGCCCTCGGCGTGTCCATGGCGTGGCTCTATAGCGTCGTCGCCGTCCTCGCGCCGGGCCTCTTCCCACCCACCCTGCGTCAGGTGGACGGCACCATCGGTGTGTACTTCGAGGCCGCCGCCGTCATCGTCGCCCTTGTCCTCGTCGGCCAGGTCCTCGAGCTGCGCGCCCGGGAGAAGACCTCCGGCGCCATCCGCGCCCTCCTCGAGCTGGCCCCCGCCACCGCGCGCCGGGTCGGCCCCGACGGCACCGAGGTTGAGGTCGCCATCGACGAGCTCCATACCGGTGACCAGGTCCGTGTCCGCCCCGGCGAGAAGGTCCCCGTCGACGGAATCGTCGCCAGCGGAGCCGCCTTCGTCGACGAGTCCATGATCACCGGTGAGCCCGTCCCCGTCGAGAAGTCGACCGGCGAAGCTGTCGTCGGCGGGACGATCGCCCAGGGCGGCTCCCTCGTCATCGAGGCCACCGGCCTCGGGGCCGACTCCGTCCTGTCCCGCATCGTCGCCATGGTCGCCCAGGCCCAGCGCTCTCGCGCACCGATCCAGGGCCTCGCCGACCGCGTCGCCGCCTGGTTCGTTCCCGCCGTGATCCTCGTGGCCGTGGCCTCGTTCGTCGTCTGGCTGCTCGTCGGCCCCCAGCCGCGCCTGACCTACGCGATCGTCGTCGCCGTATCCGTCCTGATCATCGCGTGCCCATGCGCCCTCGGCCTCGCCACCCCCATGTCGGTCATGGTCGGCGTCGGGCGTGGAGCCAGTGAGGGCGTCCTCGTGAAGAACGCCGCGGCCCTGGAACGCATGGAGAAGGTCGACACCGTTGTCGTCGACAAGACCGGCACCCTCACCCGAGGTCGCCCCTCCCTCACCACGACCCTCTCCCTGACCGGCATGGCCCCCGAGCGAGCCCTCGGGCTCGCTGCGGCCGCCGAGGCCGGGTCCGAGCACCCCCTCGCCCGCGCCATCGCCACGGCAGCGCCCACGCCCGCCCACCCCCTGCTCGTCACAGACTTCACCGCCCACCCCGGCGGCGGCGTCACAGCAAGCGTCGACGGAAACGCCGTGACCCTCGGTAGCCCGGCCTTCCTCGCCACCCGTGGCATCGACACTGTCGACATCACCAACCAGATCGAGCAGCTCCGCTCCACCGGAGCCACCGTCGTGGCCTTCGCTGTCGACGGCATCACCGCAGCCCTGTTTGCCATCGAAGACGAGATCAAGGACACGACACCCCAGGCCATCACCCAGCTCCACGACCAGGGCCTGCGCGTGGTCATGCTCACCGGCGACAATGCCACCACCGCCCGCGCCGTCGCCGCCCGCCTCGGCATCGACGAGGTCGAGGCCGACGTCCTGCCCGACCAGAAGCACGAGGTCGTCCGACGCCTCCAGGGCGCCGGCCACGTCGTCGCCATGGCCGGAGACGGCGTCAACGACGCACCCGCCCTCGCCGCCGCCGATGTCGGCATCGCCATGGGCACCGGCACCGACATCGCCATCGAGTCTGCCGGACTGACCCTGCTCGGCGGCGACCTCACCGGCATCGTCCGCGCCCGCCAGCTCTCCAGAGCCACCATGCGCAACATCCGCCAGAACCTCGTCTTCGCCTTCGTCTACAACGTCGTCGGCATCCCCCTCGCCGCCGGCATCCTCTACCCCACCCTCGGCTGGCTCCTCTCTCCGATCATCGCCGCCGCCGCCATGGCCCTATCCTCCGTCAGCGTCATCACGAACGCACTGCGCCTCCGGAGGGTCCGCTGACGCCCCTCACCAGGCCGTCGAGCACAACGCAGGGGGTCACGCACCCGACTCAAGCCGCGCTACAACCAATGAAGTCCGGATCCCGTCCCCCCGCAACTCAGCCCCGGGGCACGTTGCCCGCGCGAAGCGCGGGGCGGGATCTCGCCGCTCATCGCGAACAATCAGCGCGTCGGGATCGCACCCGTCACCGACTGAGCCACGAGACACAGGCGCATCCCGTGGGTCCTGCTGTCTCTCAGGTGGGGCCGAATCACACCGTCATTGCGGGGCCAATTCGGCTTGACATAGCCAGGCCTGCGTGCTCTGCTGACCCGGCTGCACGAGGCCGGCGAGGGAGCCTGGGCGTCCGACCCGGTCGCGCGCGAGCTGATGGCCTACGCCGCGGAGAAGTACACCCCGTTGGCGCGCAAGCACGGTCTCGATCCGTGGGAGGCAGCATCGGCGGCGTTCGATGCGATGCAGTACGCCTCCACGAGGAGGGCGGACGATCCGTGGGCGATGGTCACCCACGGGGTGCGGATCACTTGCATCTTCGAGGAACGCGCCCAAGGACTGCTCTGCTCGGTCCACCAAGCCCGCCGCCCGCACGTGTCGGCGTTCCACGATCCCGAGCGGTTCGGCGACCGGGACAACCCGCTGACCGACTACCACCCCGCCTTCCACGTCACCGACCCCAGCTCAGCAGACATCGACACAGACGTCCGCGCCGATGCGGCCGACGGTGGCTCCGGCGGGTCGGATCGGGCGTGCATGTCCGCTGAGTCGGCGAGCGAGGATGCCATCGGGCTGCTGTGCCTGCTGGGCTGGGCACCGGAGACCGCCCGGGCCTCGGTCGAGCACGTGTGCGGGGCGCTGATGCGGGCCGGCACCCGGCAGTCCGCTTACGAGGCGTTGCGGCGGG
>DAMDJY010000114.1:0-10908 GCA_032100225.1 Mobilicoccus sp.
GTCCTTCGGGCTCTCCGTGCTCGTGACGCTGCCCGCGTCCTTCGACTCGGTGGCGGCGGGCTTATCGGTCCGCTCGGGGGCCGGCCCAGGTTCGCGGGGGCCGGCAGGTCGTGCGCCGCTGGGCGTGGAGGACGCCGGAGCCGCCTTGGGGGTGGACGTCGAGGTGGAAGCCGGCTGACCGGCCCGGGCACGAGAGGGCGTGTACCCGGCGAAGAAGTCCCACCAGGCCTCATCGACCGAGTGCTTGTCCTCGAGATATTGCTCGTACAGCTCGTCGACCAGCCATTGGTTGGGGCCGAAGGCCGCCATGGGGTCGGTTGTCGAGGGCTTGTCGCTCACGGATATAACGCCTCTTTCGATACGTCGTCGATGACGGCCGGGCCCTCGCCGCACCGCCTGTGACCGTGGCTTGACGAGACGCGGAAACGACTACGGGCGCAACGAGGGCGTACGAGATCAAGATTACATGTGGAGGCCGTTCCCGCCCTTCGGCGGGGGCGGTAGGTTCCGCGGTCGGTGTCGATGCCCCGCTCGTCGGCCTCAGGGGTGGCGCTTGGCCTCGCCTGTGAGGACAGCGCGATACCCCTCGCGGTACGTGGGATGGGTGAAGGTGAACCCGGTGCTGCGCAAGGCTGCCGAGGAGAGGCGACGACCGGGCGGGAGGTCGCCTCGCTCGGTCAGGGGCGGCAGATCGCAACAGGCGCGGATGTGATCCGCGACGTCCAGCGACGAGGCCGGCTCGGTGTCGGTGCCGAGCAGGAGGGCAGGCGCAGCATCGTCGTGCCCGGCGAGGCGGCCGGTGAGAAGGTGCACGATCGCGGCGGCGGCGTCGTCACGGTGGATCCGGTTGGTCCAGCGGGGACGCACCTGCCCGGTCAGCGCAGTGCGGATGAACGTCGAGCGGCCCGGACCGTACAGGCCCGAGAGGCGCAGGACTGTGCCGTGGGGCAGGCGGCAGTGGAAGAGGTCCTCCGCAGCCAGCAGCACGTCGTGTGTCGGACGGGTCGGGCGTACCGGCGAGCTCTCGTCGATCTCGCCGACCGCGTCGCCGTAGACGCCGGTGGAGGACACCAGGACGGCCCGTTCGGGGAATCTGCCAGCCGCGTCGAGCGCGTCGAGCGTGTGGCGCAGGCCGTCGAGATAGGTCGCCCGATAGGCCTGCTCGTCGGACCCGTCCGCTGTCAACACGACGGCGAGCATCCGATAGGAGCCGTCGGGGAGGTCGGGCTGTTGCTGCGTCAGGTCGACGGAGAGCCCACTGACCTGCGGCGGGAGTACGTGGGTGCGCCGACGCAGTCCGAGGACCTGTTCGCCGGTGGTGATGAGATGGAGAGCGACCTCCGTGCCGAGATCACCGCACCCCGCCACGAGCGCTGTGGGGGAGGCCGTCGAGATCACGAGCTGGACGCTACCTGGCGGCGACGAGCTCTTCGGAGTGCGCCGCGTGTGCGGTCTGTCCTGATCGCTCTGTCTGCTCGGTCAGGACCGTCGCCGCGACGGTGTCGGCGGCGGTGCGCCAGTCGTTCGCGAGGCGCACCACACGCCTGACCCGGCACCCGGCCGCGGCAGGTCCGGCAGTGAACAGCGGCACCCGGCGAGGGAGGCGACCGATGGCGTGCCGATCCGAGAGGCCGAGCGGGTCGATGCCGGACAGCACGCAGCCGCGCGTATCGGGGAGCTCGGCGGCGCTCTCGATCGATCGCCACGGTGTGTCGGCGCCGGTGATGAACGGCTCGAGTCCGCGAGCCCGCAGCATGAGCCCGAAGAGGTGGGTGGGGATGTCTGCAACTCTCCCGGGGGGCATGCGAGGACGACCTGGGGGCGCGCGCCGCCGTCGTCGAGATCCCAGGGGATCTGCGCGACGATGCTTCGCACGACCGAGCTGGCGTGGTGCTCGTGCAGGATCGTGAGCGACCCGTCCTCCCAGGCATCACCGACAGAGTGCATGACGGGAACGAGCACGTCGGAGACGACGGCGTCGAGGTCGTTGTCCTCCATGAGGCGACCACGACCTTGCGTACGGCGGCCCCGTCGAGGTCACGGACATGGTCGAAGATCATGTGTCGCGCCTCGCTGAGGTCCGTGCACGAGCCCTCAACGGGTGCGATCACTGACATGTCTTCCCATCGCGTGTCGCGGGGCATCCGGGAGGACTCTGCCCGTGACCCGCGTCACAGCCTGGGTGTCCTGTTCCGATGCGTCCGCGCGTCCATGGCCATGACTGAACCGCCGCGGGCGCGTGCCGTGTCGCATCGCGTCGCGTGGTGTTCTCTTCGCTCCCGAAGCATGGGTGAGGCCTCCTCCCGTGGGGAGAAGGCCTCGCCGATTCGTGCAGCCCGAACCCGTGGCGAGTTCGAGGATGGAGGTGTCAGACGGCCTCGGACTGGCGCTCGGCGCGGGTGGCCAGGGAACGGACCCAGGCGTAGAGGCCCAGGACGATGGCGGCGAACACGAGGACACCGGCGATGTTGGCGATGGGCTCGAAGCCCTCACCCATGATCGCGAGGGCGGAGTCGTCACCGGTGGCGGCGACGATGCCGGCGAACAGCACGCCGAAGAGGCTCTCACCGACGATGAGGCCGGTGGCGAGCAGCACGCCGAGGCGCTTGGTGGCCTCGGGGTTGGCGCGGCGGTCGGCCCACCGGTCGTAGAGCAGACCCAGTAGGGCGCCGATGGGGATCATCAGCGTGAGGGAGATGGGCAGGTACATGCCCATGCCGACGGCGAGCGGCGGCAGGGCCATGCGCGTGGTGGTCTTGCGGAGCACCTCGTCCACGGCAACGATGACGCAGCCGATGAGGGCGCCGATGCCGATGAGGCTCCAGTCGAGTCCGCCGCCGAGGACGCCCTTGGCGAGAGTCGAGATGAGCGAGGCCTGCGGGGCGGCGAGGGCGTCGGGCCCGGCTCCGGGTGCGCCGGCGAAGCCGAAGCTCTTGTTCATCACGTCGAGGATCGGCGGGATGATCATCGAGCCGAAGGCGACACCGATGATAAGCGCGACCTGCTGCTTCCACGGCGTGGCGCCGACGAGCTGACCGGTCTTGAGGTCCTGCAGGTTGTCGTTCGAGATCGTGGCGACACCGAAGACGATGGCCGTCGTGAACAACGTGTAGGCGACCAGGGCCTCGGTCATGGCACCGGTTCCGGCTCCGTGCACCGCCTTGATGAGCAGTGCTGCGGTGACGGCGACGATGATGCCGACTCCGGAGATCGGGGAGTTCGACGCACCGATGAGACCGGCCATGTACCCGCACACCGAGGCGACGAAGAGGCCGACGAGCAGCACGTAGAGGATCGACGTGATGACCAGGCCCATGGAGTTGCCCTCGAGCGGGGTTCCACGGGTGAAGAGCCAGAGCAACGCACCGATCGGGACCATCGAGGCGAGCGTGACGCCGACGACGTACGTGAACGGCATGTCGCGTTCGGTGATGTCGACCTCCTGCCCGGAGGCGCGGGCGCTGGACGAGGCGAGCGCGTCCTTGATGCCCTTGACGATGGGGCCGATGATCTTGAACAGCGTCCACAGGGCTGCGACGCCCATGGTGCCGGCGCCGATGAGGCGGATCTTGCCGGAGAACGCGGCGCCGACGACGTCCGCGAGTTCGCCTGTGCCGATCTGGCCGGCGGTGTACATCGGCAGCAGGATGATGAAGGAGATGATGACGCCGACGATCATGGCGATACCGACGGTGATGCCCACGAGGTGACCGACGCCGATGAGCGCGAGCGACAGGCTGGTGCCCACCATCGTTCCGCCGGAGCCGAGGCGGAAGACCTTCTCGACGCCCTCGGCGACGAACTTGAGCTTGGCGAGCAGCAGGAACCCCGCTGCGCCCAGCGCGCCCGCGAGAATGACCTTGAGGCCACGCTTGTTCTCTTCGGCTCCGCCGACCGAGTCGCCGACGCGCAGTACCTCTGCCGCGGCCACACCCTCGGGGTAGGGCAGGTCGGAGCCGGTGACGAGCGCGCGGCGCAGCGGGATGGAGTACATGACGCCGAGAACGCCGCCGAAGAAGCAGACCGCGGCCGTCGTCCAGTACGGAAAACCTGCCCAGTAGCCCAGCATGACCAGGCCGGGCAGGACGAAGATGATCGCCGACAATGTGCCTGCTGCAGACGCGATGGTCTGGACGATGTTGTTCTCGACGATCGAGTGGTCTTTGAAGAACCGCAGCACGGCCATGGAGATGACCGCGGCGGGGATCGAGGTGGCGAAGGTCAGGCCGACCTTGAGGCCGAGGTAGACGTTCGCGGCGGTGAAGACCAGCGTGATGACGCCACCGATGATCACGCCGCGGATCGTCAGTTCACGCAGACCCGCCGGCCGGTTGACCGGGGTTTTGTGGTATGCCGGTGTGGACATCGCACCCTCCTTCTCGGCGCTTGTGGCGCTGGATGTCGTGCAGGCGGGGCGAGGTGCGCCCCGCGCGGGGGCTTCAAGGTACGCCCGGCGCACCTGCTCTCGTGCGCACATTCGCGTCCGAGGGACCTCCGGCACCCTCCTGACAACGCCACGGGAGGGCAGCGAAAAGGGCCTCGGGGTGATTCCCGAGACCCTCGTCGATTCGTTGTCGGCGCCCCCGGCAGGATTCGAACCTGCGCTCCCGCCTCCGGAGGGCGGTGCTCTATCCCCTGAGCTACGGGGGCCGATGTGATGAACGCAGACCGAGAGGTCTGCGGCACCGAAGCAGACTACCAGCACCGCGCAGCAGCCGTGCACGGCGTCGATCACGCGTGGTGAGCCCGACCGGGGAGCTGTCCCGATCGCCCGTTGACCGCCTGATGGCGGCCCCCGCGGGCAGCGGCGCAGGGCAGGCCTTGGGCGTTCGTAGACTGTGCGCGTGACTCCCGAAGATCTCGCAGCCGTCCTTCACCGCATCCTCACCGACGCCGCACGCGCAGGCGATCTCCCGCTAGAGGTCGAGTCCATCGCCGTGCCCCGGGTGGAGCGACCGAAGAACCGCGACCACGGCGACTGGTCGACCAATGTCGCGCTGCAGCTCGCGAAGAAGGCGGGCATGAACCCGCGGGAGCTCGCCGACAAGGTCGCAGCGCAGCTCGCCGCTGTCGACGGGATCGCAGCGGCCGACGTCGCCGGCCCCGGGTTTCTCAACATCACCCTCGACGCCGCGTCCGCCGGTGAGCTCGCCAAGCAGATCCTCGAGGCCGGTGCCGCGTTCGGTACGGGCAACGCGCTGGGCGGCCGCAAGATCAACCTCGAGTTCGTCTCGGCCAACCCCACCGGCCCGATCCACCTCGGCGGTACGCGCTGGGCCGCGGTCGGCGACTCACTGGCTCGCGTCCTCACCGCCGCCGGTGGCCAGGTCACCCGTGAGTACTACTTCAACGACCACGGCGGCCAGATCGACCGGTTCGCGCGCTCGCTGCTCGCCGCCGCGAAGGGTGAGCCTGCCCCCGAGGACGGCTACGCAGGCGGCTACATCGACGACATCGCGAACCGCGTCATCGCGATCGAGCCGAACGTTCTCGACAAGCCCGACGCCGAGGCGCAGGAGACCTTCCGCGCGGTCGGTGTCGACCTCATGTTCACGGAGATCAAGAAGTCGCTGGCGGACTTCGGCGTCCACTTCGACGTGTACTTCCACGAGAACAACCTGCACACCTCCGGCGCCGTCGACCGCGCCGTGGCCCGCCTCACCGAGCTCGGCCGCATGGACGACCGTGACGGCGCGAAGTGGCTGCGCACCACCGACTTCGGTGACGACAAGGACCGGGTCGTCATCAAGTCCGACGGGGAGGCCGCCTACTTCGCCGGTGACCTCGCCTACTACCTCGACAAGCGTGAGCGCGGCTTCGACCAGTCGATCATCATGCTGGGCGCCGACCACCACGGCTACGTCGGCCGCATGATGGCGATGTGCGCCGCGTTCGGTGACACCCCGCGCGACAACCTCGTCATCCTCATCGGGCAGATGGTCAACCTCGTCAAGGACGGGGCGCCCGTGCGGATGAGCAAGCGCGCCGGCACCGTCGTCGTGCTCGAAGACCTCGTCGAGGCCGTCGGGACCGACGCCGCGCGGTACTCCCTGACGCGCAACTCGACCGACTCCAACATCGACATCGACCTCGACCTGCTCTCGCGGCGCACCAACGAGAACCCCGTGTTCTACGTGCAGTACGCCCACGCCCGCACCTGCAACGTCCACCGCCTGGCGGAGGAGGACGGCGTGTTCCGCGACGACGCGTTCGAGCCGTCGCTGCTGACCGACCCGTCCGAGGCTGCACTGCTCGCGATCCTCGGCGACTACCCACGCGTCGTCGCCCAGTCGGCCGCGCTCTACGAGCCGCACCGCATCGCGCGCTACCTCGAGGACCTCGCCTCCAAGTACCACAAGTGGTACGACGAGTGCCGCGTCCGCCCCGCTGTCGTCGACGGTGTGGCCGAGCCCGTCAGCGACCTGCACCGCACCCGCCTCTGGCTCAACGACGCCACGCGGCAGGTCCTCGCCAACGGTCTCGACCTCCTCGGCGTCAGCGCGCCCGAGCGCCTCTGACACATCTCGTCCGCACAGGCCCGGCCGATCGGCCGGGCCTGTGCGCGTTTTCGTGCGTCCTCGCCCACGTGTGTCAGGGCCGGTGTGGCCACGCGGCGTCGGTGCGGCAGGTGCAGGCCGGTCCGCCTGGTGGACGCCTGTGCGCCCGAGGGGCGGACGGCGGGATCCTCGGGGCGCCAGCTGTCGAGACGGAGGATCCCTATGAACATGCGCGCCCACGAGGCCGGTGCCCTCCACGCCGAGGGGTACGGCGGCCCGCCGCAGTGGCTGCCCTTTCCGCGTGATGTCAACGCCCTGCTGACGCAGCTCTGGCCCGAGGGTGCCCAGCGTGACGACGACGGCCACCTCGTCGTCGGGGGAGTGCGCGCGGCCGATCTGGCGGCCGAGTTCGGTACTCCCGCCTACGTGCTCGACGAGGCCGACTTCCGCCGCCGCGCGCGCGCCTTCCGCGACGAGTTCTCCGCCCCCTTCGCCGCAGACGGCGGGCTCGACGTCTACTACGCGGGCAAGGCGTTCCTCTGCACCGCGGTGGCCCGCTGGGTCGACGAAGAGGGTCTGTTCCTCGACGTGTGCAGCGGCGGCGAACTCGCCGTGGCCAAGCGCGCCGGCTTTCCCGCCGAGCGCATCGGCATGCATGGCAACAACAAGTCGGTCGCCGAGATCGAGGCGGCCCTGGAGTACGGGGTCGGGCGGATCGTCGTCGATTCGCACCAGGAGATCGACCGCGTCGCCGAGGTCGCCCGCCGTCTCGGCGTCGTCGCGCCCGTGATGGTGCGCGTCACGGTCGGCGTCGAGGCGCACACGCACGAGTACATCGCCACCGCGCACGAGGACCAGAAGTTCGGGTTCAGCCTCGCGGGCGGCCAGGCGATGAAGGCGGTCGAGGCGATCCTCGCGGAGCCCGACGCGCTCGACCTGCGCGGCCTGCACAGCCACATCGGCAGCCAGATCTTCGACACCGCCGGGTTCGAGGTCGCCGCGGGGCGTCTGCTCGGACTGCACGCGGAAGTCGCGCAGCGCGGCCACGTCATGCCGGAGGTCGACCTCGGTGGCGGGTTCGGCATCGCTTACACCAGCGAGAACACGCCGATGGCACCCGGCGACCTCGGTGCGGGCCTGGCCGAGATCGTCCACCGCACGTGTGAGTCGGCCGGGGTCGCGGTGCCGCGCGTCTCGATCGAGCCGGGCCGCGCGATCGTCGGCTCCGCGGGCTACACGCTGTACGAGGTGGGCACGGTCAAGGAGGTCGAACTGGGCAGCGGCGGCCGTCGCGCCTACGTCTCGGTCGACGGCGGCATGAGCGACAACGCCCGAACGGCCCTCTACGCCGCGGACTACTCGTGCACGATGGCCGCGCGCGAGAGCGAGGCCGAGCCGATGCTGTCGCGCGTCGTCGGTAAGCACTGCGAGAGTGGCGACATCGTCGTCATGGACGAGTACCTGCCGAGCGACGTCCACCCCGGTGACCTCATCGCGGTGCCCGGCACCGGCGCTTACTGCCGCGCCCTGTCGAGTCAGTACAACCACGTGCCGCGGCCACCGGTCGTCGCGGTGAACGACGGTCAGGCCCGCGTCATTGTGCGCCGCGAGACCGTGGAGGACATCCTCGCGCTCGACGTCGACTGACATTCGCCCGCCCCGACCACGCTCGGAGGTCGACCGGTGGGACACTGCCGGGTCGGATGCCCGGTCGGGGCGGCGAGTCGGGCACGATGGGGTGAGCCGTTCGAGAAGGAGAGATCGAGTGAAGGACAACGAGACCCCGTTGCGCGTGGCCCTGTTGGGTTGCGGTGTCGTCGGTACGTCGGTGGCGAGGCTGCTCGTCGACGGGCGGGACGACTTCACTGCGCGCATCGGCCGCCCGCTGGAGGTCGTCGGTGTCGCGGTCCGCCGCGAGGGCCGTGATCGTGCCGAGACGGGGCTGCCGCCGGAGGTCTTCACGACCGACGCCGAGGAGCTCGTGACGCGGGCCGACATCGTCGTCGAGGTCATCGGCGGCATCGAGCCCGCCCGGTCCCTCATCCTTCGAGCGTTCGAGCACGGCGCGAGTGTCGTCACCGCCAACAAGGCGTTGCTGGCCGAAGACGGCCCGACTCTGTACGAGGCGGCGGCCAAGAACGGCGTCGACCTGTACTACGAGGCGTCGGTCGCCGGGGCCATCCCGTTGCTGCGTCCGCTGCGCGAGTCGCTCGCCGGTGACGACGTGAGCAAGGTACTCGGCATCGTCAACGGCACGACCAACTACGTGCTCGACAAGATGGACTCCTCCGGTCAGGGCTACTCCGAGGCCGTCGAGCAGGCGCAGGCGCTCGGATACGCCGAGGCCGACCCGACCGCCGATGTCGAGGGATTCGATGCGGCCGCGAAGGCCGCGATCCTCGCCTCGCTCGCGTTCCACAGCCGCGTGACCGCAGGCGACGTCTACCGCGAGGGCATCAGCGAGGTCACGGCCTCCGACGTGCGTGCCGCCGCCGAGATGGACTGTGTCGTCAAGCTGCTCGCCATCTGTGAGCGCACGGCCGGGGCACCCGGCGGGGGAGACGGCATCTCGGTGCGCGTCCACCCGGCGATGATCCCGCGCAGCCACCCGCTCGCCGGTGTGCGCGAGGCGTTCAACGCCGTGTTCGTCGAGGCCAGCGCAGCCGGATCCCTGATGTTCTACGGCCCGGGCGCCGGTGGCGACCCGACGGCCTCGGCCGTTCTCGGTGATGTCGTCGCCGTCGCACGTCACCGCGTCGTCGGTGGTCGCGGACCGGCCGAGAGCACGTACGCCGACCTGCCCGTCCTGCCGATGGGTCAGGCCCGCACGCGCTACTATCTGAGCCTCGACGTGGCCGACCGTCCCGGTGTGTTGGCGCAGGTCGCGACCGCGTTCTCCCACCACGGCGTCTCGATCCAGCAGGTCCGTCAGAGCGCCGGTGTTCAGCCGGAGGACGGCGGCCGCGGACGGGCAGAACTCGTCATCGTCACCCACACCGCCACCGACGAGGCGCTGTCGGCGACGGTCGCCGAGATCGGCGATCTCGACATCGTCGTCGGCGTCAACTCCGTCATGCGGGTGGAAGGGGAGTGACCACTCCTGCCTTGGCGCTGCGCCCCGGGGCGGCCGTGGACGTCGTCGTTCCGGCGAGTGCCGCCAACCTCGGTCCCGGGTTCGACTCGATGGGGCTGGCGTTGGGGGTCTACGACTCCTACCGCGCGGTTGTGCGGGCCGAACCGGGGCTGGAGCTGGACCTGGGCCCCGACTCTCAGGGCGTTCCGACCGATGAGACCCACCTCGTCGTCGCGACGATGTACCGGGCGTGGGACGAGCTCGGCGTGGAGCGACCCGCAGGGTTGACCCTCGTCTGCCGCAACACGATCCGCATGGGCCGGGGGATGGGCAGCTCGGCGGCGGCGATCGTCGCGGGTATCGCGCTCGCCCACGGACTCACCCGCCCCGAGGCGGCAGAGGGGACGCCGGACGGCACCCCGGTCCCGATCGACCTCGATGCGGTCAACGATCTCGCCGGTCTCCTCGAGGGGCACCCCGACAACGCCTCGGCCAGTGTGTACGGCGGCGCAACTCTCTCTTATCTTTTGCCGAACGAGGCGCCACAGTCCGTGCCTCCGGTCCGCACGATCCGGCTTCCGCTGCACTCCGACATCGAGCCCATCGTCTTCGTGCCTGCCATCCAACTGTCCACGGCGACGGCACGGGCCGTGTTGCCCGCGCAGGTCCCGCATCCTCACGCGGCGCTCAATTCGGCGCGTGCCGGCGTGCTCGTCCACGCGTTGACGCTGGACCCTGCACTGTTACTGCCCGGGACTGTCGACTGGCTGCACCAGGAGCAGCGTCGCGAGTCCTATTCCGACGCAATGGCGCTGGTCGACGCGTTGCGAGCTCAGGAACACGCCGCCGTCATCTCCGGTGCCGGACCCAGCGTTCTCGTGCTCACCACGACGCCCGTCGCGGACGATGTTCAGGCCCCCGCGCAGCTGGCGGAGCAGTGGACTCGGTTGCGTCCCGGCGTTCCCGACGTGGGTGTTTGCGTACGGCGTGCTACATTGGGCACGTCTCTCGGAGAGCGCGCGGTCAGGTCCTGATCTGCACCGGTACAGCACCGGACTCGATCGAGCTACAACATCCGCTCCCTTTGGACGCCACAATCGCTGCAGTTTCGGCTTTCGTGCCTGCCTGCCCGCCTCTGCGGGCGGGTGACCCACGCCCGGATCAGCGGCTCCGACGCCTCTACGGCTCTGCGGCTTTCGTGTTCGCGGATGACCCGGAGGCACGACAACCCCCACCTTGACCGCCGGATCGAGCGGAACCGAGGGGAAGGACCCACGTGACCGACACCACCGAGCTCGCAGGCACCGCCGAACCGGCCAAGCGCCGCGGCCTCACTGC
>DAMDJY010000114.1:10918-11137 GCA_032100225.1 Mobilicoccus sp.
ATCACCGGCACCGAGAAGATGCGTAAGGGCGACCTCATCGCCGTCATCCGCGAGCGCCAGGGCGGTGGTTCTGCCCCCCGCACCGCTCCCGAGCAGGCCCCCGCGCAGCAGGCCCCCGCGCAGCAGCCGCAGGCGCAGCAGCCGCGTCAGACGAAGGACGAGCAGTCGAGCCCCCGGTCCGACGCTTCCGCCACCGCGGGCGACTCCGAGTCCCAGTCC
>DAMDJY010000115.1:0-11095 GCA_032100225.1 Mobilicoccus sp.
AGCAGGGCGACGACCGCCCCGGGCGTCAGCAGGACAGCGAACGCACCCCGCGTCAGCAGGACAGCGAACGCCCCGAGCGTCGTGACGCCCGGGACAACGGCCAGCGCAACGAGCGACCGAACCGCGATGACCGCGGCGGCAGCGACCGCAACGGCCAGCGTGACGACCGTGGCGGTAACGACCGCAATGGCAACGACCGCAATGGCAACGGCAACCGTGACGACCGCGGCGGCAACGACCGCAGCGCCAACCGCGACAACGGCCAGCGTGATGACCGTGGCGCCAACGACCGCAACGGAAACGACCGGAACCGCGACGACCGCCGCGATGACCGTGACGACCGCAGCGGCAACGACCGCAATGGTCGCGACGACCGCAACAACCGCAATGACCGGGACGACGACGGTGACGGCCGTGGCGGACGTCGCCGTAACCGTCAGCGCAGCCGCGACCGCAAGCGCCGTGGCAACAACCGTGGCCAGGGCGGCTACGACGACGTGATGGACACCGACCAGCAGCAGATCGCGGCGGACGACGTGATCGTGCCGGTGGGCGGCATCCTCGAGCTCAACGACAATGCCGCGTTCGTGCGCACGAGCGGTTACCTGCCCGGCCCGAACGACGTGTACGTGCCGATGAGCTTCGTCAAGAAGTTCGGCCTGCGCAAGGGTGACGCGGTCACCGGTGCGGTGCGTGCGTTGCGTGAGGGCGAGCAGCTCCCCGCGCGTCAGAAGTTCAACGCGCTGGTGCGTGTCGACACGGTCAACGGCATGTCGCCCGAGGACTCCAAGGGCCGGGTCGAGTTCGGCAAGTTGACGCCGCTCTACCCGCAGCAGCGTCTGCGTCTGGAGACGCAGCCCAACGTGCTGACCACCCGCATCATCGACCTGGTCGCGCCCATCGGTAAGGGCCAGCGTGGTCTCATCGTCTCGCCGCCGAAGGCCGGTAAGACGCTGATCCTGCAGGCCATCGCCAACGCGATCGCGGCCAACAACCCCGAGACCCACCTCATGGTCGTCCTCGTCGACGAGCGTCCCGAGGAGGTCACCGACATGCAGCGCACGGTCAAGGGTGAGGTCATCGCCTCCACCTTCGACCGTCCGGCCGAGGACCACACCACGGTCGCGGAGCTGGCCATCGAGCGCGCCAAGCGTCTGGTCGAGATGGGTCACGACGTCGTCGTGCTCCTCGACTCGATCACGCGCCTCGGTCGCGCCTACAACCTCGCCGCACCGGCGAGCGGCCGCATCATGTCCGGTGGTGTCGACTCGAGCGCGCTGTACCCGCCGAAGAAGTTCTTCGGCGCGGCACGCAACATCGAGAACGGCGGCTCCTTGACGATCCTCGCCACGGCCCTGGTCGAGACCGGGTCCAAGATGGACGAGGTCATCTTCGAGGAGTTCAAGGGCACCGGAAACATGGAGCTGCGCCTGTCGCGTTCGCTCGCCGACCGCCGCATCTTCCCCGCCGTCGACGTCAACCCCTCGGGGACGCGTCGCGAGGAGATCCTGCTCGCGGCCGAGGAGCTCAAGATCATGTGGAAGCTGCGCCGGGTGCTCGCCGCGCTCGACCAGCAGCAGGGCATCGAGTTGCTCATCGACCGACTCAAGAAGTCGCCGAGCAACGCCGAGTTCCTCATGACCATCCAGCAGACGGCCAACATCAAGGACCTCGACGACTGATCGCCTCGATTCCTGTTTCAACGGGCCCGTCACCGTCGTGGTGACGGGCCCGTTGCCGTTCGCCGCGTCGGTTGGTGGCGCTGGTGAGTGGCTGCGGGAATGCGGCGCCGGGACTCGGCGTTGTGGCGGGGGCTGGGCAGTTAGGCGCTGGGCGTCAGGTCTGGCAAGATAGATCGTTGGCTGCCGGTTCACGCATCGGAGGCCGCCTTGATCGGCGGTATTCGTGCTCGACTCCAACCGGAGGATCGTCGAGCAAAGCGACCCGGTGTGCCCGAGACCTAGGAGAGTGCCGTGCAGAAGGACATCCACCCCGACTACGTCGAGACCACCGTGACGTGCACCTGCGGTGCCGAGTTCGTCACCCGTAGCACCGCCACGAGCGGCCGCATCAGCGCCGACGTGTGCAGCCAGTGCCACCCGTTCTACACGGGCAAGCAGAAGATCCTCGACACCGGTGGTCGCGTGGCCCGCTTCAACCAGCGCTACGGCAAGAAGGACGCCAAGTAGCAGCGCCTCGAACGCCGACCTCCCCATGTGGGAGGTCGGCGTTCTGCTGTTTCCCCCTCTCCGTCCTATGATCACCCCGAGGTGCCTGATGTCCGTCGATCCGTCCCTGTTGGCCTCTGCGCAACCGGCGTTGGCCGAGCACGCCGAGTGTGAGGCGCGATTGTCCGATCCCGAGGTGCTCTCCGATCAGACCCTCGTCCGGCGGATCAACAAGCGGTACGCAGCGCTGGGTCCGACCGTCGCGGCGGCGCACGCGCTGATGGCTGCGGAGGACGATCTCGCGACTGCGCGTGAACTCGCGCCCGACGACGAGTCCTTCGCCGCCGAGGTGCCTGTGCTCGAGGCGGCGCGCGACGAGGCCGCCTCGACGCTGCGCCTCCTGCTGCTGCCGCGCGACGAGGACGACGACCGCGACGTGATCCTCGAGGTCAAGGCAGGGGAGGGCGGCGAGGAGTCGGCCCTGTTCGCCGGGGATCTCGTGCGCATGTACCTGCGCTACGCCGAGCGTCGCGGGTGGAGCGCCCAGATCATCGACGCCACGGAGTCCGACCTCGGCGGCTACAAGGACGTCAAGGTGGCCGTCAAGGCCAAGGGCGTCGCGGCTCCCGGCGAGGCGCCGTGGGCGCGGCTCAAGTACGAGGGCGGCGTCCACCGCGTGCAGCGGGTTCCCGTCACCGAGAGCCAGGGCCGTATCCACACGTCTGCCGCCGGAGTGCTCGTGCTCCCCGAGGTCGAGGACGAGACCGAGGTCGAGATCGGCCCCAACGACCTGCGCATCGACGTCTACCGCAGCTCCGGCCCGGGCGGGCAGAGCGTCAACACGACGGACTCGGCCGTGCGCATCACGCACCTGCCCACCGGCATCGTCGTCTCGTGTCAGAACGAGAAGAGCCAGTTGCAGAACAAGGAGTCGGCGCTGCGCGTGCTGCGCGCCCGCCTCTTGCAGACCGCCCGAGACACCGCCGAGGCCGAGGCGTCCGCCGCCCGGCGCAGCCAGGTGCGCACGGTCGACCGCAGCGAACGCATTCGCACGTACAACTTTCCCGAGAACCGCATCGCCGACCACCGCACCGGCTTCAAGGCGTACAACCTCGACTCCGTGCTCGACGGAGATCTGGACCTGGTGGTCGGTTCGGCGATCGAGGCCGACGAGCTCGCGAGGATGGCCGCTCTGTCAGGGGACGACTCCTGATGTTCGGCGACACGACGGACGACGCGCAGCACGAGACGCCACCGGATGGGGGAGGACGCGAGGCACCGCTGCGTGAGGTGCTGCGGCAGGCGAGTGCTCGGCTGGCCGTGGCAGGGATCGACGGGCCCGGTGTCGACGCGAGCGTGCTCATGGCGCACGTGCTCGAGATCGACGCCTCCGAGCTGCGACGCCGCACGCTCCTCGGCCACACCTTCCCGGTCGAGGCTGCCGAGTGGTTCGCGCCGCTGCTGACGCGCCGCTGCGCCCGCGAACCGCTCCAACACCTCACCGGGCGGGCGCCGTTCCGTCACCTCGAGCTGAGCGTCGGGCCGGGTGTCTTCGTTCCTCGCCCCGAGACCGAGACGGTCGCCGAACTCGCGATCGGTGAGGCCAGGCGTGCTCGCGACGGGCTGACCGGCAGGAATGGAGAAGCAGCTGCCGAGGCGGCTGGGCGTTCTGCCGAGCCACCGGGAGCCGCCGTCGACGCTGCTCCCGTGGTGATCGATCTGTGCACCGGGTCCGGCGCGATCGCGTTGTCCGTCGCCGATGAGGTTCCGGGCGTGACTGTCCACGCCGTCGAACTGTCTGAGGAGGCCGCGATCTGGGCGCGGGGCAACATTGCCGCGACGGGCTTGCCCGTGACGCTGCACGTCGACGACGTCACCGGAGACCTCGCCACGCTGAGCGATCTGCGCGGACGGGTCGCCGTCGTCGTGAGCAACCCGCCCTACATCCCGCCGGACGCTGTGCCCGTCGATGTCGAGGTTGCCGAACACGATCCGCACATGGCCCTCTACGGCGGGGGTGACGACGGACTGCTCGTGCCGAAGGCCGTGATCGAGGCTGCCGCGGTGCTGCTGCGGCCCGGCGGCCTGCTCGTCATGGAGCACGCGAGCGTCCAGTCCGACGCGCTGCTCGCCGTGTTGGCGCAGGACGGTCGCTGGAGTGAGATCGCTGCTCACGACGATCTGACCGGTCGGCCACGCGCCGTCTCCGCCAGGTGTAGCGAGCAGAGGTCGGCTCGACTCCTAGACTGCAGCCCATGAGCCCCGTCATCGACACGAGCACCGACGACGGCCGCGAGAGGGGCATCACCGCAGCCGTGGATGCCGTCCGCTCCGGTCACCTCGTCGTCGTTCCCACCGACACCGTGTACGGCATCGGCTGCGACGCCTTCGACAGCGCGGCCGTTGCCACCCTGCTGGATGCCAAGGGCCGCGGGCGGGAGATGCCGCCTCCCGTCCTCGTGCCCAGTCCCCGCACGATCGACGGCCTCGCCACCGACGTGCCCGGTTACGCCCGTCGCCTCGTGGAGCGGTTCTGGCCCGGCGCGCTGACGATCATCGTCCGTGCTCAGGCGTCGTTGATGTGGGATCTCGGCGAGACCAACGGCACCGTCGCCGTGCGCATGCCCGATCAGCCGCTCACCCTCGCGCTCCTGTCGGAGACCGGCCCGATGGCCGTCACCAGCGCCAACCGCACGGGCGAACCCCCGGCCCGCACCATCACCGAGGCCGCCAGCCAACTCGGCCCCAGCGTCACCGTGTACCTCGACGCCGGGCCCAGCGGTGAGGGCGAGCCCTCGACCATCGTCGACTGCACCGGCGACGCCCCCGTCACCCTCCGCCACGGCGCGATCCCCGAATCCGACATCCTCGCCGTCGTCCAGGAGGACGAGGTCGAACAGCGAGTTGCCCGCGACGCCGACGCAGACGTGCCTGCCGACGCCGACGCACCAGCCGACACGGACACACCCGTCGTCACGCCTGTCGAGAGCGACATAGCTGCAGCTTCGGACGAGGCTGTCGAGACGACCGACCTCGCCGAGGCCGCTCCCACCGCCGAGGCTGGTCGGACCGGCTCCCACGCGGCCGGCGACGTGGCGGACTCGGTGCAGGGCGACGCTCCGCGCACCGAGCTCTGAGCCCGCAGGATGCGCGAGTACCTGTTCGTCTTCGTGATCGCCGCGGCGGTGACGTATGCCCTCACCCCGGTGGTGCGGGCTCTCGCCGTTCGGATCGGTGCGATGACGGCGGTACGCGCGCGTGACGTGCACAAGGTGCCCATTCCTCGGCTCGGGGGAGTGGCGATGCTCCTGGGATTTCTGGCGGCGGTCGCCGTGGCCACCCGGTTGCAGCACCTGTCGCAGATCTTCGACAGTCCCGAGATCGGCGGCATCGTCATCGGGGCGCTGCTCATCACCCTGGTGGGGGCGATCGACGACGTGCGTGAGCTCGACTGGCTGACCAAGCTCGCGGGGCAGATCATCGCCGCGGGCGCGATGGCGGTCGGGGGAGTGCAGCTGCTCTCGATCCCGCTGTTCGGGGTCACCGTGTTGCCCGGGCCGGTGCTCATGGCGCTGACGATCGCGATCGTCGTGGTCACCATCAACGCCGTCAACTTCATCGACGGCCTGGACGGGCTGGCGGCCGGAATCGTGGCGATCGCCTCGCTGGCGTTCTTCTTCTACGCCTATCAGCTGTCGTTCCAGTACAACCCGCCCAATGTCTTCTCGACGGCCACGTTCGTGACTGCTGCCCTCCTGGGGTGCTGCCTCGGGTTCCTGCCGCACAACTTCAACCCCGCCCGCCTCTTCATGGGTGACGCCGGGGCACTGCTCCTCGGCCTGCTCCTGTCGGCCGCGACGATCTCGATGATGGGCAACATCGACCCCACGGTCCAGACGGGCCCCAACGACGTCGTGGCGATCGTGCTTCCCATCGCGCTACCGCTGGCGATCATGTCGATCCCGTTGCTCGACATGACGCTCGCGATCATCCGTCGCACCCGCCGCGGTCAACGGCCCTGGCACCCCGACGCCCAGCACCTCCAGCACCGGATGCTGCAGCTCGGCCATTCCCACCGTGGCGCTGTTCTGCTCCTCTATCTCTGGGCCGCGATCATCGCGTTCGGCGTCACGTCGTTCGCCTTCGTCGACGGACCGCTTCCGCTCGTCGGCATCGTGGTGGGAGTCGTCGCTGCCCTGCTTCTCACCGCCCGGCTGCCGCGTTGGCTGGCCCACAGACGAGCGTCGACCTCGGGAGCCACGGGGACCTCCAATAGGTGAAACGTCGCTGGTCAGCGGGGCTGTGTGCGGCTTCACATGCCGCCGAGAATGGGTCTTGACAGGTGCTCTGTGGTAATCTTCACGCGTATCCCCGCAGCTTCCGAAGCGTACTTTTCGTGCGTTTCGTCGATCCCTGCGGATGATGCGGTCCTCCCCAACGGCGGTGAAAGGTGCACCATGTCGCGAGCGTCATCAGACGCCTACGGCTGTGCACCGTTGTCTCGCATGGTGGTCTGGGGGACCACCTCGGCAGCAGCGACGAGCGTTGTCTGTGCCCTCGGTTGCGCCGCGTTCCGAGGCCCGATGGGCGCATGGTCCGCACTCGGTGCCGGGCTCGCCGTCACCGCGACCTTTGCGCTCGGAGTCTTGGCGCTGTCCTTCATCCTCGCCGGCCCCGGGGCACAACCCGGTCTGGCGATGATCGGTGCCTACGTGGTTTACGCCGGACAACTGGCCGCCCTCACTGCCGTGGCGTTCGTCCTCCGCGGTGCGCCGTTCATCGACGACACCGGAGTGGCCGTCGGTGGCATCGCCGCAGTCTTCGCCTGGATCATCGGGCAGGTGCGCGGATTCCAGACCTCGCGCATCCTCGTGTTCAGCCCGGTGAGCAAGGCGGCCGGCGCGTGACCGAGGACCGCAGCACCCCCAGTTCCGAATCCGTTGCGCCCGACGAGGAGCGCCAGGGATTCGGTGCCGACGGCACCGGAACGGTCGTCAGCGCCTACCTGCTGGCCGGACCTCTCACCTACGGGGTGCTCGGGGGGCTGCTCGACCGCTGGCTGGGTACCGGCTTCTTCACGCCGATCGGCATAGTCCTCGGCATGGCTTTGGCGCTCTACGTCGTCTGGCTCCGGTACGGTAGATCATGAGCGGCCGACCTGAACATTCGATGAGTGCGGCCCGGCACATCCCGGTGTATCCGCCGTCCTGCTCCGTGGCAGACGTACGTCACACCATCTCGACCAAGGAGAACCCGTGAGCCTGATCGCGCTCGGTGCCCACCCCGGCATCCTCGCGGCCGCCGAGGGGGAGAGTCACTTCCCCCCTTCGCCCAGCGACTTCTGGCAGCCCATGTGGTACTTCGGCCACATCGGCGACATGACGCTCGCGATCACGCGACCCATGGTCGTCCTGGTCATCGTCTTCCTGTTGCTGACGAGCTGGCTGTTGTGGTCCACGCGTAAGGCCGCCATCGTGCCCGGCAAGGCGCAGTGGCTCACCGAGGGTCTGTACGGGTTCGTGCGCAACAACATCGCGCAGGACATGATCGGCACCAAGCACTTCATGCGGTTCGTTCCGCTGCTGTTCGCGCTGTTCATGTTCATCCTGGTCAGCAACCTCATGGCGGTCACCCCCGGCGTGCAGATGCCGCCCACGGCACGCATCGGCATCCCGATCGCGCTGACGCTCTTCGTCTACTGCGTCTACCACTGGGTGGGCATCAAGCAGAACGGCGGAATCGGCGGCTACCTCAAGCACATGGTCCCCCCGGACGTGCCCGGGTGGCTCAAGCCCGCACTGTTCGTGCTCGAAATCATCACGTACTTCATCACCCGCCCGCTCACGCTGGCCATGCGACTCTTCGGCAACATGTTCGCCGGTCACCTCCTGCTCGTCGTCTTCATCGTCGGTGGCTGGGAGCTGTTTCAGGCGGGCGGCCTCATGAGTGTCGCGGCCATCCCCGCGTGGATCATGGGCATCGTGTTCACCGGCTTCGAGATGCTGATCCAGTTCTTGCAGGCCTTCGTCTTCACCCTGCTCGCCGCCAGCTACATCGCCGGCGCCCTGGCCGAGGAACACTGAGCCGGCCCCACGACCTTCCGCTCTCGGGCGGAGTGACAACCGAATACACAACCCCCCGTCCGGTCGGCAGAATGCCGCTTCCGGAGACACAAGAACGAAAGAGGCAAGAACGTGACTGGTGACATCACCCTGATCGGCTACGGCCTGGCAACGCTCGGCCCCGCCCTCGCCGTCGGCCTGATCTTCATGGCCTACATCAACGGTGTTGCGCGTCAGCCCGAGTCCGGCCGTCTGCTGCAGCCGATCGCCATCCTCGGCTTCGCTGTCGCCGAGGCGCTCGCAATCTTCGCGCTGGTGCTCTACTTCATCCGCCTGTAATCGATCGATCACGGTCGATCGCTGGCCGGAACGCAAGGAGTCCACAGTGCAGCTAGTTGCCGGAGTGCCGGTCGCGGCGTTCGTGGCTGCGGGCGGGGCGCAGGACCCGGAGGCGCACGCGCTTCCAATCTTCCCCTACCTGCCCGAACTCGTGTTCGGGACCCTCGTCTTCGCCCTCTTCCTCTTCATCGTTGCGAAGAAGGTTGTCCCCAACCTCGAGCAGGCGTACGCAGCGCGTACCGCCGCCATCGAGGGTGGGATGTCGAAGGCCGAGCGGGCCCAGGCCGAGGCCGAGGAGACCAAGCGTCAGTACGAGGTGCTGCTCAGCGACGCCCGTACCGAGGCTGCTCACATCCGTGAAGAAGCGCGGGAGCAGGGCGCGAGCATCATGTCCGAGATGCGCGGCGAGGCCCAGGCCGAAGCTGCACGCATCGTCGAGACGGCGCACAAGCAGGTCGAGGCCGAGCGTCAAGCGGCCATGACCAGTCTGCGTGGTGAGGTCGGGCGCATGTCGACCGACCTGGCCAGCCGTATCGTCGGCGAGTCCCTGCACGACGAGGCCCGCCAGAAGGGCATCGTCGAGCGGTTCCTCTCGGAGCTCGAGGCGGGCGACGTCCGTCGTGAGTCCCTCTCCACCACCGAGGGGGTCGAGCGCTGATGGAGGGCCCCTCGCGCGGATCGTGGGCATCGGCCGAAAACACTCTGCAGCAGGTGCTGCCGGGGGTCGACGCACGCACGCTCGCGGGCGAGTTGTTCGCCATCGGTGAAGCCGTCGACTCGGGCTCTCAGCTCCGGCGCGCTCTCTCGGACCCATCGCGTGACGCGGGGCCCAAGAAGGCGCTGGCGCGCAGCCTCTTCGAGAAGCGGGTCTCGCCCCAGGCGCTGACCGTGCTCGAAGCCGTCGCGGCTGGTCGCTGGACCACCGACCGTGACATGGTCGACGCCCTCGAGCGTCTCGGCATCGACGCGGTGCTCGCCGCCGCGGAGAAGGACGGCGCCCTCGACCAGGTCGAGGACGAACTGTTCCGCTTCGAACGGCTGGTCGCTTCCGATCACGAGCTCGCCACGGCGATCTCGCGGCCCGAGGTCGCACCGGAGCGTCGTGCCCAGCTCATCGTCGACCTGCTCGCCGGCAAGGCTCTGCCCGACACCGTCTGGCTGGCCCAGCGTCCCGTGCTGCACCCTCGCGGGCGCAAGTACTCGGCCGCCATCTGGCGTCAGTTGAAGATCGCCGCACGGCGTCGCAACGAGATCACCGCGGTGGTCACGAGCGCCGTCGAACTGGATGCGCAGCAGCGCACCCGTCTTGCCGAGGGTCTCACCACCCTCTACGGCCGACAGGTGTTCGTCACGGTCGTCGTCGACCCGAGTGTCATCGGCGGTCTGCGTGTGCAGATCGGTGACGAACTCATCGACGGCACGGTGGCACGACGCCTCGAGGACGTTCGCCGCACGATGGGCGCGAGCTGAGCGTCCCCGCCCAGATCACCCGGGGTGGCCGGTCCGACCGACTGCCTTTTGAAGACCACAGCAGCACACCGCTTCTCACCCGGCCCCGCCGGAGGAGCTGACAGGAGAGAGACGAAACGATGGCGGAGCTTACGATCCGTCCGGAGGAGATCCGGGCCGCACTGGACTCCTTCGTGCAGTCCTACGAGCCCGACGCGGCCACCCGAGAAGAGGTCGGCCGTGTGGTCGACGCCGGAGACGGCATCGCGCACGTCGAGGGTCTGCCCTCCGCGATGGCCAACGAGCTGCTGCAGTTCGAAGACGGCACCCTCGGTCTGGCGCTGAACCTCGACGTCCACGAGATCGGTGTCATCGTCCTCGGTGACTTCGCCGGTATCCAGGAAGGCCAGCCGGTCAAGCGCACCGGCGAGGTGCTCTCGGTGCCCGTCGGTGACGCCTTCATGGGTCGCGTGATCAACCCGCTGGGTCAGCCCATCGACGGTCTCGGCGAGATCAAGAGCGAAGGAACCCGCGAGCTCGAGCTCCAGGCACCCAACGTGATGAACCGCAAGTCGGTTCACGAGCCGCTGCAGACCGGTATCAAGGCTGTCGACTCGATGATCCCCGTCGGCCGTGGTCAGCGTCAGCTGATCATCGGTGACCGTCAGACCGGTAAGACCACGGTCGCGGTCGACACGATCCTCAACCAGAAGCAGAACTGGGAGTCCGGCGACCCCGACAAGCAGGTCCGCTGCATCTACGTCGCCATCGGTCAGAAGGGTTCGACGATCGCCTCCGTGCGCGGAACCCTCGAAGAGGCCGGCGCGATGGAGTACACGACCATCGTCGCGGCCCCCGCCTCCGACGCTGCCGGCTTCAAGTACCTCGCGCCGTACACCGGTTCGGCCATCGGCCAGCACTGGATGTACGCCGGCAAGCACGTGCTCATCGTCTTCGACGACCTGAGCAAGCAGGCCGAGGCCTACCGCGCCGTGTCCCTGCTGCTGCGCCGTCCGCCGGGCCGCGAGGCCTATCCGGGCGACGTGTTCTACCTGCACAGCCGCCTGCTCGAGCGTT
>DAMDJY010000116.1:0-10194 GCA_032100225.1 Mobilicoccus sp.
GATGCCGTTCACGCCGAGCTCACCGCGCAGGGCGCCAACCTCGCCGCCCACACCAACCCCTCCTGCACCTTCGTGGCCGCAGCGGTCGAGGCGGGACATGTCGTCGTCGGGTCGGGGGGTGACTCGCGCGCGTACTGGTTCCCCGACGGCGAGCCCGCACGCCTGCTGACCACCGACGACTCGGTCGCCGAGGAGCGCATCGCGCTCGGCACCCCACGCGCGGAGGCGGAGACCGGGCCCGGCGCCCACACCATCACGCGCTGGCTCGGCATCGACTCCCCCGACCATGCGCCCCGACCGAACAGCCTCGACGTCGACCGGCCGGGCTGGCTGATCGTCTGCTCCGACGGACTGTGGAACTACGCCAGCGAGGCCGACGCCCTCGCGGCCGTCGTGGCCGATGTCGCCGCGTCGGTCGGCGACCAGCCTGAGGCAGCGCAGCCGGGCGCTGACGGCCTGAGTGGCGAGACCGGCCGGCCATCCGTGTCGCCGCTGCTGCTCGCGCGGGGCCTGGTCACCTGGGCCAACGCCATGGGCGGGCATGACAACATCACCGTGATCGCGGCACGACTGCACGACGACCGAAAGGCACCGACCGATGGCTGAGTTCTCCTCGACCGTTCACCAGAACGAGTTCCTCGGGGTGGGTGCCACCGACGTCCACGCCATCGTCTCGATCGCCTGCCAGGGCGCGGGTCGGGCCGGGCAGAACATCGGCGGCGACGCGGGCGAGATCATCGTCATCGACACGTCGGGCTCCATGGAGGCTGCGGGTGTTCGCGCAGCTCAGGAGGCTGCCGCAGCCGCTCTCGACCAGATCTTCGACGGCGTCTGGTTCGCCGTCGTCGCGGGCAACCACCAGGCACGGCTCTGCTACCCCGACGGATACTCCGCCGCGATGGTGCAGATGTCCTCGGAGACGCGCGTGCAGGCCAAGCGCTCCCTGACTCGGCTGTACGCCGACGGCGGCACCGCGATGGGAACGTGGCTGCTGGCGGCCGCGCAGCTCTTCGACACCGTGCCCTCGCTCATGCAGAAGCACGTCATCCTGCTCACCGATGGCGAGAACCAGCACGAGACGCCGCAGCAGTTGACGCAGGCGATCGAGTCCGTCCGCGGCCGGTTCCAGGCCGACTGCCGTGGGCTCGGTGCCGCATGGCAGGTGGAGGAGGTACGCCGCATCGCAGAGGCACTGCTCGGCTCGGTCGACCTCATCCCGCGACGCGAGGACATGGCGGCGGAGTTCGAGCGCCTGATGCGTGCGTCCATGGCACGCGGCGTCGCCGATGCCGCGCTGCGCGTGTGGGCCCCCCAGGGGTCCGAGGTGATGTTCGTGCGTCAGGTCGCCCCGACGGTGGAGGACATCACCTCCCGCCGCACCAGCATCAACCCGTTGACCTCGGCGTTCCCGACCGGATCGTGGGGCGACGAGACCCGCGACTACCACGTCGCCGTCCGACTCCCCGCGAAGGCCGTGGGTGCCGAACAGCTCGCTGCCCGAGTGCAACTCGTGGTCGGCGACGAGGTCGTCACGCAGGGCCTGGTCAAGGCCAAGTGGTCCGACGACTCCGGGCTCACGGCCCGCATCAGCCCCGAGGTCGCCCACTACACCGGGCAGACCGAGCTGGCCCAAGCCATCCAGGAGGGCCTCGCGGCCAAGTCGATCGGCGACGACGTCACCGCCACGACCCGCCTCGGGCGTGCCGTGCAGCTCGCCGTGGAGACGGGCAACGACGACGCCACCAACCGTCTCTCCCGCGTGGTCGACATCGACGACGCCGGCACCGGCCGCGTGCGTCTCAAGCAGCGCATCGACAAGCTCGACGAGATGGCCCTGGACACCGCCTCGACCAAGACCACCCGGGTCAAGCGATGACGCAGTGCCCCTCCGGCCACGCGAGCTCCACGACGGACTACTGCGATGTCTGCGGCATGCCCATGACCGCGGCACCCGCGCCGAGCGCGGTCAGCAGCGCAGCGTCCGTCGAGGCACTGCAGGCATCGGCTCCAGCGCCATCGTCGGCCGGCGTGCCTGCAGGTGGCGCGACGCAGACGTGTGAGAACTGCAAGGCCGTCAACGCCGAGGCCAACCTGTTCTGCGAGGTGTGCGGCTTCGACTTCACCACCGGAGTCATGCCCCGCGTCGACGGTGGCGAACCGTCCTTCCTGACTCCGCTGTCGTTGCCCGATCCCGAGCCGGTCATCGAGGCCCCCGATGGTCCGCTGAGCGAGCCTGACGCCCCCGATGCCCCGCTCGGCGCCGAGTCGGTCGCGCCGTCCGACGCCGACGAGGAGCCCGCCAGTTCTGTCCCGAGTTCACTCGACCTCGACTCACTCGACGCACCGCTCTCCGAGCCCTCTGGCACTGAGCCGTTTGGAACTGAGCCGTTTGGAACTGAGCCGTCGGTCGCCGAGCCGACCGTCGAACCGACGCCCGCACCTGCCGAGGAGGCTCGCGAAGCCGAGCCCGTGCCGGACCCGGTGCGGACCGCGCCGAAACCGGTGAACCGGCCGCCGTCGCGTGAGGTGGCGGGCGAGTGGGTCGTGGAGGTGTGGGTCGACCCGGATTGGTTCGCCGTGCAGAGCACCGGCGAAACGTGCCCGTCGCCGGCCCCTCCGGAGATCGTCCGCATCACGGGGTCGGATGCGTTGATCGGGCGTCGGAGCCGTACGGCTGTGCCGGACATCGATTGCGGCATCGACTCCGCGGTGAGCCGTCGTCAGGCGCTGCTCAGCAGTGACGGGCGACGCTGGTGGATCGAGGATCTCGATTCGAGCAACGGCACCTGGGTCGGGCCGGCCATCGGACCGCTGCCGACATCTCCGATCACGGGACGCACCGAGGTCGACGGCGACGACCGGATCTACGTGGGTGCATGGACGCGTCTCGTGGTCCGGCCGGCCGTGGACTCCGAACTCACCTGATGGCGGACGGCCACACGTCAGCACCGGCTACTCCACCGAACGGCGACGCCCCTGCGCCACGCCGCGGAGCCCTGACCGATCGCGTCCTCATGGGCGTGGTCGCGCTCGGGGTGATCGTCGCTGTCTGGTCGTGGACCGACGGTGTGGGGTTGGCCGGTGGGTCGGTCCTCGCCCAGGTGCAGGCGCTCGCTCCGGTCATCGGTGTGGTGGGGCTCCTGTTAACCCTTCTCGCCATCGTGCGGCGTCGTCCGGTGACGGCGCTGGTCGCCGCCCTGGCGAGTTTCGCGCTCATCGCGCCGGTGATCCCCGCGCCGTCCGCGGCAGCACCACAGGGGACGAAGCGTCTGTCGGTGCTGGCGATCAACACGTTGATCGGGGCGGCCGACCCGCAGACGGTCATCGACGCCGTCGACGCCCACCAAGCCGACGTGCTCGTGCTGCCCGAGATGACCACCGAATACTGGGCGACGCTGCAGCAGGCCGGCTTGTCGACGCGGCTCCCGCACGCAACGGGTCGATCCGGGGGCGGGTTCGGGATGGTCGTCGCCACCCGGGAGCCGTCGACATGTCCCGAGGTCCCGAGTGGCGTGACCTGCGGCAAGGTCACGGTGAACACCGGCGATGCCCCGGTGCTCGGCACACGTGGGCAGGAGGAGTTCGCACAGATCGTCGTGCAGTTGCCCGACGGGACGCGCGTCAAGGGCGTCCACCTGTGGAGTCCGCGGGCGCTGCCCGCGCAATGGGCGTCCAGCCAGAACGACATGGCGACGTGGATCGCCGAGCAACCCGCCGACACGCCTCTGGTGCTCGCGGGCGATTTCAACTCCGGTCCGTCACACCCGGTCTTCCGCCGCTACTCGGCCGGATTCGACCACGGCCCCAGTGGTGACTTTCCGTGGACCCGCACCTGGCCGGTCATGCCCCCGATCATCCCGTTCACGCAGGTCGACCACGTCCTCAGCCGCGGGTGGCGCATCACCGACTCCGACGTCCTGGAGATCCCCGGATCGGATCACCTCGGCGTCCGCGCCACCCTCACTCGCTGATCAGCCCACCCCACGGGATAGGCGGGCACCCACACCCCCGCAGGGTGGGCACCCACCTGTTCGAACGGAGTCACCCGCTGAGCGTCAGGCGAAGTTGACCTCGCCCTTGTGCATGTCGCGGCCCTTCATGCGAACGAGCAGGTCCCAGGCGATGACGGTGCCGTCGTCGGTCTCGATCTCGCGTGCGACGCGGCCCGAACGCTCGATGACGAGGGATCCGGAGCTGAGGTAGTCCTGCAGGTCCTCCTCGACATCGGCCGCCGAGTAGAGCACCTCGGGGTCCTGCGGACCGCCGTAGCCCTCGGTGAGGTTGGTGGTGTCGTGGGCGACGACGAGCAGCGTCCCGCCGGGAGCGAGCGCGTGGACCGCGTTGCGCATCGCGGCGCGACGCTCGTAGGCCGGCAGCTGGAGGTAACAGACGAGCACGGCGTCGTAGGCCGACTGGGTCACCTCGGCGAGGCTGACATCCTCGACCCGCCAGGTGATGTCGAGCTCACGGCCGGTGCGCTCAGCAGCTGCGGCCGCGAGGGTCTTGCCACGCTCGGCAGCGACCGACGAGAAGTCGATGGCCGTCACCGACCAGCCCTCGCTGGCCAGCCACACGGCGTTGCGTCCCTCGCCGGAGCCGAGGTCCAGCGCGGTCGTGGGCGTCAGCGCCCCGAGTTCGGAGATCACCCACCGGTTGGGGTCGGACCCCCACACGAGGTTTTCGGCGGTGTATCGCTCGTCCCAGGCTGCCGCGTCCATGGCCTGCTCCTTCGGCTTCCGGTCGGTGGATCGGTCGGTGAATCCTGGCCCTGGTCGGGCCGTCTTTGCAGTCTGTCGCATCGCGAGGCATCCGGCCAGTGAGGAGACCACCGCCACATCCAACTTCAGACCCTTCGCCAATTTTCCTACACCGCAACGGAATTGGCTTATACCCCTCTTCGGCGTTCGGAGCGGAGGACGAAAGTCCCTACGTACCTACTCATTTCCGGCCTATCCTGGCCTACGAGGGGCAGCGTCTGCGGCCCCTCGACCCGCGCCTGGGGAGCGGCGGGACGTCCTGGGGAGAGATCCCCCGCACGTCGTCCGGTCGCCCTGTCTATCGGAGGACTTGGATGGACGTAGTCGACCTTGCACGATGGCAGTTCGGTATCACGACCGTGTACCACTTCCTCTTCGTGCCGATCACGATCGGACTCTCGGCGGTCGTCGCCGGATTCCACACCTCGTGGGTTCGCACCCACAACCCTCAGATGTACAAGCTGACCCGATTCTTCGGAAAGCTGTTCGTCATCAACTTCGCGCTCGGTCTGGTCACCGGAATCGTGCAGGAGTTCCAGTTCGGCATGAACTGGTCGGACTACAGCCGCATGGTGGGTGACATCTTCGGTGCGCCGCTGGCGCTCGAGGCTCTGCTCACCTTCTTCCTCGAGTCGGTGTTCATCGGCCTGTGGATCTTCGGTTGGGGCCGCATTCCCGAGAAGCTGCACGCGATGACGATGTGGCTCGTTCACATCGGCACGGTGATGTCGGCCTTCTTCATCCTCTCGGCCAACAGCTGGATGCAGAACCCCGTCGGGTACCGCATCAACCCCGACAACGGGCGCGCCGAGCTGACCGACTTCGTGGCTGTCCTCTTCAACAAGGTTCAGCTCGTCACCTTCCCGCACGTCCTCGCCGCGGCCTACATGACCGGCGGCGCTCTCGTCATGGCCGTCGGCCTCTGGCACCTGCGCCGTCACGCCCGCATCAACACCGCTGTTGACGTGAACGACTCTGTCGACTCTGTGAACTCGACGACCGCTGCACACTCCGCCGCGGACTACCGCGACCTCTACCGCAAGGCCACCCGCGTCGGCGCGATCGTCACGCTCGTCGCCTCGATGGGTGTCGTCGTCACCGGTGACCTGCAGGGCAAGGTCATGACCGAGGTGCAGCCCATGAAGATGGCCGCCGCCGAGGCTCACTACGAGACCAGCTCGAAGGCGCCGTTTTCCGTCCTGTCGGTCGGCAACCTCGCCGGCACGGAGGCCAAGCACCTCATCCAGGTCCCCGGCCTGCTGAGCTACCTGGGCAAGGGCGACTTCAACGCCGAGATCCAGGGCATCACCGACCTGCAGCGTGAGCACCAGGCCAAGTACGCCGGCAACGTGCTCACCAACGACAAGGTCACCAACTACACGCCCAACATTCCGGTCGCGTACTGGAGCTTCCGCCTGATGATGGGCCTCGGGTTCCTCGGCATCGCCACCTCGCTGCTCGCGCTGTGGGCGACGCGCAAGTCGGCCTCGCCCGACTCGCTGCGCCCCTCCTGGTGGCACTGGGTGATCCTCGGCGCGCCGCTGTTCCCGCTGTTCGCCAACTCGTTCGGGTGGATCTTCACCGAGATGGGCCGCCAGCCGTGGGCCGTCAACGGCGTCATGCTCACGCAGTTCGGTGTCTCGCCGCGCACCACCGCCGCCGAGGTCCTCATCTCGATGGTCGTCTACACGCTCCTGTACGGGGCACTGGCCGTCGTCGAGCTCAAGCTCCTCTTCAAGTACATCCGTCTCGGGGCCGAGGACATCGGCGAGCCCACCGAGGCCGTCACCAACGGCGTGGGCGACGACCAGCCCCTCGTCTACACCTACTGAGAAGGGGGCTGTCGTCATGGATCTCGCAGTCGTCTGGTTCATCCTCATCGCCGTCCTCTGGATCGGCTACTTCTGCCTCGAAGGTTTCGACTTCGGCGTCGGCATGCTCCTGCCGTTCCTCGGCAAGGGCCGCGACGCGGAGGACACCGAGCGCCGCAAGCGCGTCATGCTCGGCGCCATCGGCCCCCACTGGGACGGCAACGAGGTGTGGCTGATCACCGCTGGTGGCGCCACGTTCGCCGCCTTCCGTGAGTGGTACGCCACCCTGTTCGACGGGTTCTACCTGGCCCTGCTGCTCATCCTCGTCGCGCTCATCGTGCGCAACCTCGGGTTCGAGTACCGCGGCAAGGGCGAGACCGCCGGCTGGCGCGCCAACTGGGACAAGATCATCGTGTTCGGCTCGTTCCTGCCCGCGCTCCTCTGGGGCGTCGCGTTCGCCAACATCGTGGGCGGCACGCCGCTGCGCATCAACGCGAACGAGCTCGGCCGCAGCGTCGAGTTCGCCGGCAACCTGTTCACGCTGCTCAACCCGCACGCGCTGGTGGGTGGCCTGACCACGCTGTTCCTGTTCCTCACCCACGGTGCGATCTTCATCGCCCTCAAGACGGACGGCGACATCCGCCACGACGCACGCGCCCTGGCGGGCAAGCTCGGCCTCGTCGCCGCCGTCCTGGCGGTCGTGTTCCTCACCTGGACCAACATGATTACCGGCAACAAGATCGCCGCCTGGGTGTTCACGCTGCTGGCCGCGGTCGCGCTGGTCGCGGGTCTGGTCGCCAACAAGGCCGGCCGTGAGGGCTACGCGTTCCTCGGAACGTTCCTCGCCACGGCGTTCGCGGTGGGATCGCTGTTCCTCATGCTGTTCCCGCACGTGATGCCTTCGACGCTCGACCCGTCGGCCACCCTGACGACGCTGCGTGACGGCAGCGCCTTCTACGCCGCCAACGGCGACGTGACGCTGCAGATCATGACGGTCGTCGCCCTGATCTTCACGCCGATCGTCATCGCCTACCAGGCGTGGACGTACTGGGTGTTCCGTCGTCGCCTGTCGACCAAGCACATCCCCGACGTCGCGCCCGTCCGCGAGCGCGTCAGCGGATCACACGCGGCGAACTGACACGTCGCGCTGTTTCATCGCACGACGTCGCAAGGGGCTCTCGGCTACGGCCGGGAGCCCCTTCGTCGTCCGTGGGTGTTGATGTTCTGCTGTCGCCGTTGCCCGTTCGAGAACGCATCCGAGGTTGCATCCGAGGACGCAGTGAATTCCGGGTGATACCCCTCTTCGGGCTGCGTCCTCGCCTGCTTCCACGACTGCGTTCTCGCATGTCCCGTCAGCCCGGGCTCACCGGTGGCACGCTGGAGCAATGACCGGAGCACCGCACGCGGCCCATTGGGGCACCTTCACCGCCCACGCGGACGAGAGCGGGCAAGACGTCGCGAGCGTCACGCCCTGGACCGGTGATGCGGCGCCGTCACCGCTGCTCGGCAACATCCCCGGCTCGGTCACGCATCGGAGTCGGGTCGCGCGCCCAGCGGTTCGGCGCGGCTGGTGGGAAGGCGGCCCGGGCCCGACCGACCGGCGTGGTCACGACGAATTCGTGCAGCCGCCCTGGGACGAGGTGCTCGACGCCCTCGCCGAGGAGTATCGCCGCGTCGTCGCGCAGCACGGCAACTCTGCCATCTACGGCGGCTCCTACGGGTGGGCGAGCGCCGGGCGTTTTCACCACGCGCAGAGCCAGATCCACCGGTTCCTCAACGGACTGGGCGGCTACACGTTCTCAGTCAACAGCTACTCCACCGGCGCCAGCGAGGTGATCCTCCCCCACGTCATCGCGCCCGAATCGGTGCTCACCCAATACGCGACGACCTGGCAGGTCATCGCCGAGCACACCGAGGTCTTCGTCTGCTTCGGTGGCGTTCCGCTCAAGAACACCGGCACCGATTCGGGTGGCTCAGGGCCACACCCGACGCCCGCCGGGCTGGCCGCGCTGCAGGCGGCGGGAGGGCGCGTCGTCGCGATCACTCCCCTGGCCGACGACCTCGGGGGCGCCCGCGAGGTCGGCGACGACTGGTTCGAAGGCACGGGGCGGGTCACGCCCGACTCCGACGCCGCGTGGCTGCCCATCCGACCCGGCACCGATGTGGCGCTGATGCTCGCGCTCATCCACACCCTCGATGCCGAGAACCTCACCGACCAGGCTTTCCTCGACCGCTACTGCGTCGGCGTCGAGCAGCTCCGCGGCTACGTCCGCGGCGGGACCGACGGCATCGTCAAGTCCCCCGAGTGGGCGGCGGGCATCTGCGAGATTCCCGCCTCCCGCATCGTCGCCCTCGCCCGACTCATGGCGCGGCACCGCACGATGGTGACCGTCACGTGGTCGTTGCAGCGCACCCAGCACGGCGAACAGCCGCTGTGGGCGGCACTTGCGCTGGCGGCGTTCCTCGGCCAGATCGGGCTGCCCGGCGGCGGCTACGCCAACGGGTACGGCTCCATGAACAAGCCTGGGCTCTCGCCTGCGCCGTTCCGGCTGCCGTCGTTGCCGCAGGGCCCCAACCCCGTCTCGACGTTCATCCCCGTCTCACGCGTGACCGACATGCTGCTCCACCCGGGCGACGCGTTCACGTACGACGGCAGCACGTTGACCTACCCCGACATCCGGATGGTCGTGTGGGCCGGCGGCAACCCGTTCCATCACCACCAGGACCTCGGTCGGCTGCGCGAGGCGTTCGGGCGACCCGACACCGTCGTCGTCCACGACCCCTACTGGACGCCGCTGGCCCGGCACGCCGACATCGTGCTGCCGTCGACGACCTCCCTGGAGCGCGACGACCTGGCGGGCACGCGCGCCGCCGGACGCCTGGCGGTGATGGAGGCGGCAGCGCCTCGGTTCGCGGAGGCTCGCGACGACTACGAGATCCTCGCCGCGCTGGCCGAGCGACTCGGGTTCGGGGACGAGTTCACGCAGGGCCGCGACGCGGAGGAGTGGATCGAGCACCTCTACGACGCATGGCGCGACGACCTGGAGCAGCGACGCATCGTTCCTCCCGGCGTCGACGTGCCGCCGATGCCGGAATTGGCGGAGGTGCGCGAGGCGGGTGGCCTGGAGTTGCCGACCGTGGGCCCGATCGTCGCGTTTGACGAGTTTCGGCGCGACCCGCAGGCGCACCGGCTCGTCACGCCGTCAGGGCGCATCGAGCTGTTCAGCGACGTCATCAAGGGTTACGACCTGCCCGATTGCCCGCCGCACCCCACGTGGCTCGAACCGCAGGAATGGCTCGGCGGCGAGCGCGCCCAGCAGTGGCCGCTGCACCTCATCGCCAACCAGCCGCGGACGCGCCTGCACTCGCAGCTCGATCACGGTGCGACGTCGCAGAACTCGAAGGTCGCCGGCCGCGAACCGATCCGCCTGAACCCCCTCGACGCCGCTGCGCGTGGCATCGGTGAGGGTGGCGTGGTGCGGGTCTTCAACGACCGCGGCGCGTGTCTGGCCGGGGCGGTGTTGTCCGACGCGGTGCGCCCGTCGGTCGTGCAGCTTTCGACCGGGGCCTGGTTCGACCCCTACGACCCCGCACGTCACGGCCCCGAGGCGGGCGCCGCGGGGCTC
>DAMDJY010000116.1:10204-10951 GCA_032100225.1 Mobilicoccus sp.
TCGCCGTCGGCACGTGCGTGCACGGCAACCCCAACGTGCTCACCCCCGACATCGGCACGTCCGGGCTCGCCCAGGCCTGCTCCGGCCAGCACGTTCTCGTCGAGATCGAACGCTGGGACGGGCCCGTTCCTCCCGTGCTCGCGTTCGAGCCGCCGGTCTGATCCACCGGGGAACGGCGTTCGTCCGGGAGTGACGAACCGGGCAGCGTCGAGCGGTCAGCGAGCGGCAGGGAGCCGGTCGAGGACTTCGGCGAGGCCGTCGGAGTAGACGTCGTCGGTCACGTAGTCGGCCACTGCGGCGACCTCGTCGGGGGCGTTGCCCATCGCGACGCCGCAGGCTGCCCAGGCGAGCATCTCGAGGTCGTTGCGCTGGTCACCGACGGTGACGGTGCGGGCGTGGTCGATGCCGAGCGCGGCGCGCACCGACTCCAGGCCCGACGCCTTGGAGACGCCGGTGGCGGTGATGTCGAGCCAGGCCGTGAACCCGACGGCGTAGTTGACGCCCTGCAGGCCCATGGCGCCGACGTGGCCGGCGAACTGCTCGACGTCGGCCTGGGGGTCGCAGAACGTCACGCGCGTCGTCGGGTGCGATCCCATCCGCCGCCACGACACCTGCCGGACCTCACCGTCGAGCTCGCCGGGCGGAAAGTCGCCGTGCACGTCGAAGCCGGCCCCGACGCGTTCGACCGCGAGGCCGCCCGTCGGAAAGGTACGTCGCAGGGTGGTCAGCACCGGAGCGGGGTCGAAG
>DAMDJY010000117.1:0-10919 GCA_032100225.1 Mobilicoccus sp.
CCCCGCCGACCTCACGGGCACGGTGGCGCTCGTCGCGCGGGAGGACGGCGTCGTCGCCGGCCTGCGCGCCGGCCTCATGGCCTGCCAGATCCTCGACCCCTCGGTGACCGCCCACATCCGCCTCGCCGACGGGAGCCGCGTCGCGCCCGGAGACGAGATCGCGCTGGTCACCGGCCCGGTGCACGTGCTGCTCACCGGCGAGCGGGTGGCGCTCAACCTCATCTCGCACCTGTCGGGCGTCGCAACGGCCACGGCCGGACTCGTCGCCGCGGTCGAGGGGACGCGCGCCCGCATCTGTTGCACCCGCAAGACCACACCGGGCCTGCGCGCGTTGGAGAAGGAGGCCGTGCGCGCCGGAGGCGGCTCCAACCACCGATTCGGGCTCGACGACGCCGTGCTCGTCAAGGACAACCATCTCGCCTTCGCGGGCGGCATCCGGCCTGCTCTCTCGCGCCTGCGTGAGCGCGTCGGGCACCTCGTCCGCGTCGAGGTGGAGGTCGACACGCTGGATCAGCTCCGTGAGGTGTTGGAGTACGGCGTCGACAGCGAGCCGAGGATCGTCGACGCAGTAGTGCTCGACAACATGTCGCCCGAGGTTCTGGCAGAGGCG
Source organism: Mobilicoccus sp. (assembly GCA_032100225.1). Taxonomy (GTDB): domain Bacteria; phylum Actinomycetota; class Actinomycetes; order Actinomycetales; family Dermatophilaceae; genus Mobilicoccus. Next base: position 611 of record DAMDJY010000117.1, read on the forward strand.
GTCGCGCTCGTCGACGGCCGTTGCATCACCGAGGCGTCCGGGCGCATCACGGCCGAGACGGCCGGGCCCGTCGCTCGGGCCGGGGTCGACCTCATCTCCGCCGGCTGGATCACCCACAGCGCCCCGATCCTCGACATCGGCCTCGACCACCGCTGAGCCTCTTCGATCACCGCGGAGAGCGGCAGTGGCGATTCTCACCGCCTCGCGGCTGCAGTGATCGGTTCCGATATGGCCTGCGTGTGGTCTATTCGGCGCACATGCGGCGCTGCGGAGGTGCCAACCGAGCCGATCCGGGCACCCACACGACATGGACGCTCGTCCTGATCCGACACTAGGGTGGTCAGGCCGCTGCCTTCGCGCGGTCACTCGCCCGACGGCGAGCCATCATCGGGATGCCCAGGAGAACTCGTCGTGCCCGCTCCAGCCCGTTCGACCGCGTCCGGTCGTCAGGCGTGGATCGACATGGCACGTGGCTTCTGTGTCATGGCCGTGGTACTCCTCCATGTCGGCCTGTTCCACGTGTTCACGTTGGCTCCCGACAGCCACGGGCGGCCCCTCGCACGTGCCTGGGTCCTGTTCAACACGACGATCCTCGCCGACCTACGCATGCCGTTGCTGCTGCTGTCGGGCTACCTTGCCCGCACCAAGGTTCGAGCTGGGCTGAACTTCGCCCGTACGCGCCTCGCGATCCTCACCAATCTCCACCTCTACGTCGTGTGGACTCCTGGTGTTCTTCGCGGCCGGAGTGCTGTTGTTTCCCGGCATGGGTGACCAGCCCTATGAGGGACGTTCGGCGATCGGCCTCGGCCACAGCCTGCTCTACCCGCAGTCGGGCCCGTTGTGGTTCGTCTACGTGCTCTTCGTTTCGATCACTGCGCTGGCAGCCACGCGCCGTCTCCCCGCCCCGGTCGTGCTCCTCGGCTTCTCCGTCGTCGGGTGGGTGTCGATGGCCGTCACCCGCGACACTGCCGGACTCCCCCGCGCCGTCTTCTACGCGGTCGGTGCGCTCGCCGGGCAGCGACTTCTGGAGTTCACACGCTCCCGCATTCTGCCGCTCCTCACGCTGCTTGCCTTCGCTGCGCAGACGGCTGCGGTGGAGCTGCTCGACCTCGACCCGGTGCTGTCCTACCCCCTCACGGTGGCAGGAGGGATCTGCGCCGCGATCACCTTTCTGGCGCTGGCGCGACTGGTCGCCAAGGTCGCTGTCCTGCGCGAACCAGGCGCCTGGGTAGGTCGACGCACCCTCGGGGTGTACGTCCTGCACTGGCCGATGGTCGGTCTGCTGACCTGTGTCGGGATGACTCACCCCGAGTGGTTCACCGGATGGCTCCGCCACGACGCCATGGTCGTCCTCTACCCGATCCTCGCCTCGGCCGTCATCGTGCTGCTCTGCATCGCTGCGGAGAAGGCACTCAAGGCCGTGGGCCTCGGCGTGCTGTTCGACCCGCCCCAGATGATCAAGGACGCTGTCACCCGAGGGGCGGATCCGGCCGGTCCGGCCGCAGTGCTGCCCCACGACGTGCGGATCGGCGATCTCACCTCACCGCTTCGCGAGTTCAGCCACAGGTAGGGCGCTCACCTGGCTCACCGCCGGGACGGGGACGGCCCGGATGTCCAGGCCGGTTCCGGCTACCCGCAGCATTCTCCGGCTGGGCGCCGGAATCGCACGAGTCAGGGGCTGGTGCCGAAGACGCCGTCGTAAGCGGCCATGACGGCCTCCTGCGAGAACTTCTCCTGGTAGAACGCCCGCGCGCCCTCGGAGTGCCGTTGCCGCTCGGCGGGGTCGCACAGCCCGGCGAGCACACGGCCGGCTTCGGCGGCGTCGGACACGATCGTCAGGCCCGGCCTGCTCGTCGCGGTGATGCCTTCGGCACCGAACTCGGTGGCCACGATGGGCACACCACGCGCGAGGGCGTCGAGGGTCTTGATCTTGACCCCGGAGCCGAAGCGCAACGTGTTGATCAGCGCGGCGCGGCTCATCATGGCCTCGTCGAGGTCGGGCACGAACCCGTGGACGACGACACGGTCGCCGTAGGCAGCGGCGGCATCGGTCAACACGGTGGAGGCACCGCGTCCGACGACGTGCAGGCGTGCGTCGGGACGCTGCTGCAGGAGCACCGGAAGACCCTCGCGCAAGAACCACATCAGGCCGTCGTGGTTGTGCGGCAACGACAGCAACCCGGCGAAGACGAACTCGGGGCGGCCGTCCCAGCCGTGGTCGGCCGTCGGACGCTGCGGCACCCACGGCGGCACGACACGGACGTCGGCCCCGGTCGCAGCACGCAACTGGGCACCTTCGGCGTCGTTGAGCAGCACGGACACCTCGGCGCGTCGGGCAGCGGTGTGCTCAGCGCGTTCGATGCGGTTGGCCTCCAGCCGCAACAGCGCCTTGCGGGTGAGTGGCTGTCGCGTGAGTCCACGCATCCGTGCGGGAATGTTCTTGGCGAACTGACCCAGCGGGTCGAACGAACTCTCGGCCCCACCTCTGGCAAGCATGTCGAGCATGCGGCGGTAGCGAACGCTGAACAGGTCGTCGAGGTACAGCACCCGGCGCCCCCGCGTCGGCTCGGGGCCGACGTGCTGCAGCATCCGCACGGTGTCGATGATCTGGAGGTCGGGATCGATCGAGGCGAGCAGCTCCTGAACCCGGGCACCGACGCTCGGGGAGGACATGAACGTCTCCTGCAGGCTGCGACGGCGCGCGCCCGCCTCCAGCACCACGGCTCGCACCCGCTCGGTGGGGAGCGGGCGGCCTGCCTCGTGGACGACGACGCTCTCGAAGGGCTCCAGATCGTCGATCGGCTCCCCCATGTGGATGTAGTGCACGTTCGAGGCACCCACCCGGGCGCGCAGGTGGCGGAGGAATCCCGCGAGAACCACGCTCTTACCGCTGTCGGAGGGGTACGGGTCGACCGCACTCACGATCGCGACACGGCGAGGCGACTCGGACATGGAACTCCTTCGGGTCGAGCAGGCCGCGATGCGCACTGCACCCAGGCCCCCAGCGTTGCCGACCCTACCGCAGCGTGAGGCTGGCCCAGCCCTGCCCTCAGCCCAGGAGTCGGTGGACCACGGTGTCGGCCAGAAGCCTGCCGCGCAGGGTGAGGACGAGTCGTTCTGGCGCGCACTGCAGTACGCACAACCCGTCGGCGACCAGCGAATCTATGCGTTCTGCGACGTTGCCGCGAAGATCACTCACGTCCAAGCCTGCGGCCAGACGGGAGCGAAGCAGGATCGTCTCCTCGTACCGTTGCTCGTCGGTCAGCGTCTCGCGAGCCTGAGCCGGGGACGCGCCGGAACTCAATCGCCCCGAATACGCAGCCGGGTGGCGGACGTTCCACCAGCGCACGCCGCCGATGTGGCTGTGCGCGCCCGGGCCGAATCCCCACCACGGATCGCTGCGCCAGTACCCCACGTTGTGGCGGCAGACACCGGCCTCCGTCGCGGCCCAGTTGCTCACCTCGTACCAGTCGAACCCGGCTGCGGCCAGCAGTTCGTCGGCCAACTCGTACTTGTCGGCCTCGTCGTCGTCTTCCGGCGCCGCGAACTCCCCACGACGGACCTGACCGGCCAGCCGCGTGCCCTCCTCGACCACCAGGGCGTAGGCGGAGATGTGGTCGGGCTCCAGCGCGATCGCCGTCTCGAGCGACGTCCGCCAGTCGGCGAGGGACTCCCCCGGGGTTCCGTAGATGAGATCGACGCTGGTCGCGAGCCCGGCCGAGCGCGCCGCCTCGACAGCGCGGGCCACAGCGGCCTGCTCGTGCGTACGGTCGAGAGTGGCGAGCACGTGTGAGACAGCCGACTGCATCCCCAGGCTGATGCGGGTGATTCCGGCGGCGGCCAGCGCCGCGATGGAGGCGGCGTCGACGGTGTCGGGGTTGGCCTCCGTGGTCACCTCGGCGCCCTCGGCGAGGCCGAAGCTCGTGTCGAGGTGGTCGAGCAGGCCCGAGAGCTGCGCGGTGGACAGCAGCGTCGGGGTGCCTCCGCCGAAGAAGACCGTGTCGACGCTGCGCCTCGGCAGCAGCGAGGCGGCCAGGTCGATCTCGGCGTGGATGGCCCGCAGGTACGTCTCGATCGGCGAGTCCACCGCGGTCACCCCCAGCTCACCGGGGGTGTAGGTGTTGAAGTCGCAGTACCCGCAGCGGCGTAGACAGAACGGCACATGCAGGTAGGCACCGAAAGCGCCTGTGTCTGCGGCGAACTCGTTCAGGGTGCTGGTGGGTAGGGCCCCGGAGTTCGGGGCCGGGTCTCCGTCAGGGGGGCGTCCGGCCATCTGGGCAGTCTGTCATTCCCGCGGCGCGAGATCCGTGGCAGGATGGATGCCGCAGGACGGCGGTCCGGGGGATCGTCGCAGAACGACTGCCACTCAACACTTTTTAGCGACGACGGACGACTCGTGCGGCGCTGAGCCTGTCGCCCTCCCGACGGGCTCAGCGTCGCGCCGGTCGCCTGACGTACACGAGGTCGGTGATGGTGCGGCCCTTGGCCAGCCCCTTGCGCTCGAACTTCGTCTCGATCCGATCCCCGCGATCGGTCCATGCCGCATCCGGTTGGGCGCGCTCCAGCCCCTCGCACCCATCGCACACCGACACCATCTGGTCGGCGTAGTCCTGCCAATCCGTGGCCAGACGTAGGAGTCCGCCCGGCTCCAGCACCTCGGCGGCGACGTCGACGAACGCGGGCGCGACCAGTCGACGCTTGTGGTGCTTCTGCTTGTGCCACGGGTCGGGAAAGAAGACCCGCAGTTCGGAGACCGAGCCGGCGGGAACCGCGTGCGAGATCAGGTCCATCGCGTCGGCCTGCATCACCCGCAGATTGGTGAGTCCCTGTTCTTCGGCGGCGAGGATCGTGTGGGCCAGTCCCGTCCGGTAGACCTCGACGGCGAGAAAGTTCTCGTCCGGGCGTGCCGCGGCCGAGGCGAGGATGGCGTCGCCATCGCCCGAGCCGATCTCGACGACCAGCGGCGCCCGCCGCCCGAACGCAGCCTCGGCGTCGAACACCCAGCCGGACGCGATCGAGGTGGTTCGCACCCCCCGTTCGGGCTCGACGGAGAAGTGCGCACGGTCGGCGTCCCAGGCGTGCTCGAGGCGCTGAGAGTGGCGACCGTCGCGCAGGACGAACGACACGATGCCGCGAGGGACATGCGGTGGGTCGAGCTCGGGACCTTGACTCTGGCCCCTGCCCTGACCCTGAAGAGATTCCGACACTTACTTCTTCGGCTTCTCGACGGCGTCGTTGGACAGCGCGGCGATGAAGGCTTCCTGCGGCACCTCGACGGTGCCGACCATCTTCATGCGCTTCTTGCCTTCCTTTTGCTTTTCGAGCAGCTTTCGCTTACGGCTGATGTCACCGCCGTAGCACTTGGCGAGCACGTCCTTACGGATGGCACGGATGGTCTCGCGGGCGATCACACGACTGCCGATGGCGGCCTGGATCGGCACCTCGAACTGCTGGCGCGGGATGAGTTCGCGCAGCTTGGAGGCCATGCGCACGCCGTAGGCGTAGGCGGCGTCCTTGTGGACGATGGCGCTGAAGGCGTCGACCTGGTCGCCCTGGAGGAGGATGTCGACCTTGACGAGGTCGGCCTCCTGACTGCCGTCGGGTTCGTAGTCGAGCGAGGCGTAGCCGCGGGTCTTGCTCTTGAGCTGGTCGAAGAAGTCGAACACGATCTCCGCGAGCGGCAGGGTGTACCGCATCTCGACGCGGTCCTCGGACAGGTAGTCCATGCCCCGCAACGACCCACGCCTGCTCTGGCACAGCTCCATGACCGCGCCGATGAACTCGCTCGGCACGAGGATCGTTGCGCGCACGATGGGCTCGGTGACGGCCTTGACCTTGCCCGTGGGGAACTCGCTGGGGTTGGTCACCTCGATGAGGGTGCCGTCCTCCATCGTGACCTCGTACTCCACGTTGGGCAGGGTCGAGATGAGGTCGAGGTCGAACTCGCGCTCGAGCCGCTCACGGATGATCTCGAGGTGCAGCATGCCGAGGAACCCGACGCGGAAACCGAAGCCCAGCGCCGCCGACGTCTCGGGCTCGTACACGAGCGCCGCGTCGTTGAGCTTGAGCTTGTCGAGGGCGTCACGAAGGACCGGATAGTCGGAGCCGTCGATCGGGTAGAGACCGGAGAACACCATCGGGCGGGGGTCTGCGTATCCGCCGAGTGCCTCCTCGGCCGGCTTGCGCAGGTTGGTGATCGTGTCGCCCACGCGCGACTGGCGCACGTCTTTCACGCCGGTGATGAGATAGCCCACTTCGCCGACGCCCAGGCCGTTGCTCGGCACGGGCTCGGGGCTGCTGACGCCGATCTCGAGGAGTTCGTGGGCCGCCCGGGTCGACATCATCTGGATGCGCTCACGCGGGCTGAGGTTGCCGTCGATGACACGCACGTACGTGACGACGCCGCGGTAGGTGTCGTAGACGGAGTCGAAGATCATGGCGCGTGCCGGGGCGTCCGGATCGCCGACCGGCGCGGGGATGCGCTCGACGATGCGATCGAGCAGCGGCTCGACACCGACACCGGTCTTGCCGGAGACCTGCAGGACGTCGCTCGGGTCGCATCCGATGAGATTGGCGAGTTCGGCAGCGTACTTCTCGGGCTGCGCCGCGGGCAGATCGATCTTGTTGAGCACCGGAATGATCTCGAGATCGTTCTCCATGGCCAGGTACAGGTTGGCCAGGGTCTGCGCCTCGATGCCCTGTGCGGCGTCGACGAGGAGGACCGCGCCCTCACACGCGGCGAGGCTGCGGGAGACCTCGTATGTGAAGTCGACGTGCCCGGGGGTGTCGATCATGTTGAGGCAGTAGACCTGCGCCTCAGGCCCCTCGTCGGTGGCCCACGGCATGCGCACGGCCTGGCTCTTGATCGTGATGCCCCGCTCGCGCTCGATGTCCATGCGGTCGAGGTACTGGGCGCGCATGGAGCGGGCGTCGACGATCCCCGTGATCTGCAACATCCGGTCGGCCAGCGTCGATTTGCCGTGGTCGATGTGGGCGATGATGCAGAAGTTGCGGATGAGCTCCGGCGGCGTCGCGTGCGGAGGCAACGCGGTGCGGGCCATGGGGGACACGTGTGAACCTTCGCGGTCGAGGGCAGGGCAGGGGCCATCATCCCACGCACCCCGCGCGAACCCGACATGCGTGCGGGTCGGCCCGATAAGACCGGACGCGCTACCGGGCAGGTCGAGCCCCCCACGAGGGACAGGGCAGGCTCCGCGCGCATCTCCGCCACAAAGCGGGGCGTCAACCGGCCGTCCTCCCGGTACCAGTTCGCCTGGGTTGCGCGTTGCTCCCCGTGAGGTCACGGACCTCGGTGAGGGCCACGGTCGCCGACCGTCTGCGGAGCGCCGTCGTGGAGGCCGAGGTGCCGCCGCCGTCGGTCGCGGTCGTCGCCGGTCCCGGATGCATCACCCCCTCCGACGCCGACGTCGCGGGATACGACCTCGGCGCCGGGGCATGGGGTCCGACCCAGACCCTGGGCGATGCGCCCCTGGACCTGCACGCCTTCGATGACGTCGCCGACGGCCTCATCGTCGCGTTCACGACCTCGGGGTCGACCGGAAAGCCGAAGCTTGCCGCTCACCGCGGCAGCAACGTCGTCCACCACTCACGCGGGGTCGCGCGCCTCGCCGACCTCGGGCCGGAGTCGCGCACGCTCCTGCCGCTCCCCCTCGCCGGGGTCCTCTCGTTCAGGCCGGCCTACGCGGCGCTCGCCGCGGGCGGCGCCCTCGTCCTGCAACCCGGCTTCGACGCCGGACACGCCCTCGACCTCATGGAGCGTCACCGGGTCACCCACCTCACTGCTGCCGACGACATCGGCAGTGCGCTCCACGCCGCCTGGACCGCGCAGCCGCGCGACCTCGGGGCGTTCCGCCGCTTCCTCTTCGGCGACTTCTACGGCCGCTCGCGCGAGGTCGCAGGCTGGCTCGAGTCGACCACAGGCGGCACTGCCGTCGGCGTCTTCGGGTCGAGCGAGGTCTTCGCCCTGCTCACCTTCTGGCCCGCCGACGAGGACCGGGAGATCCGCACCGGTCACGCCGGCGGGATGCCGTCCTCTCCCGAGACCGAACTCCGCATCGTCGACCCCGTCACCCGGCGCGTCCTGCCCGCCGGCGAATCGGGCAAGCTCGAGGTCCGGGGGTACGCCGTCGTCGACGCCTACCTCGGGGACGACGGAGCCCTGATGTCCGCCAACGTCGACGCCGACGGGTGGTTCCACACCGGCGACCTCTGCTCGCTGCGCGAGGACGGCGCTCTCTTCTACCACTGTCGGATGGGCGACTCCCTCCGTCTCAAGGGCTTCCTCGTCGAACCCGTCGAGATCGAGACCGTCGTCGCCGACCTTCCAGGGGTGCATATGGCCAAGGCCGTCGGCGTCGACGGGGAGGGCGAGACGCGCCTCGTCCTGTTCGTCACGGCCGAGACCGGCCACACCCTGTCGGCGGAGTCGATCCGACAGCACTGCGTGGAGCGACTGGCGAAGTACAAGGTGCCCGAGTTCGTTCACGTCATCGACGCCATGCCCACCACCAGGGGCGCCAACGGCACGAAGATCCGGGCCGCCGCGCTGCGTGAACTCGCAGCCGAGTTCCACCCCGCCTCCGCGAAACGATCCTCCTGAACACAGACGCCGTCATCTGAACCCGGTTCGCACCCCCGCGGGCGTGGACGCCGGCCCGTCCTGCACGCTCGACGCCGCGGCCCTGCGGGCTCACCCGCACAACACTCGTTGCGACCGACGGACGTAGCACGACATCGCTTGGGTAGCCTGAACGCTGTGAACCTCACTCGGCTCTTCACCGACCTCGGCCAGGCCCTCTTCCGTGGTGTGCGTGAGGAGGCGCTGAACCGGTCGCGCCCCCCGCAGGAGCGCAACCCGCGGCCCCGCACCGGTCACGCCTCCCAGCGACCCGGCCACACGTATCCGGGCGACTTCCGCGGGCGACTGGCGGCCGAGTACCGCCCCACCGCCGACGGCCGCCCCGACCCGGGCGAGGTCTGCTGGGCGTGGATCCCCTACGAAGACGACCCGGCCAAAGGCAAGGACAGGCCCGCACTCATCGTCGGTCAGGACGGGCCGTGGCTGCTGGCCCTCCCCCTGACCAGCAAAGATCACGACCGTGACGCCCGCCAGGAGGCCGCCGCGGGCCGTCACTGGATGGATGTCGGCACCGGCGCGTGGGACAAGTCCGGCCGCCCCAGCGAGGTGCGCCTCGACCGCGTCGTCCGCATCCCCCCGGGCACCGTCCGCCGCGAAGGCGCCGCCCTCGACCGTTCCCTCTACGACGAGGTCATCTCCGCCGCTGCCGCCCTGCGCTGACGCACCCCTTTCGCTGACGCAACACGCCCGACGCCGGCACGCAGCCCGACGGGCGTGGGCCGCCGTCCTTGCAGGACGACGGCCCACCACGGGTCAGCTGCGCGTCAGGCGAAGACGTTGATGCAGAACGTGATCCAAGGCACCGACACGATGTCGATGAGCACCGACCCCGCCAGGGGGACGACGACGAACGCCAGCTTCGAACGGGCACCGTGCGTCTTGGAGATGGCGTCCATGTTGGCGATGCCGTTAGGGGTCGCGCCGAGGCCGTGCCCCATCAAGCCGCCGACCATGGTCGCCGCGTCATAGTCCTTGCCCATCACGGGGAACACGACGAACACGGCGAAGGCCAACAGGACGATGACCTGCACGACCAGGATGCCCGCGAGGGGGCCGGCAATGTCGGCGAGTTCCCAGATCTTCAGCGTCATCATCGCCTGGGTGAGGAAGAACGCCAGCGCGAGGTTGCCCATGATGTCCATGTCCTCCATGCGGATCTTCACCGGGGTCGCGTCGAGCACGTTGCGGACGATGATCGCGATGAGCATGGCGCCGACGTAGGCGGGCAGGGCGTACCCGAACTGGTCGGTGAACCACCCGCCCAGCGCATTGCCTGCCGCCATGATGACCGCGACCAGGGCTGCGGCGTACAACAGCGAGTCACTCGTCACGATGTGCGGCTCGTCGTCGATGACCACCGTGTCCGGCTCGGCGAACGCCCGCGGCACAGGAGCGATCTTGTGGCGTCCGATGAGGAAGGACGCCGTCGGGCCACCGAGGAGGGACCCCGACACGAGGCCGAACGTCGCCGCCGCGAGTGCGACGGTCGTGGCACCCGACGCGCCGAGCTGCTCCGCGACCGGCGCGTCCTCGCCCTCGGTGGCTACCGGGTCGTCGTCGGCGCCATCAGCCCCGGCGAACTCGTCGTCTTCATCACCTACCTCAAGACGACGTTCAAGCCCCTGCGCGATCTGGCCAAGCACACCGGCC
>DAMDJY010000118.1:0-10916 GCA_032100225.1 Mobilicoccus sp.
AGTTCAACGCGATGTTCACGATGCACGGCTCGATCATGCTGCTGCTGTTCGCGACCCCGCTGTTCTCGGGCTTCGCCAACGCGCTGCTGCCGCTGCAGATCGGTGCGCCCGACGTCGCCTTCCCGCGACTGAACATGCTGGCCTACTGGCTGTACCTCTTCGGTGGCCTCGTCGCCGTCGCCGGCTTCCTCGTTCCGGGTGGCGCCGCCTCCTTCGGCTGGTTCGCCTACGTGCCGCTGGCCAACTCCACGTTCTCCCCGAGCCTCGGTGGCGACATGTGGATCCTCGGCTTCGCCGCCACCGGCTTCGGCACGATCATGGGTGCCGTCAACTTCATCACCACCGTGGTGTGCATGCGCGCCCCCGGTATGACGATGTTCCGCATGCCGGTGTTCAGCTGGACCGTGCTGGTCACGTCGATCCTCGTGCTGATGGCCTTCCCCGTGCTCACCGCCGCGTGGTTCGCCCTCGCCGGCGACCGCATGTTCGGGATGCACATCTACGACCCCACGCACGGCGGCCCGATCCTGTACCAGCACCTGTTCTGGTTCTTCGGCCACCCCGAGGTGTACATCATCGCCCTGCCGTTCTTCGGCATCGTGAGCGAGATCTTCCCGGTCTTCTCCCGCAAGCCGATCTTCGGTTACAAGGGCATCGTCTTCGCGACCATCGCCATCGCCGCCCTCTCCGTCACCGTGTGGGCCCACCACATGTACGTGACCGGCCAGGTGCTGCTGCCGTTCTTCTCGATCATGACGATGCTCATCGCCGTGCCCACCGGTGTGAAGTTCTTCAACTGGATCGGCACGATGTGGGGCGGCTCGCTCACCTTCGAGACCCCGATGATCTGGGCGCTCGGCTTCCTCGTGACCTTCCTCTTCGGTGGCCTCACCGGTGTCGTCCTCGCCAGCCCGGCGCTCGACTTCCACCTCTCGGACACCTACTTCGTGGTCGCGCACTTCCACTACACCGTGTTCGGCACCGTGGTGTTCGCGATGTTCGCCGGGTACTACTTCTGGTGGCCCAAGCTCACGGGCAAGATGCTCGACGAGAAGCTCGGCAAGATCCACTTCTGGCTCCTGTTCGTCGGCTTCCACGCGACCTTCCTCGTGCAGCACGTCCTGGGTGTTCAGAACATGCCCCGTCGCTACGGCGACTACCTCGTCGAGGACAACATCCAGTTCCTCAACATCTTCTCCACCTTCGGATCCTTCCTGCTGGCGATCTCCATGCTTCCGTTCTTCTGGAACGTGTGGAAGACGCACCGCCACGCCCCCAAGGTGACTGTCGACGACCCGTGGGGTTACGGCTCCTCGCTCGAGTGGGCCACGTCCTGCCCGCCCCCGCGGCACAACTTCGACAGCATCCCGCGCATCCGCTCCGAGCGTCCGGTGTTCGACCTCAACCACCCCGAGGTCGCTGCCATGGACAGCCCGACCCCCGACCAGGGAGTCCTCGAGGAGCTGTACGGCGAGCCCGATCTGGGCGGCAAGAAGACCGGCGACGACCTCGGAAGGAATGACGCGCGATGAGGGAGACCTCCGGCATCTTCATGGCAGGGTTCTTCTTCTTCATTCCTGTCGCCATCGTCTACGCGCTGTGGACGCACTTCGGCACCCGCACGGGCATGGAGCCTGCCGGCACCGTGGCGCTCACGCTGCTGGGCCTCATGTGCCTCATGGTGGCCATGTACATGCGCGCCACGATGCGTCGTCTCGACCAAGACCCGGCCGACGACGCCCGCGGCGACCACTGGATGCAGGAGGGCGAGTACGGCTTCTACAGCCCGCACTCCTGGTGGCCGCTGCCCCTGGCACTCTCCGCGATCGTGGTCTTCCTCGGTCTGCGTCTCGGCCTGTGGGTCTTCCTCGTCGGCGTCGTGATGGGCGCGCTCTCCCTCATCGGGTGGGTCTTCGAGTACTTCCGTCAGGACATGGCGCTCTGACGTACGTCTGACACAACGTCTCGCCCGGTGCGACCCCTCGAGGGTTGCACCGGGCGAACTTGTCTCGCCTGGGCGCGCTTGGTGGATTTCATGAGTGGTATGGGTCACTATGGACGATGGGGGCGCGTCCGATCTCGGGCGATGCTGTTCGACGAGGGGTAGCGGCCTGTCGGCCGGTTGGAGGAGAACGGGTGGCAAACGCCAGGACGAGAGTCCGACCGCACAAGTGTTGCGTGCCAGTGGCCTTCGGAGCCGCGCTGGCGCTGAGCGGGTGCAACAACCCGGCAGCCGGCTCTTCGCCGCAGGCTGGGCCGACGACGACGCCGCCGGCGCCCAAAGCCGCTGTGGCGTTCAGCGTTAAGGACCCCGGCAAGCCCGTGCCTCCCGACCAGCAACTCACGGTCACGCCGAGCGGCGGCACACTGGTCTCGGTTCGCCTGATGGGTCCGGACGACAAGCTCGTGCCCGGCCGTGTGGTCGACGGCGTGTGGCAGACATCGGAATCCACACGACTGGTCCCCGATGCCACCTACACCTGGCGTGCGACGGCCAAGAACGCCGACGGCGTTGTCACCCAGGCCCAGCAGGAGATCAACACCCTCAAGCCCAAGGTGAGCGCCACCTATACGGTCACTCCCGACGGCGCCACAGTGGGTGTGGGCATGCCGGTGATGGTGCGCTTCGATTCCGGCGTCGAGACCGGCGAGATGAGGGCCGAGGTCGAGAAGCGCATGTCGCTCAAGGTCACGCCCGCCCAGAAGGGGTCCTGGGGTTGGGTGGACGAGCGTCAGTTGATGTGGCGCCCCGACACGTACTGGAAGCCCGGCACCAAGGTGTCCGTCAACGCGCCTCTGACCGGTGTACAGACCGGCAAGGACAAGTGGATCGTGGAGAACAAGGGCGCAAAGTTCACGATCTCCAAGCGTGCGAGGATCAGCAAGGTCAACCTCGCGTCGCACGTGATGACCGTGACGGAGAACGGTAAGACCATCGGTCGGTACCCGATCAGCGCGGGTATGCCGACGGATAGCTGGGAGACCCGCTCGGGCACCAAGGTCATCACTGAGAAGCACGCCGAATACACCATGGACGCCGGCACCCTCGGCCTCGAAGAGGACGACCCGGACTACTACAAGACCGAGGTCAAGTACGCCATGCGCGTCACCAACACAGGTGAGTTTCTCCACGCAGCGCCGTGGTCGGTGTGGGCGCAAGGGCGGCAGAACGTCAGCCATGGCTGCGTCAACCTGGGCCCCAATGATGCCCGGAAGGTATTCCAACAGAGCATCATCGGCGACGTCGTCGAGTTCACGGGCTCCGGACGCCGCATGAAGCCGGGCGACGGCCTCTCGGTCTGGTTGTTCGACACGAAGGCCTGGCACGCCAGGAGCGCACTGGCCAAGAGCTGACCCTCTGCAACCGAGTGCACGCGCGCCCGCCGTGCCTGACCAGTCGACCGGCTCACCCCCAGCCGAGGTCGTGCAGCCGGTCGTCGTCGATGCCGAAGTGGTGCGCGATCTCGTGCACCACGGTGACGGCCACCTCGTCGGCGACCTCCTGCTCGGTGTTGCAGATGGCGAGGGTGGGGCGTCGATAGATCGTGATGCGGTCCGGCAAACCCAGATCGCCCCAGGTGCGTTCGGTCTTGGGGACCCCTTCGTAGAGCCCGAGGAGGTCCTCCCCATCGGGTGCGGTGTCCTCGACGAGGAACACGACGTTGTCGAGCATGTCGAGCAGTTCGGTCGGGACCTGGTCCAAGGCTTCACCGACGAGCTCCTCGAACCGAGCGGTCGTCATCTCCATGAGATCCATCCTGACTCAACGACGCCCTTCGAGCCCGCAGGCGATGTGTGAGGCGCGCTGCGCCGTGCTGCCCCTCCGTGGCACACGGGGAGAACTCCCGCCCCAGGTGGGTGTCGGCGGCAGCGGGGGACGAGCGTGACGCCTGCATGGGGCTTGAACAGGACCCTCCCGTCGCCCCGTCCGCCCTGTCGCCCCAGCACGACCGAGGGAGTACCAGCATGGCCGCAGGGCATGACGAAAGCCCGCCGCCGGTGAAGGCGACGGGCTTCGTCATGCCCTGGAACGAGTCCTGGGCGGTGATGCGGGCGATCAGTGGTGCGAGTGTCCGTGGCCGAGCTCGGCGTTCTCGGGGGCCAGCAGGGCCTCGTCGGCCTCCTGGTGCGAGTGCGCGTGCGCATCGGCCAGTTCGCGCGGCGTGGGGGCTGCGACGCGGTCCTTGAAGTAGAACCGCGACCACTTGGCGCGTCGCTTGATGCTGCCGGCCGTGGGGGAGGCGACTCCCCGCTCGTTCGTCCCCGACGTGATTTCGAGAGGCTCGGGCGTCTCGTGCTGGACCAGGGCCCAACGGTCGTAGTCGCTGAGCGGGGCGTGAACCTCGCGGAACTCGCCCTCGGCGGTACGGACGATGCGGCCGGACTCCTTGCCGTGCAGGACCAGGTCGCGGTCCGCGCGCTGTAGGGAGAGGCAGATGCGCTTCGTGATGATGAAGCCGAGGATCGGGCCTGCGAAGAACAGGAAACGTAGCAGGTACGTGATGTCGTTGATCGACAGGCCGATCTTGATCGCCATGATGTCGTTGCCTGCGGCGAAGAACATCACCAGGTAGGCGATGATCGCCGCGACGCCGATGGCCGTGCGAGTGGGGCGGTTGCGCGGGCGGTCGAGCAGGTGGTGCTCACGCTTGTCGCCGGTGACCCAGGCCTCGAAGAACGGGTACAGGCCCGCGAGGGTGAAAACCAGCGGCAGCAGCACGATCGAACCGAGCGCGACGTTGGGGGAGAAGGTCCAGCCGAAGGCCGTGAACTCCATCCAACCGGGGAGCAGTCGCAGCGCACCGTCGGCGAAGCCCATGTACCAGTCAGGCTGGACACCGGCGGTGACAGGGCTCGGGTCGTACGGACCGTAGGCCCAGATCGGGTTGATGGTCACCAGGCCGCTGATGAGGGCGATGATGCCGAAGACGATGAAGAAGAAGCCACCGGCCTTGGCCGCGTAGACCGGCATGACCGGGAAGCCGACGACGTTGTCGTTGGTGCGGCCGGGGCCGGGGTACTGCGTGTGCTTGTGCACCATGACCAGGACCAGGTGGGCCGTGAAGAGCCCGATGAGGATGGCCGGGACCAGCAGGATGTGCGCCATGTAGAGGCGGGCGATGATGACGTCGCCGGGGAAAGCACCGCCGAACATGAAGTAGCTCATGATCGAGCCGAGCACCGGAGTGGACTCGACGAAGCCCTCCATGACTCGCAAACCAGTTCCGGAGAGCAGGTCGTCGGGGAGGGAGTAACCGGCGAAGCCTTCGACCATGGCCAGCAGCAGGAGGACACAGCCGATGACCCAGTTGATCTCACGGGGCTTGCGGAAGGCGCCGGTGAAGAACACGCGGGCCATGTGCAGGCCGACTGCGGCGACGAAGAACAGCGCCGCCCAGTGGTGGACCTGACGGATGAGCAGACCACCGGGGACCTCGAACGAGATCTTGAGGGCCGTGGCGTAGGCCTCGCTCATGCCGACGCCGTTGAGGGGCGCGTAGGGCCCGTCATAGGTGACGTGCTGCAGCGAGGGGACGAACCAGAGGGTCAACGCGACACCGGTGAGGAGCGCGACGATCATCGAGTACATCGCGACTTCACCGAGCATGAACGACCAGTGGTCGGGGAAGACCTTGTTCATGAGGTAGCGCACGGGTTTGGCCAGCCCGGTGCGGTCGTCGAACCAGGTGGCCACACCGGATCCACGAGCCCCGCGAGCAGGAGCCGCGGTCGTCGTGCGGTCGGGCTGGTCAGCGCGCAGTTGGTCGGCGGCGCGCGCAGTTGCTTCGGTGCTCATCGCTCACGGCTCCAGAAACTCGGTCCGACAGGCTCCATGAACGGCTGGTCAGCCACCAGGTAACCCTCGTCGTCGACGGCGATCTTCAGCTGCGGCAAGGGGCGCTTGGCCGGGCCGAAGATGACCTTACAGTCCTGCGTCACGTCGAAGGTCGACTGGTGGCAGGGGCACAGCAGGTGGTGCGTCTGCTGCTCGTAGAGGCCCACGGGGCATCCGGCGTGCGTGCAGATCTTGTTGTAGGCGACGATGCCTCTGAAGCCCCAGTCGCGGGCCTTCTGGCTCTTGAACAGCGAGGGGTCGAGACGCATGAGGATCACGGCCGCCTTGGCCTTGCGCTGCATGTAGTCGAGGTCCTCGTCGTATTCGAACTCCTGGCCGGGCTGCGGCTTCTGCGCGGGGGAATCGATGCCCTCGGGCAGCACGTGGAACACGGCACCCTGGTTCACCTCGTCGGCGCGGATCGGCGTCATCTGCGGGTCGCGCATGAGGCGCATGCCCTTCTGCCAGAAGGTGTGGTGCATTTGGCGACCGGGCAGGTGTCCAAGGCCACCGATGACCGGCAGCAGCGGGGGAAGGGCGAAGAGACCGAGTGCGGTGGCGCCGAGGACACCGATCATCGGGCGACGGCCGAGCTGAGCGGACTTGCCGCCCTCGCTCATGGTGCGGGCGAACTCGGCCCGGTCCTCGTCGGAGGCGCCGGTGCGGTGACGCGCCTCGACGACCTCCGCGTCGGGCATGAGGGTCTTGGCCCAGTGGACGGCACCGAGTCCGATGCCGAGCAGGCTCAGACCCATGCACACGCCGAGGGCGGTGTGCAGCATGTCGATGCGCCCGAACAGCGGGACCGGCACCATCGTGCGCATGTCGAGCGCGAAGTAGGCGACGACGAATCCGATGGAGCCGAGCAGTGAGAGTGTGAAGAGCGCGAGGACCTGACGCTCGGCGCGCTTGGCGGCCTTCTCGTCGACGTCCGCGTGCCGCAGGATGTGCGGGGGCAGACCCGGGTTCTCGAAACGTTCGGGAATGCTCTCGACCGCGGTGGAATGGCCGCCCGCGTCGCGCTGGACCGGAGCCGCAGAGTCACCTGCGGTGTGGCTCCCTCCCTCCGGAGTGGTGCCGTACTCGTTCATTGCATCGTTCCTGTCGCTGTCGTGCGGTCGGGAAGGGGTCACGGTCAGGCTGCCTTGCGGCCGAGCCAGACGGCGGCGCCGATCATGAGCGGGATGGCCAGCAGCCAGAGGAAGAAGCCGTCGGCGACGGGGCCGAGGTTACCCAGGGAGTGCCCGCCGGGGTTCTCCTTCTTGTCCAGCCAGTGCAGGTAGGCGATCACGTCGCGCTTGGACTCCGGGTCGATGTTCGTGTCATCGAAGACGGGCATCGACTGGGGGCCGGTGAGCATGGCCTCGTAGATGTGCTTGCCCTCGATGTTGTGCAGCGGCGGGGCGAACTTGCCTCGCGTCAGAGCGCCGCCCGATCCGGCGAAGTTGTGGCACATGGCGCAGTTGACGCGGTAGATCTCGCCACCGCGGGCGACATCACCGCCGACGCCGCTGGCGTACTTCTCGTCGGGAAGGCCCGGGCCGGGGCCCAGGGAGTCGACGTAGGCCGCCATCTGGCGGATCTGCTCGTCGGAGAACTTGACGTCCTCGTTGCGCGCGGCCTGCACGGCCGGTCCGGCGAGAGGCATACGGCCGGTGCCGACCTGGAAGTCGACGGACGCGGCGCCCACGCCAACCAGGCTGGGCCCGGTGGGGGTGCCCGCCGCGTTCTGGCCGTGGCAGGTGGAGCAGTTGGCCAAGAAGAGGCGGTGTCCGGCCGCGACGTCCTGCTCGCTGTACGTACGCGTGTCGGCCGTGGCGGAGCCGCCGGGCGCGACGAGCGAGTAGATCCCGCCGACGGCGACGAGGGCCACGAGCAGCAGGGTCAGCAGAGCCGCGGGGTGTCGGCGTCGAGAGACGGGGGATGAGGTCACGGGAACATCCTTGGCGTCGAGGGTGAGTGGGGGGCGGTCGATCGAGGGCGGGTCGATGACCCGCTGTGCGCAGCTCGGGTCACTGGAGGATGTAGATGACCGCGAACAGCGCGATCCAGACCACGTCGACGAAGTGCCAGTAGTACGAGACCACGATCGCGCCGGTCGCCTGGCGGTGGGTGTACCGCCGCGTGGTCATGCTGCGCCCGATGATCATCAGGAACGCGAGCAGACCACCGATGACGTGGATGCCGTGGAAGCCGGTCGTGATGTAGAAGGCCGACCCGTACGCGTCGGAGCCAAGGGTCACGCCGTGCTCGACGAGTTCGGCGTACTCCAGCACCTGGCCGGCGACGAACACCGAACCGAAGAGGTACGTGAGGACGAACCACTCACGCATGCCCCACTGCTTGAACTGGAAGAGGCCGCCGGTACGGGAGCCCCGACCGTGCTCGGCCGCTGCGACGCCGAACTGGCACCACAGGGAGCTGATCACCAGGATGCTCGTGTTCGCGATGGCGAACGGCACGTTGAGGTGCTCCGTGCCGGTCGCCCAGAGGTCGGGGCGGGCGGCACGCAACGTGAAGTAGATGGCGAACAGTCCTGCGAAGAACATGAGTTCGCTCGAGAGCCACACGATGGTGCCCACCGATGCCATGTCGGGTCGGGTCACGGGGCCGTGTCCAGGGGCCGTCATCGGCCGATTGGGACGCGAGCCCGGAGAGTGAGTATGTGCAGAAGAAACAGTCGCCACGGGCGCCATTATGGCCTGATTCGAGAGCGTTTGGGACGTTGGGCGCGTGGCGCGTCTACATCCGACCCTTTTCGGGGCGTTCGGAATCGCTCTTCGCGCGGCGCGCCGCAGCCTCTTCGGAGGCGGTCGGCGGTGCTGGGCGCCGGTGTCGGTAGGATTCTTCTCATGACTGGCCCCAGCAGTAGCGAGACGGTGACCGTGACGTCCGCGAACTCCACCCGCAGCACCGAGAGTGTTCGCGGGATCCGCGTCCTCCTGTTCAGCGACGACCGCAGCATCCGCGACAGCGTCCGCCTCGCGGTAGGACGCCGTCCCGCCCGCGACATCGAGGTGGTGGAGTGGCTGGAGTTCGCCACTGCGCCGGCCGTCGTCGAGGCCGTCAAGGCTGGGGGAGTCGACGTGCTCATCCTCGACGGAGAGGCCGCGCCGCTCGGCGGGCTGGGTCTCTGTCGCCAGCTCAAACACGAGCTGTTCGAGTGCCCGCCAGTGATCGTCCTCACAGCGCGTCCTCAGGATGCCTGGCTCGCATCGTGGTCCTACGCCGACCACGCCGTGCCCATGCCTGTCGACGCCATGGTCATGGCCCACGCGGTCGCCGACGTCGTGACCGCGGCGTCCCGCGATGACGTCTGAGCCCCTCGAGTCGCACACCTGGCCCGACGTTCTGGCCTCGCTCATCGAGGGCGTCGATCTGACCCCTGAGGCCGCCTCCTGGGCCATGGGCCAGATCATGTCGGGAGAGACCTCTCCCAGCCGGATGGCGGGTTTCGTCGTCGCGCTGCAGGCCAAGGGCATCTCGACTCCCGAACTCACGGGCATCGCCGACGAGATGTACGCGAGGGCTCGCCAGATCGAGGTGCCTGCGCCGAGCCTGGACATCGTCGGCACGGGTGGGGACCGGCAGAACACGGTCAACATCTCGACGATGTCGGCCATCGTCGCCGCTGCAGCCGGGGCCACGGTGGTCAAGCACGGCAACCGGGCAGCCTCGTCCAAGTCCGGCACTGCCGACTGCCTCGAAGCGCTAGGAGTCGTGCTCAGCCTGGGATCGGAGGGTGTTGTCGATGTCGCGCACGAGACGGGAATCACATTCTGCTTCGCGCAGGATTTCCACCCTTCGATGCGTCACGCGGCCGTGCCGCGCCGTGAGCTCGGAGTTCCCACGGTCTTCAATCTGCTGGGCCCGTTGACCAATCCGGCCCGACCGACCTATGCAGCCGTGGGTGTGGCTGCGCTGTCCGCGGCACCGCTCATGGCCGGCGTTTTCGCCACCCGCGGCGACTCGGCGGCGGTGTTCCGCGGGCGTGACGGGCTGGACGAGCTGACCGTCTCCGATGTCTCCGACGTCTGGTGGGTGCGGGACGGCGCGGTTCACGAGTTCGTCGTCGACCCCGTCGACCTCGGCCTGGAGCGGCACCCGCTGGACGAGTTGCGCGGCGGTGAGCCGGAGTTCAATGCTCAGGTCGTGCGGGATCTGCTCGCCGGGCAGAGCGAGGGCAACATGCTCGCGGTGCGACGTGCCGTCCTGCTCAACGCAGGCATCGCGCTCACGCTCGTCGCCGGGGGGGAGAAGGCCACGGTGACGGATCAGGCGTCCTTCGTCGCGGCCCTGCGCGGCGGGATGGACCGTGCCGCCCAGGCCATCGACTCCGGAGCAGCCGAGCGCAAGCTGGCGCAGTGGTGCGACGTCACCCGGCGCGTCTCTGCAGGTTGAATCTGTACCTGACGTCGAGACTCTGCACTGGTCTCGACAGCGTTTGAATGGCGACACAGCGAACGGGAGGCCACGGAATCCGTGGCCTCCCGTTCGCGTAGACGTGGAGATGCACAGAGCTGGCACGAACACCGTGCACCTCGCGACGAAAGACAACCGCGAGACAACCGCGACGCGGGCCGATCGCCGCGAGGGCGATCGCCTGCAGTCAGTCGAGCCCGATGGCGAATGCGGCCTCGAGGTCGGTGGAGCTGTACGTGCGGAAGGCGATGTGCGTGTCGGTCTCCGTGACGCCCTCGACCTTGTTGATGCGGTCGGCGATGACGTCGGCGAGCTCTTCGTGGCGTGCCACACGGACCATGGCGATGAGGTCGCAACTGCCGGTGACCGAGTACACCTCGGTGACTCCGTCGAGCTCGACGAGCTGTTGGGCGACCTCGGGGATCCGGTTGACGTCGGCGCTGATGAGAACGATGGCGGTGATCACAGCATCACTCTAGTCCGCCGACGCGGTGGTGGCCGGGGTCTGCTCGATCGTCGCAGCCGAGGCGTCGGGGCGGAGGCTGGGTACGCCCTCGGCCCCGCCCACGGGGCATGTCCACTCGCCGACGAGGTCGACGAGGCGGACCCCGTCGCCGATGAGCCAACGGTGCAGGATTTCCGTCTCCTCGGGGTGGGT
>DAMDJY010000119.1:0-10849 GCA_032100225.1 Mobilicoccus sp.
GGAAGACGAGGTCGTTCTGGTGCTCGAGCACGTAGCGCGCGAACGGAACGGTGAGGTCGAAGTGCAGGCCGAGGGTGCGGGAGCGGTCGGCGCCGGCGTCCTCGTCTCGTTCGTGCTGCGCGCCGCGGTCCGGAGCAGCCTGCTGTGGCGCGGTCGCGGCCCCGCCTCCGCAGACGTCTTCGGCCGGCTCGCCGGCTGGCTCGCCGTCCTCATCGCGGTCCTCGCGGCCCTGACCATCGTCTTTCCCAGCGTCAAGCCCGTCGACATCCTCGGCGGCGTCGGTGTCGTCTCCATCGCCGCCGGCATCGCGTTCCAGACCGTGCTGGGCAACATGTTCGCCGGAATCGTCCTGCTCGCACGCGACCGTTTCCGCGTCGGCGACCAGATCGCCGTCGCCGACCATCGCGGGACGATCGTCTCGATGGGGTTGACCTCCAGCTCGATCCGCACCTTCGACGGGCGGCTGGTGCTCATCCCCAACGCGGTGCTCCACTCGGAGGTCGTCACCGTCCAGACCGGCTTCGAGCAGGTCCGCACCACGGTCGGCCTCGACGTCGACGACGCCACCGACCTGCGCCGCGCCTGCCGCGTCGCCGAGGAGGCCATGCGCGCCGAACCGCTCGTGCTCGACGAACCGGCCCCCCGTGCCCTCCTCACGCAGGTCGGCACGACCACCGTCCACATCGAACTCGTCTTCTGGTCCGGGGCGACCCAGCTGGAGACCCGCGAGGCCACCCACGAGGTCATCGCCGACGTCCTGGCCGCCTTCGACGAGCACGAGGTCGTCACCGGGTCCGACGTGATCGTCATCGAACCCGGCACTCGCTTCGCACGACTACTGGACCGAGCAGGCGACGACCGCGGGAGGTCCGAGACGCGCTGAGCCGGCGAGGACGCCGCCTCTTTCCGAACGGTCGATCTGGCCGGCGGCACCTGCTGAGGGCCTCGGATGGGGAGCGGGCGCCGTGGCGCCGGCCGCCTGCGGCGCGCCTGCGTGGTTCGGTCCATCTCCGCTGCCCGGAGCGCATGGTGATCGCGGATCGCCATGTCGATGCCCTAGGACTGTTCGGTCGGTTTCTGGTGATGTCGACACCCCGCTCCCGTACCGTCCGGACCGGTCCATCTCCTCACCGACTGATCCCACCGGGACGGCGTGCCCTCACCAGGCCTGCGCGATCAGGGTGGCGAACAACTCCTGCTCGTCGACGTCGAGGCCACGCGAGCGGAACCAGGAGCACACGTTCGTGCAGTCGCGCAGGAGGAAGTCGCTGCCGGCCTGGTTGCCGATGATGTCCACGGCCTGCGGGAGGTCGATGAGGACGATCCGGTCGCCGTCGGCGAGCAGGTTGTAGGCCGACAGGTCGCCATGGGCGATCCCGGCGCGGGCCAGGCCCGCCATCGCGTCGGCGATCTGCGCGTAGTAGACCTCGAGCAGGTCGCGATCGGGTCGGGTCTGGGCGAGCCGTGGCGCCGCCTGCCGGCCCTCGCCGATGAACTCCATGAGGATCTCCATGCCGTCGATCTGCACCGGATAGGGCACGGGAATCCCTTGCAACCAGAAGCGATTGAGCATCTCCCACTCGGCGGCCGCCTAGGCTCCGGCAGCCACTTGGCGCCCGTAGGTGCTCTTGGCGTCGACGGCACGCACATCGCGGGATCGTCGGGTGCCGCGACCCTCGGTGTAGGCGGCACTGCGGTGGAACGCGCGGTGTTCCGGGCTGCGGTAGCGCTTGGCGGCCATGATGCAGGCGCCGTCGGGTTCGAGGGGGTCACCCCGCTCGAGGAGGAAGACGTCGGCCTCCTTGCCGGTCTTGAGGATGCCGAGCTCGGTGTCGATCGCCCCTTGGCTCGTGACGACCCAGTCAGGCCGCGGCTCCGGGCCGCGTTGCAGCGCTTCGACACTCGCCCACGTCGACCAGCGCTGGTCGTCGTCGAGGTCGCCGTAGGAGTGGAAGTCGAAGGTGAAGCGCGGGTCGAGAGGTGTGGGGTCAGAGGCGTGGTCGTGCTGGTCGGTACTCACGTGCGGTGCTCCAGAGGAGAGAAGGACGGCGGGTCGAAGGCACGCCGCGGACAGTCATCGACATGTCACGTCTCCTCTCCTCGGGCACCGGTCACGTCACCGGGCACCTCCCGATTCTCGGACGACGAGCTGCGACCTGTCGACAGGTTTTCGCTGCCCGCACGCCGGACGGATCACGATCGGCCGAGTTGAAGCCGCGCCCAGGCCCGGCAGGTGGCCCAGACACCGAGCGCCCCGACGACCACCGGAAGCGTGAGCTGCAGGGGCGTCACCGTCGCCGCGGCGGCCGGCCCCGCGACACCCGCCCACAACCCCGGGGCCGACCAGGGAACCCACGCCCCCGCACCGAGCGCCACCGCGAATTGAGTACCGAGCACGGCGGCCAGGGTCGCGACGATCCCCCCGAGATAGCCGCGCGTGAGCGTCGCCACCCAGCCCGCGGGCAGGGCGGTGGCGGCGGTGAAGACCCCCAGACCCAGGACTCTGAGGACGTCACCGAACTCGGGCACCGGCAACCCGCTCAGCACACCACCCACCACCATCAGGACGGTGACGACGAGGCTCACCAGCGCCGCCCACGCCACGACCACGACCGACTTGGCGCCGGCGATGGCAGCCCGGGAGACGGGCTGGGCGAAGATCCCCACGATCGTGCCGTCGGTGAACTCACGACCGACGCACCAGCTCACGACCACCCCGAACACGAACAGACCGAGACCCGCCTCGAGCTGGGCCGCGAAGCCGAGCAGCGCGTCCCATCCGTCACCGATGATCAGGGCGCGGGCCTTGAGGGCCACGGGTCCGCCCGCGGCACCCCGCGCGAGCGCGACGAAACCGACCGAGGCCACTGGCACCACAACGGCCACCGTCACACCGGCGACCCACGCCACCGGCGAGCGCCACAGCTTGAGTGTCTCGACGCGCAGTGCCGCACCGAATCCGGTCATGGCCGCGCCACCTCGTCACCGGTCGGTTCCGCGCGTTGGTCCTCCGCGGCGAGGACGAGGTCGAAGAAGCGGCGTTCGAGGTCGGCTCCCCCGGGTTCGAGAGTGCCGACGATGCAGCCGGCGTGGAGGACGTCGATGCCGTCGGCCATCCGCGCCACCTCGTCGAGGTGATGACTCGAGACGAGGACCGCGGCGCCCCCGGCGGCGAGGTCGCGGATGAGGCCGCGCAGGCCCAGGACGGCCCTGGGGTCGAGCGCGTTGGCCGGCTCGTCGAGGATCAGTACCGCTGGCTCGTGCAGCGTGGCCGCCCCGATCGCGACCTTCTGCCTCGTGCCGAGCGACAGCGTTCGGGCGCGGCGGTCGAGCCACTTCTCCAGACCCAGGAGCTCGGCGACGGCATCGACGCGTCGTCGGGACTCCTCGCTGCTCAGACCCCGCAGGGTCGCCGCCGCGTGGAGGTTCTCGCGCGCGGTCAACTCGGGGTAGCAGAACGGCGTCTCGACGAGGTGCCCGCAGCGGCGCCACACCTGGGGCCCGGCCGTCTGCACCGGGCTGCCGAGGATCTCGACCGATCCGCGGTCGGGCCGCAGCATGCCCAGAACGACGCGCATGAGAGTCGTCTTGCCGGCGCCGTTGAGCCCCACGAGGGCTCGGACCCTGCCGGCAGCGAGGACGAGATCGACGGAGTCGAGAACGCGGACCCGCTCGCGCCGTCTGCCGCCCGCGAGCTCGACGCCGACGCCGTCCAGGACGAGCGGCGCGGTCATGGCCGAGACCCTTGTGCGAGCGCCCGCATCGCCCCGGTGATGGCCTCACGCATGCCGAGCGCGGGGTCGGTGCCGAGGAGGAACAGGGCCGAGGTCAGTGCCCCGACGAGCGCCCCGGCGGCCGCCTCGGCCTCGAGGACCTCGGCCCCACCGTCGACGAGGGCCGCGGCGATGGCTTGTGTCGTGACCTGCTGCGATTCCCACATGCGGGCCCGCAGACCCGGGTGATTCGCGACGATGCCGAGCCGGAGTCGCATGTCCTCGTCGGCGAGGTCGGGACCCTCCCCGATGCGCTCCCAAGCCGCCAGGATGCCGCGCCGACCCCGCTCGAGCGGCGCGAGCTCCACCGGCTGGGCCCGCACGGCCTCGGCGATGAGCGGGTCGTACGGATCGCTCACGAGCACGTCGCTCTTGGACGGGAAGTGGCGGAAGAACGTCATGTGGGAGACGCCCGCCTCGTCGGCGATGCGGGTGACCGGGACCGCGTCGTAGCCCTCCGCCGCGAAGAGCCGCAGCGCGGCCTCGAGGATGCGCAGCCGGGTGCGTTCGGTTCGCGTGCTCACAGCGTCACGCTACGCCGAATGTTAGTCACTAACAATAGCCATGAGAGCCGCCGTCCAGAACCGGTGGAGCGAAGCGGCGGGGCACGCAGTCAGCCGCGAGACCGCTTCCAGCGGGCGAGGAGGGAGCCCAGGGCGAGACCGGCCGCGGCGGGCACCGCGACGAGGCCGGCGGTGAAAGGGGCCAGCCCCGTCAGGTCCGAGCGCAGAGAGGTCATGTCGAGACCGGACTCCACCCCGAAGCCCTGCGCCTGGAACGCCGAGACGACCCCGAGCACGACGGCCACGACCGCCCAGCGCAGCAGAAGAGCCCCCACGCGCCTCGACCCGCGGCCGTCGACCACGGCCCACACGAAAGCCACGACCAGCGTGACGAGGAACGCGAGCAACCCCGCGCCGATGTTCGCGCCGCCTTCCGGGTCGTAGCCGATGTTGCCCGCCCAGAAGGCCGCCCACTGAGCAGCGAGGAGCCCGAGCAGCCGGATGATCACGGCGGCGACGTCCTTCATGTCGTGATCCTCCTCGCCCTGCCCGTGGACGGCCGCCCCGGCATGGGTCCTGTGAGGTAGCGCTGCACGCTCGGGCCGACGAGGGCGACGATGTCGTCGAGGTCGGCGGCGACCAGTGGGGGCGCCTGGAGGAGGTAGCGGCCGAGGGCGATGCCGATGATGTGGGTCATGGCCGTGGCCAGCCGCAGATCCGGATCGTCGGGAGGCAGGTGTGGTCGCGCCTGCTCGAGGACCGTGGTGACGATGAAGTGGCGCAGACGTTCCAAGGCCTGATCGTTCGAGAACGCGGAGACCACGGTGGCCCGCAGCGGCCCGGAGGTGTCGGGGTCCTCCCACAGCGAGAGGTAGGCGCGGGTCAGCCGCTCGCCCCACTCGTCCACCGGCTCGTCGAAGACGCCCAACACGGCCGCAGGCGCCTCGGGGGGCATCTCCATCGACGCGGTGAACAGCCCCTCCTTGTCACCGAAGAAGTGCCGGATCAGACCCGGGTCGACGCCCGCCCGGCCCGCGATGGCCCGCAGCGTCGCCCCCTTGAACCCGTGCTGCGTGAACTGCTCGCGCGCCGCCGCCAGGATCGCGTCACGACTCGAGACGGGGCCCGGCCGTCGGCCCGTCCGACCACTCTCGGACACGCTCATCGGATCACTCTCCTCACCCGGCGACGCCGGAATCTTCTCCCAGCCTAAGCCCCCACCCGTTGACTTCTACATTTGTAGAGTTCTACATTTGTGGATATCGGCACGGTCCGCATCCATCGAGAGGGACGCTCATGACCACCCACACCACTCGCCGAGACACACCGACCGAGCAGACCACCTGCGTCGTCGTCGGTGGAGGCCCCGCCGGCATGGTTCTCGGGCTGCTGCTCGCCCGCGCCGGCGTCCGCGTCACCGTGCTCGTGAAGCACGCCGACTTCCTGCGCGACTTCCGCGGCGACACCGTGCACCCGAGCACCCTCGGGCTCCTCGACGACCTCGGGCTGTTCGAGCGGTTCGACGCCGTGCCGCACAGCAAGATCCGCGCCGTGCGCGTCCCGGCGGGCGACGGCTCGCAGGTCACGCTGGTCGATTTCTCCCGTCTGCCGCTGCGCCACCCGTACATCGCGATGGTCCCGCAATGGGACTTCCTCGACCTGCTCGCCGACGCCGGCCGTGAGGAGCCGACGTTCGACCTGCGGATGAGCCACGAGGTGACCGGCCTCGTCCGAGACGGCGATCGCGTCGCCGGGGTGGAGTACGAAACTCCTGACGGGCCGGGACGGCTGGAGGCCGACCTCGTCGTCGCCTGCGACGGGCGGTGGTCCGTGGTGCGGCACGAGGTCGGTCTCGCGAGCAGGGAGTTCGGTGTCGGCTTCGACGCGTGGTGGTTCCGCGTGCCGACCTCCCGCGACCTGGCCGAGTCGCTCCTGCCCCGGTTCGGCGACGGCACGGCGCTCATCGCCATTCCCCGCGAGGGGTACACCCAGGTCGCCTACCTCGGACCGAAGGGCACCGACGCGCAGTTGCGCGCCCGCGACATCGGGGCCTTCCGCGCCGAGATCGCCCGGGCCCTGCCGCAGCTAGCGGACGACGTCGACGGCATCGCCTCGATGGACGACGTCAAGCACCTCGACGTACGCGTCGACCGTCTGCGCCGCTGGCACGCACAGGGTGTCCTGTGCATCGGCGACGCCGCGCACGCGATGTCACCCGTCGGCGGCGTGGGCATCAACCTCGCCGTGCAGGACGCGGTCGGAGCTGCGACGCTCCTGGCCGGCCCGCTCCGACAGGCGCAGAAGGCCGGTCACGCCCGAGGCATCGACGATGTGCTCGCCCGGGTGCGCCGCCGTCGGATCGTCCCGACCGCCCTCATCCAGGGTCTGCAGCGGGCCATGCACGCCGGGCTCATCGACCGTGTCCTCGACGGCCGCCTCACCGGGTTCCCTTCGGCACCACCACGGCTCGTGCAACGCCTCCCGGCGCTCAGCGTCATCCCGGCGCTCGTCGTCGGGGTCGGTCCGCGCCCGGAACGTGCACCGACCTGGGCACGCCGCACCACGACCCCCGTGGCGGAGGGAGCGGGTGTCGGAGAGGGAAGAACAACACCGACAACATGAACGGCGACCGTCCGGCATCGTCTCGCACATCACCGCAGGTCAACGGGTTGCAAGGTCCGGCTGCTCTCCGTCGATGTTGTCCGTGTTGTTCTTCGATCCGCCGGCCTCAGCCGCCCGCGGGCGGTCGCCAGTCGGGGTCGCGTCCGATGAAACCCAGGAGGCGGTCCTGCACGGACGCCTCCTGGGGCACGTCGACCCGTGACCCGTACTGGCCCGAACTGCGCAGCACGTCCTCCATCTCACTCATGCCCGCCAGCATCTCGGCGCACAGGTCGGCGTCGAGCTGCACCTCCTGCCCGGAGGCCCGCGCGAGGTCCCACGTGTGCATGAAGACGTCGGCGGTGTAGAACCGGTCGATCGCCGTGGGCAGTGGCAGCTCACCGATGTGTGGGTTGGTCAGGCGTTTCGTGCTCGTGTCGGGATCGTCGAGGAGCACCTGGACGGCGCCGGAGTGGGTGCGCCACGCGGCGGCCGGGGCAGTGTCGACCGGCGGTCCGACCGGGAGCCGCACGTCACTGCCGGAGGCGAGCAGCCCCGGCAACCACGTCGTGAGGTGACCCACGACGTCCCGTGCGGTCCAGCCCTCGACCGGCGCGGGCGCATCCCAGTCGACGACTCCGGCGACGACGTCGGTGAATCCGCCCGCCACCACGCGGTGTCGCTCGTCGGGCGACTCAGGCAGCGCCATCGTCGGTACCGCCGATCGAGCCGTCGGCGAGGAGGCCGTCGAGCTTGGCGTACCCCTGCTCGACGCCGACCTCCATGCCGCTGGCAAGCCACTGGTCGCGCGCCTCGAAGGAGTCGACGAGCGACTGCGCGTGCAGGCGGGTGCGGCCACCGCCCAGGTCCTCGAAGGTGAGCGTCTCCAGGGAGACCCCCTCGGGCATCCCCTCGAACGTGAAGGTCTGGACGATGCGCTGCGGCGAGACCTCGTGGAAGCAGCCGCGGAAGGCGTACTCCTCCGCGCCGTCCTCACCGGCGCGCACGTTGACGAACCGCCAGCTGCCGCCGTCACGGGCGTCCCAATGCTCGATGCGGGTGCTCAGGTCGGCCGGACCGACCCACCGGGCGTACAGCTCGGGGTCGGTGTGCGCGCGAAAGAGCTGCGCGGGTGTCGCCGCGAAATCGCGGGTGATGCGGATGAGCGGGACCGTCGCGTCGGCTTCGATGGTGGTGGAGGTCGTGGCGTTGGTGGTGTGCATCATGATGCCGTTCCTTCCTCAGGTGTCGGGCGTGCGTCGTCGCCCTGGCCGTCGAGTTCGGCCAGCACGGCGTCGAGTCGTTCGTAGCGGGCCTCGGCCTGGCGCCGATAGCGCTCCAGCCAGGCGGTGGCGAGGTCGAGCACGTCGGCCTCGAGATGCACGGAACGCCGCTGTGCGTCCCGGGTCTTGGTGACCAGTCCCGCCTCCGCGAGCACCTTGAGGTGCTTGGAGACGGCCTGGACGCTCACGTCATAGGGCTTGGCGAGCTCTCCCACCGTCGCGTCGGCCACGGCCAACCGCGCCACGAGGTCGCGCCGAGTCGGATCGGCCAGAGCCGAGAACGCCTTCGACAACGGGTCCGCCATGACCCCTCCTCAACTGATCGGTTGAGAACAGCGTAGGGTCACTCTCAAAGGCTTGTCAACCAAGTGGTTGATAAAAGGCTGTCAGGACGCGACGCCGGTGGCGCCCATCGCGGCAGCACACTCGGCGCCGCAACGGTCTTCGACGGAGGCCTTTCAGTGACCTCCGGCCGGTTCGCCTCGCGCGGAACGGACATCGGTGTGGGTGAAGTCGTCGCCGATGAAGAGCAGCGCATCGTCGGCCTGTCGGGCCAGGGCATAGGAGAAGCAGTCGCCGTAGTTGAGCCGGGCCGGTGATCCGCTGCCGCGCCCGAAACGGAGATGTCCGTCCCGAGCGAGGCGCGCCTGTTCCTCGTCGACGGGAACGACCTCCGCCTGGGCCTCGGCGATGAAATCGTCCAGGGCCTGCTGCCGCACCGGACCACAGACCAGGGACGCCTCGATCAGGGTGCCCGCCGAGATGCGGACGTTGCCGGCTTCTTGGATGAGTGCGGCGAGCTCTGCGGCTTCCGGCTCGCCGGCGAGGATCGCGATGACGGCCGAGGTGTCCAGGATCACCGGGGGAGGCCGCGCTCGTCGTACAGATCCTGGTCCGTGAGGAACGGCTCCGGCTGCGCGGCGCTGCGGGCCCCGATGGCGAGGAGTCGCTCCGCCATCCCCTCACGACGGGCCGAGTCACGTTCGAGCGCCTCGCGAAGCGCCTCGCGCACGGCACCCGTGGCAGAGGTGTGCCGCCGCTCGGCCAGCCTGCGGGCCAGGACGTACACCTCGGGATCCTTGATGTTCAACGTCGGCATGACGCGATTCTACCCTCATATTCTACCGTCCGCGACGATCGCGACTCGAGACCGAGCCCACCGACCGGTGGCCCGTGCAATGCTGCGGATCGCCCCCCGGATGCGTGTCGTGACCCCTATCGTCGTCGGACCGACTCCGTCCTGAAAGGGAACACCCATGCGCCGTCGACGTCCGTTCGCCGACACCCTCGTCACCGCCGGTCGCGTGCCGGGCCGCGCGGCCCGATGAAGGCGCGCATCGCAGCTGTCCTGCTGCTGATCCAGCCGCTGTACATCGTGTGCGAACTGATCGTCGCCGCCACCGTCGCGGCTCCGTATTCGTTGCGGGACAACATGATCAGCGACCTCGGTGCGGTGTCGTGCACCCAGATCGCCTACCCGGCGGGACCGGTCGAGGTCTGCTCGCCCTGGAACCCCCTGCTCAACGGCGCGTTCATCGCCTTCGGCGTGGCGCTGGCCGTCGGAGCCCTGCTCCTGCCTCGCGCCTGGCGGCCCGGAGGTCTCGGCGCGGCTGCCGTCTGCTGCTGGGTCATCTCGGGTCTGAGTTCGATCGGGACGGGACTCGTCCCCCTCGACGTCGACCTCGAGTTGCACTCCCTCGTCTCCCTCCCCGTCTTCCTCGGTCAGCCCGTCGCGCTCCTGCTGCACGGGCTGGCACTGCGCGGACGACCCCTCGCCACCTGGGCCTTCGTCACCGCCGCGCTCAGCCTCGTCGGCACGATCGGCCTCTTCGCCGTGACCCTGATGGCCACCTGGGGCGGCTTCTTCGAGCGCCTGTCCCTGTGGCCCGCCTACCTCTGGCTCGGCGTTCTCGGCGCGCTCCTCCTGCGCCACCGTGAGGAACCCGCGCGACACTGACCCCTCCCACCACCTCCTCGCTGGGCGGAGACGTCCGGACAAGGCTGGACGGCAGCGAGCCCCCGGTATCTCCCAACAGTCCGAACAGTCCAGTTCGGGCAGTCATCCCCGGATGTCCCTCTCGGTGGCGGACGGGTAGGTCGATGAGGGCAGTAGGGTGACGGCGGCCGGCCCGAGGCACTCGGCCCGACCGACGACGAGCACCGGCAGACGAGGGAGGCGCAGGTGGACTCGAGCACCCACGAGAACGAGGACGTCGAGAGCAGCGACGACACCGTCGCCTCACCCGGCACACCGACACCCGACGCACCCTCGCCCGACGAGACGGCGATCCCCTCGGCGCCGACCGACGTCATCGACGCCGCCGAGCAGCGCGGCCTCAGAGCCGAGGTGCTCGGGCCCCGATCCCTGCGCGTCGAGGTCGGATCCGGCGACGTCGTGATGGCGGCGGTTCCGCTCCTCGCGGCGGCGTCCGGTGCTGTCGCGGTCCTCGCCGAGAACACCGAGGGCGCCTCCGCGGTGCTCATGCGCGACGACCAGGACATGTTCGTCATCCGCCGGGATCCCGGTGTGTGGGAACACTTCCGGTCGATGGGTGGGCCGACCGCGATCGTCGGCAGCTGGCGGGCCGGGGAACGCACCCGCTTTCGTCAGCGGCACGGCGCCCTCTGGAAGGCGATCCCCGCCGCGCACGACCTGGCGGGCACCCTCGGGGTCGCCGATCTGCTGCCC
>DAMDJY010000120.1:0-10811 GCA_032100225.1 Mobilicoccus sp.
CTGCCACCGCGGCCAAGTCCGCCCGTGCAGCGTCAGGCCAGTCCTCGCGGTGGGTGGCAGTGCCGGCCGGCCTCGGCGGCCCGCACATCGCGATGCCCGTCAAGCGTGCCGGCTGGCGAGCAGCCCGTACCCACGTCACCGAGTCACTCGGCGCGCCTCGTGGTGTCGTCGTGCACCACACGGCCGGCACGAACAACTACTCCGCCGCCCAGGTCCCCGGCATCCTGCGCGGGATCCAGCGGTTCCACATCCAGGACCGCGGCTGGAGCGACATCGGCTACAACGCCCTCGTCGACCGCTTCGGGCGCGTGTGGGAGGGACGTCCCGGCGGAGTCGGCGCCCCGCACCGCGGCGCCCACGCCAAGGGCGTCAACGAGACCTACCTCGGTTTCGCCTACATGGGTGACACCAACGCCGCGCCCGCCACTCAGGCCGGAGTCGACGCGATGACCGACCTCATCGCCTGGACCTCCGCCCGCTACGGCTTCGACCCCCAGGGCACACTGCGGGTCAACGGTCGCAGCAAGCCCGTCGTCGTCGGCCACTACCAGGTGGGCAGCACCTCCTGCCCGGGCAAGGACCTGACCCGTCGCCTGCCCACCATCCGCAACCGTGCCGCCGTGCTGTCCGACCGCTACCTGGCCGAAGGACGCGAGCGAGTCGCTGCGGGCCGGCGCTGAACATCGGGCTCGGCCCACATACGATCGAACCATGAGCGACGAAGCCCTCCAGGACGCACAGGCCAAGATGGCGAAGGCGGGTGTCGATCAGATCGCGATCGACGTCTTCGGTCACTACTACCGCGAACTCGCGGCGGGAGCGACCGGTCTCATCCGTGAGGATGACATCCGTCCCCTCGACGAGCCGCCGATGTTGGAGGACATCGACATCGACGAGGAGACCGCGCGCGACGCGTTGAGCAAGACCGTCATCATCAAGCTCAACGGCGGGCTGGGCACCTCGATGGGTATGGCGAAGGCCAAGTCGTTGCTGCCGGTGCGCGACGGCAAGAGCTTTCTCGATCTGATCGTGGCGCAGGTGCTCTCGGTGCGTGAGCAGTACGGCGTGCGGCTGCCGTTGGTGCTGATGAACAGCTTCAACACCCAGGCCGACACCCTCGAGGCGTTGTCGAAGTACCCCGAGCTCGCGGTCGACGGGCTGCCGCTGGACTTTCTGCAGAGCCAGGAGCCCAAGCTGCGCACCGACGACATGACGGCCGTCGAGTGGCCGGCCGACCCGCACCTGGAGTGGTGCCCGCCCGGCCACGGCGACCTGTACCCGTCGTTGTTCAGCACGGGTGTGCTCGACCAGCTCCTCGACGCCGGATTCCGGTACGCGACGGTGAGCAATTCCGACAACCTCGGCGCGGGCCCCGATCCGCGGCTGGCGGGGTGGTTCGCCTCGTCCGGCGCACCGTACGCGGCCGAGGTCTGCCGTCGAACCCCCATGGACCGCAAGGGTGGCCACCTCGCGGTGCGCGCCTCCGACGGGCAGTTGATCCTGCGTGAGACCGCGCAGACGGCGCCCGAGGAGATGGACTTCTTCACCGACGAGAACCGGCACCCCTTCTTCCACACGAACAACCTCTGGTTCGACCTGGAGCGCGTGGCCGAGGTGCTGCGTGAGCGCAAGGGTGTGCTCGGCCTGCCGCTGATCCGCAACGTCAAGACCGTCGACCCCAAGGACCCGGACTCCCCCGAGGTGTTCCAGATCGAGTCGGCCATGGGTGCCGCCGTCGAGGTGTTCGAGGGCGCGCAGGCCATCTGCGTGCCGCGCACCCGGTTCCTGCCGGTCAAGACGACGAACGAGCTGCTGCTGCTGCGCTCCGACGCCTACGAGGCGCGTGACGACGGCCGCCTCGAGCTCATCGCCGATCCGGCACCGGTCATCGACCTCGACTCGACCTACTACAAGAAGATCGGCGACTTCGAAAAGCGGTTCCCCCAGGGAGCGCCCTCGCTGCGAGGCGCGCGGGAGTTCACGGTCGAGGGCGACTGGACCTTCGGTGCCGGCGTGATCATCGACGGGCAGGGCATCCTGGCCGACGCGGGCGAGGCCCGCACCATCGCCGACGGAACCACGCTCTGAGTCGCGTGGCTTCCGAGCCGCACCTCCCCGACCCCCGACCCGAACCGGCCGGGGGCCGGATGCGGCTGAGCCGGGCACGGCGAAGTCGGGTCTTCACCGGTGTCATGCTCGGTGCGGTGACGCTTGGGGCGGTGGTCGCAGGCTGCAATGCGTGGGTCGCGATCGCGTCTCGCGGGGGCCTGTTCACCGCTGATGACGTGCCGCACCGGCCCGTCGCGCTCGTGCTCGGAGCCGGGGTGTACCCCGACGGAACCCCGAGCCCGTTCCTCGCTGCGCGGCTCGATACGGCCGCCGATCTGCTGCGACGCGGCAAGGTCGACGTGCTGCTGGTCTCCGGCGACAACCGCACCGAGCACTACGACGAGCCCACTGCCATGCGCACCTATCTCCTGGCCCATGGCGTCGACGATCGGCGCATCGTCACGGATTTCGCCGGTCGCGACACTTATGACTCGTGTGTGCGCGCCCGCCGCATCTTCGGCGTCACCGAGGTCACTCTGGTCAGCCAGGCCTACCACCTGCCCCGAGCACTGGCAGTGTGTCGCGGCACCGGCCTGAACGCCGTGGCGGTCGGCGACACCACGATGGTCGACTACGCACCCGGCGCCTGGCAGTCGGGCGTCGCGCGCGAAACCCTCGCCGCCGTCAAGGCCGCGGGCGACGTGATCTCCCACCGCGACCCCGTACTCGGCCCACCTGAGAGCACCGTCACCGACCGGCTCCGGGAGTTCGGCACCACCACGCCGTGACGCGCTGATCGGGGCACCGACGGGCGACCACGGCAGCAGTCGTGCTGCCGCTCGACCGACGGCGTCGGCTCAGGCCGAGAGCACTGCGACGAGGAACCCTGACGAGTCGGTGAAGGGGCGAAGATCCCAACCCTCCAGCAGGAGGTCTTCGTGCAGTCCCACAGCCGCGACGTCGGCGCGGAAGGTGTCGAACCCGTACCCGCGTCCAGCGCCGAAGCCGATGACGGCACGGCCACCGGGTGAGAGGTGGTGACGGAAGTTGCGCAGGATGTCCTGCTGAGTCTCGGGCGCAGCAAAGGTGACGACGTTGCCGGCGCACACGATGACGTCGAACTGCTCGGCGATGCCCCGAGCCGGGAGGTCGAGTTCGGCCAGGTCGCCCTGCATCCAGGTGCCTGCCGGGAACTGACGCTCCGCCTCGACGACGAGCGCCGGGTCGACATCGACACCCACCACGATGTGACCCTGACCTGCGAGATAACCGCCGACACGACCCTGACCGCAGCCCGCGTCGAGAATGCGGGCGCCACGCGGCACCATCGCGTCGACGAACCGCCCCTCGCCCACGATGTCGTCACCGGCGTCGAGCATCGTGCGCCACCGCTGGATGTACCAGGCGGAGTGGCCCGGGTTGTCGTCGATGCGCTGTTCCCAGAAGGTGCGGCGACGGGTCATCGCGGGGTCTCCTCGTGTCGTCGTGCGTGTCGGACTGCTCAGACGCCCACGTTAGACCGGGCCGCCGACACTCGTTCCATCGCCGTTGTTGCGGCTCGCTCGACGGCGGTAATAGGTCGCGAGCAGCGGCGCCAGGGCGAGGACGAGGAACAGGCGCACCACCTGCACTGCCAGCACGAACGTCACGTCGCCGCCAGAGAGTTGAGCGGTGAGGAGAACGGCGTAGAGGCCGCCGGGGGTGGTGGCGAGGTAGCCGTCGAGGCGGCTGATGCCCATGGCGTCGGCCAGGACGATCCCGATCCCGGCGGACACGGCGATGAGCACCAGGATGATGACGGTCGCCAGCGGCAGCAGCCTCAGCACGTATCGCAGGCTGGCGCGGGTGAACCGCAGCCCTACCTGCAGGCCAATCAGCGCGAACGCCAGTTCCTCCAGCGGGCCCGGCAGCATCGTCGCGCCGGCGCCCAGCCAGGGGTCGAGCACTCCCGTGACGGCGAAGGTGGCCGCGGCGATCAGGGGCAGCAGCAGGTTGCCCGCCGGAAACGGCACGACGCGTGCGAGGGCGAGCCCCACCACCAGACAGAGCGCGGAGAACACGAGCGTCGGCACCGTGAGCTGGCCCCAGAACTCCCGCGTCGAATCGCCGAACCCGGTGGTCTGGGCCGGGGCGATCTGGGCTCCGAACACGAGGGCTGCGACCGCCGGCATCCCGACGAGAATGATGAGCACCCGCAGGTACTGCACGACGGCGACGACCCGGTCGTCCGCGCCGAGTTCACCGGCCACCGCGGTGACGCCTGAGGCTCCTCCGGCGATGAACGAGAACGTCGCCGTTGCCGGGGTCACCGCCTGCATGCGCAGAATCTGCCCGAGCAGGATGCTCACCGCGATCGTCAGGACGACACTCAGCGCGACCGGTCCGGCGTGGCGCACGAATCCCGCCAGGGTTTCGGGATCGATGACCGCGCCCGTCGACACCCCGAGCAAGGCCTGCCCGAGCATCGACAACGACGCCGGCAGTGTCGGCGTGTCCGTCATCGTCACCGCGACGATCAGCGACCCGAACAACGCGCCGAACAGCACGGGTGAGGGCGCACCGACCAGGGTCAACGCCGTCGCAGTGACTGCGGCCGCGAGCAGCACCACGATCCAGGAACGCACCGCTCCACTCTGCCCCATCACCCCGCGCGAACCCACCCCGTATCGGCGACGACGCCCACCAGCGAGAAGGCGCGCATCACCGATACGAGGTGAGACGCGGCTCAGAGCAGGTCGATGAGGGCCTTGGTGATCTCGGTGGTGCCGGCCGTGCCGCCGAGGTCGCGGGTCCGGGGCCCGTCGATCAGCAGGCGGCCGATGGCGTCGACGATTCGGGCGGCGGATTCGTCGTGGCCGAGGTGGTCGAGCATCATTGCCGCGGTCCAGATGGCGCCGAGGGGGTTGGCCACGCCCTGGCCGGCGATGTCGGGGGCGGAGCCGTGGACGGGTTCGAACATCGACGGGTGAACGCGCTCGGGGTTGATGTTGCCGCAGGGGGCGATGCCGATGGAGCCGGCGACGGCCGCGGCGAGGTCGGAGAGGATGTCGCCGAAGAGGTTGCCCGCCACGATGACGTCGTACCGACGCGGGTCGAGCACGAGCTTGGCGGCCAGGGCATCGACGTGCTCGGACTCCCAGATCACCGCGGGCCGCTCGGCGCAGCGCTCCTCGACGATCTGATCCCAGAACGGCATGGTGTGCACGATGCCGTTGCTCTTGGTGGCCGAGGTGAGGGTGCGGCCGCGCTCTTCGGCCAGGTCGAGGGCGTAGTCGACGATGCGCGTGACGCCGCGGCGAGTGAACACCGACTGCTGCATCGCGGCCTCGTACGGCGTACCGACGAACATGCGGCCACCGATCTCGCTGTACTCGCCCTCGCTGTTCTCACGGACGATGACGAGGTCGGTCCCCGCCGCGTCACGAAGGGGGCCCTGGACCCCCTCGAACACCCGGATCGGGCGCAGGTTGACGTACTGGTCGAACTGGCGGCGGATCGGGATGAGCAACCCCCACAGCGAGACGTGGTCGGGCACGCCGGGATACCCGACGGCGCCGAGCAGGATCGCGTCGTGCGGGCGGAGCTGCTCGATGCCGTCCTCCGGCATCATCGCGCCCTCGCGCGTGAATCGTTCGCACGACCAGTCGAACTGGGTGTACTCGAAGTCGAATCCGTCGAGGCGGCCCACGGCCTCCAGCACCTCGACAGCCGGGGGGATGACCTCCTTGCCGATGCCGTCACCAGGGATCAGAGCGATGCGGAACGTCGTCATTCGTCCATGGTGCGACGAACGGCGGCGCCATGGGAGGGCAGACGCCGACAAGATCGCGTCGATGGATCCGACCCGCGTCTGAGCACCGGCTCGACTGCGCACCTCGGCGGCCGGGCCTGCATCATGGGGGCATGCGCATCCTGGGTCCGTCCACGCTCATCTCCGCCGCGACCTCCATGGCCGACGGTGTCGCCGACATGGTCGTCGACCTGCCGGGAACGGTGAGCGACGTCATCGACATGATCGGCCGTGCAGGCGAACTCATCGACCGCGCCGACGCGCTGATGGCTCGCGCCGAGGAACTCGTCGACCGTGGCGAGCGGTCGCTCATGGCGGTCGAGTCGATGCTCGAGGACGGCGAGGTGATGCTCGACCGCGCCGCCGGCGTGCTCGCCGACTCGGAGAACGCCGTCAACGGGGTCGCGGCCACCGTGCTCGGCGCGCAGGAGATCACGCGCGAAGCTGCCGGAACCGTCGACGCCGTGGGCGCCACCACTGCTGCCGCCGCCGAGCTCATGGCCCGTGGCGAGGCGATGCTCTCCCCAGTCGAGGAGCTCTCCGGGCGGGCGATGCCTTTCGCCACGTCGTTCGTGGATCACCTCGAACAGAGCGAGGTCGACTCCCTCATCGGGATGGTCGACAAGCTTCCCGTCCTGCTCGTGCACCTCGAACAGGACATCCTGCCGATGCTCGGCAAGCTCGACCAGGTCGGCCCCGACGTGCACGAGATCCTCGACGCCGTCCACGACATGACCTCCGCCCTGTCGGGTCTGCCCGGTGCCGGGTTCCTCAAGCGACGCGGCGAACGCAAGGAGGTCGAGGGCGAAGGCCTGGCGCACCCGCACGGCCACGCACCCAACACACCCACGACTGAAGCGCCCCGCAACCTCTGACGCCTCCCCTGCCCGGGGAGCCCGTGCCCGTTCTGGCACAGTGGTCGGCATGTCTTCGTCACACGACTTCCCGAGGACCGCGCACCCGATCATCGGTGCCCCGATGGCCGGTGGCCCCTCGAGTGTGGAGTTGGTCACCGCTGTGAGCGAGGCGGGCGGCCTGGGCATGATCGCGGCCGGGTACCGCACGCCGGAGGAGCTGATCGCGCAGATCGCGGAGGTCTCCGCGCGCACGGCCGCGCCGTTCGGCGTCAACCTCTTCGTCCCGGCGGAGGCCTCGTGCGTGCCCGAGCGGGTCGAATCGGCCACGGCCGCCACGGGAGTCTCCGACACCGAGGGGCGCAACC
Organism: Mobilicoccus sp.; assembly: GCA_032100225.1. GTDB lineage: Bacteria > Actinomycetota > Actinomycetes > Actinomycetales > Dermatophilaceae > Mobilicoccus. The sequence continues at coordinate 7,062 of DAMDJY010000120.1, forward strand.
GCGCCGACCGCGTCGCCGTGGACGCCTATCGCGATCTGCTCGCCCAGGACGACCATGCCCGAGATCTCGTGCTGCCCGAGCCGAACTGGCGCGACGCCGACCACTACGACACCAAGCTCGACGTCGTCGAAGCCGCGGGTGTCCCGCTCGTGTCGTTCACGTTCGGGTGCCCGCGAGCCGAGGTCGTCGAGCGGATGCACGCCGCGGGCATCAGCGTCGCCGTCACGGTGACGACACGGGAGGAGGCCGAGGTCTCCGTCGGCGTCGGGGCCGATGCCCTGATCGTGCAGGGCGCAGAGGCCGGTGGGCACCGCGGCACGCACCGCGTGGCCGACACCCCCAACCAGCTCGATCACCTCGCGCTGTTGCCGATGATGACCGACCTCGGCGTTCCTCTGGTCGCCGCGGGGGGCATCACCACAGCAGGCGACACCCGGCGGGCACTGGCCGCCGGAGCGATCGCGGTGCAGGTGGGCACGGCGCTGCTGCTCTCTGACGAGGCCGGCACCAACGCCGCCCATCGCATGGGCCTGACCAAACCGGACCTGCAGGCCTGCGTCACCCGCGCCTTCTCAGGGCGCCCCGCGCGCGGACTCCGCAACGCGTTCGTCGAGCGTTACGACGCCTTCGCGCCCGCAGTGTTCCCGGCGGTCGATCAGATCACCAAGCCGCTGCGTGCGGCCTCGGCGGCCGACGGAGACCTCGACGGGGTGTCCCTGTGGGCCGGTGCCGGATGGCGCGCCGCGCGTGAGGCTCCCGCGGCGTCGATCATCGAGAGCCTCACGCCCTGAACTATGCCGGTCCGATCACCAGAGGCGCTTGTACTCCGCGCCCGACTTCGGGTTCTGCGGCTTGACCGACCAGATCGAGTTCTTCATGTGCTTGTCGGGCACGTTGAAGTAGTTCTCGAGCACCAGCACGTCGCTGTTGGCTCGGAAGAACTGGTGCATCTTGCGGATGTAGAACGGGTTGTCCCCGTTGCCGTCATACGCGTGGGTGAGGCCCCACTCCGGGAACGACAAGCCCTTCTTGCGCTTGCGCGCGAAATCGGCGACGTCCTGGATGCCGACGGAGTTGCGCGGACGCAGTGACGCCTTCCACTGCCTCTCGGTCTTGGCCTTGAGCACGTCCCAGTCATAGGTGTCGCACCCGATGAGGTCGACCACGTCGTCGCCCGGGTAGAGGGCAGTCAGCGAGTCGAGGCGGTGGCGCTGCCCACGAAGAGGAGTGCCGCAGTTGATGTCGAAGTCGATGACGAGCTTCGGGTTCTCCTTCTTCATCACCTGCGCCACGCGCCGGAAGGCCGCGCGGTAGTCGGCTGCCGTGGATCGAGTAGCGCTGAACGACATCCAGTCACCGTTGGCCTCCCACCCGATGCGGGCGACTGTGGGCCCGCTCGTGTAGCCAGACAGGTCGCGGGCGATGCGGCGGAACGTCGCATCCTGAGAGCCGGCGGCGACGCGCTTGAGCTCGCTGGCCTTGGCGTTGCGCGGCAGGATCGGCACGCCGTACACGAGGGTGCCCTTGAAACCCTGGTAGGTCTCGATGTGCCAGGTGGACTCCCGCATCTGCTTCCACGTGTTGTCCTCCGGAAAGCTGGGCGTCGCATCGGAGGCGCGCCCACGCCACGTTCCCCACTTGGTGGCGTTGGCGGCGTTCATGTACTCGCCGGGCCAGGCGCCGCTGTGCCAGGGCAGGCCGGATCGCGGCTTACCGAGGTACTTACGGGCCATGGTCCCCGGGGCAGCAGCAGCCGGAACGGCTGTGGCCCCGGATGCGGTGGACACAGAGGCCGCAGCTCCAGAGGTGGCGGCGGCAGAGGCGGACGCGGCAGAGGCGGACGCGGCAGAGGCGGACGCGGCGAGCGGAGCAGCGGCCCCCAGAGGCGTCACCAGGGCGACGCTCAACGCCGCGGTCATGGCGATGGAATTCACGAGACATCCTTTGTCGAGAAACGGCAGGCCGCGTGAGGTGGACGACATGGTGCGAGACCCCCCGATCCGTACCTGTCCCCCGACCACCCCCGTGGCATGACCTGACCGTAACCCCCGGGACACGCCCGGTCACCTGAACTTGTACACCCGTTCAGCAGGGGCGTCCTGTACGACCGTCCTGGAACGTGCGGCAGGCCAGGGAGATTGGCCTCAAACTGGCATCTCGGACAGATGCATCGGACATTCGTTCATTCCACGATGCGAGACAAAACTGCCCACCGGTGGTCTTTCTCGGTCCGCCGACCATTCCGATCCGCACTGGACGTCCGTCCACGTTGTATACGACATCTCTATGCGGCAGAGGGATTCAGCGTAGTGTCGAAGACGAAGCACAGTCCTGAGAGTTTCTCAGGATCGCGTCAAGTCGCCCGAAGTGGATGAGGGTCCCGGCGACATTCGGATTACGGGGGAAATGATGTTCAGCACGTCACGCACGGGCCGACGCATCGCGTCGGCACTCGGAGTGGCTCTGCTCGCCGCAAGCCTGAGCCCCGCCGCCGCCCATGCCGACGAGTTGTTGCCGCCGCCGGTCATGCCCGGTTTCGAGAACGTCGTCATCGCGCCTCGCCCGTTGAGCGGCCCCGCCCAGCCGCCCCCGGCCACCCGTGCCGTGACCAACCAAGCCATCTCCGGCACCACGACGACTGCCGCCAAGAAGGCTGCAGCAGCCAAGGCCGCCGCCAAGAAGGCAGCCGCGAAGAAGGCCGCGGCCAAGCGTGCTGCGAAAAAGGCAGCAGCAAAGAAGGCCGCCGCCAAGAAGGCAGCAGCAAAGAAGGCTGCCGCCAAGCGGATCACCAAGAAGTCCGTCAAGTAGGACAGTACGTCCTGTAGGCAGAGCCCCACCCGGACTAACGGTGTAGCTGGGCCCCTGCAGAAGACCCACCTCGGTCGAGTGGTTTCCGATCGGTGAACGCGCTTGTGCGCGTGGCGTGGTGGGGACGTACGGTCGGTGCATCACCTGGACGTCACCGGGAGGCACCGTGACCGCGACCGCTTCGACCCTGCCGGGCCTGCGCACCGACCTGACGACGCGGGCGGCATACACGTCCGACGCGTCGATCTACCGCCGGATGCCGGTCGGCATCCTCGAACCCCGCGATGCGGGCGAGGTGCGTCGCGCGGTCCTCTGGGCCGTCGAGCAGAACCTCCCCGTGATCTCCCGTGGCGGCGGAACATCGGTGGCAGGCAACTCGATCGGCGACGGACTCGTCATCGACACGAGTCGCCACATGACCCGCATCGAGCTCGACGTCGCGGCTCGCACGGCTGTCGTCGGCCCCGGAGTCGTGTGCGACTCCCTGCGCGTGGCCGCCGGTGAACACGGCCTCACCTACGGCCCCGATCCCTCGACACACTCGCGGGCCACGATCGGCGGCATGGTCGCCAACAATGCGTGCGGCTCGCACTCGGTCGCGTGGGGCACCTCGGCAGAGAACCTCGTGGCGTTGCGCCTCGTGCTCGCCGACGGCACTGCGATCGATGCCTACCGCGGCGGCTGCAGCGACGCCCGCATCGAGGCCGACCTCCGGGCGCTCGTCACCGAGAACGAAGACCTCATTCGCGCCGAACTCGGCCGGTTCCCGCGCCAGGTCTCCGGCTACGGCCTGCACTACCTGCTGCCCGAACACGGATTCGACGTCGCCAAGGCCCTGGCCGGCAGCGAGGGCACATGCGGTGTCTTCGAGGAGTTGACCGTCGCACTGGTCGAGCCGCCGGCGCACGCCGTGCTCGTCGTCCTCGGGTACGAAGACGCGTT
>DAMDJY010000121.1:0-10782 GCA_032100225.1 Mobilicoccus sp.
GCTCGTCGTGCTCGCTGGAGACGACGAGGCCCTTGATGTTCAGGATGATCTCGGTGACGTCTTCCTTGACACCGGGGATCGTCGTGAACTCGTGGAGCACGCCATCGACGCGGATGCTCGTGACAGCTGCGCCGGGGATACTCGAGAGCAAGGTGCGGCGAAGGCTGTTGCCGAGGGTGTACCCGAATCCGGGCTCCAGCGGCTCGATGACGAACCGGGAGCGCGCCGGGGAGATGACCTCCTCGGAGAGGACGGGACGCTGTGCGATCAGCACGTTCTTTTCCTTCCCACGAACCCCCGCTATATGAGGCTCGTGATGCCCGGCCGGAGCCGGCGTTCCCCTCGCGCCTCTGTCCACGCGGTGGGAGTACAACCGTGGGTGCTGCCGCCCGAGAGCGGACGCACCACGCCCACCGACTCTCGCCGGCGGGCGGAACCCCTCCGGGGCGAGCAGTGCTTGCGCGACTGCCGCCCCGGATGGGTGGAGATCAGTTCTTCGAGTAGAGCTCGACGATCAGCTGCTCGGTCAGGACCGTGTCGATCTGCGCGCGGACGGGCAGTGAGTGGATCAGGATCTGCAGCGTGCCGGGCACGACCTTCATCCACGCCGGAACCGGACGCTCACCGAACGTCTGGCGAGCCAGCTCGATCGGGAAGGTGTCGCGCGACTTGGGGCGGATGTCGATGATGTCGTACTCGCTGACGCGGTAGCTCGGGACGTCGACGCGCACACCGTTGACCAGGAAGTGGCCGTGGGTGACGAGCTGACGAGCGGCGCGACGCGTACGGGCCAGGCCCGCACGGTAGACGACGTTGTCGAGACGCGACTCGAGGATCTGCAGCAGGACCTCACCGGTCTTGCCAGGCCGACGGACGGCCTCCTCGTAGTAGTTGCGGAACTGCTTCTCCATGACGCCGTAGGTGAAGCGGGCCTTCTGCTTCTCCTGGAGCTGGTGGAGGTACTCCTTCTCCTGGATACGGCCGCGGCCGTGCTGTCCGGGAGGGAACGGGCGGTTCTCGAAGTTCTTGTCGCCGCCGACGAGGTCGACCTTGAGGCGACGCGACTTCTTGGTGATGGGGCCGGTGTAACGAGCCATGTGTGTTCAGTCCTCTCGTTCGCTCAGACGCGGCGGCGCTTGGGCGGGCGGACGCCGTTGTGCGGCATGGGCGTGACGTCGCTGATCGCGCCGACCTCGAGGCCGGTGGCGGTGAGCGAACGGATCGCGGTCTCACGACCGGAGCCGGGACCCTTGACGAACACGTCGACCTTGCGCATGCCGTGCTCCATGGCGCGGCGGGCGGCGGCCTCGGCGGCCATCTGCGCGGCGAACGGGGTGGACTTGCGCGAGCCCTTGAAGCCGACCTGGCCGGCGGAGGCCCACGAGATCACGGCCCCGGTGGGGTCGGTGATCGAGACGATGGTGTTGTTGAACGTGCTCTTGATGTGCGCGTGGCCGTGGGAGACGTTCTTCTTCTCCTTGCGGCGCACCTTCTTGGCGCCACCGGCCGTCCTGCTCTTGGGAGGCATGTGTTCTCTTTCCTACGAAATCTTCGGGTGGGTGTCCGGAGGCTGCAGCCCCGGCTGTCCGACTCCGCTGCGGGCGCGGTGAGCGCTCGCCCGGGTGGACGTGTCGAAGGCGGTGAGCATCGGGTGATCCGATGGACTCGCCGGTGACGATCGGCCTCAGCCGTGCGTCACTTACCCGCCTTCTTCTTGCCGGCGACCGTGCGCTTCGGGCCCTTGCGGGTGCGCGCGTTCGTCTTGGTGCGCTGGCCGCGGACCGGGAGCCCGCGGCGGTGACGCAGACCCTGGTAGCTACCGATCTCGACCTTGCGGCGGATGTCGGCGGCGATCTCACGGCGGAGGTCACCCTCGGTCTGGACGTTCTCGTCCAGCCAGTCGCGCAGCGTGACCAGGTCTTGCTCGGAGAGGTCGCGCACGCGGGTGGAGGGGTCGATGCCGGCGGCGGCGACAGCCTCCTTCGCGCGAGTGCGGCCCACGCCGAAGATGTAGGTGAGAGCGATCTCGACGCGCTTCTCGCGCGGGAGGTCGACTCCGGCAATACGTGCCATTGAGGTGGTTCTCCTGTTGTCGCTCGGAGGTCTGGGGCCTCACCGTTCCGGATGCGCGCGGGGCGCCCGGTCCCCGGCCTCCGAGCCGGGGGTGACGTCCGAACTCTCGTTCGGGGCCGGGTGAAGCGTGATGCTGTCTCGCGTCGGGATCAGCGGGTGGTGCGTGGTGGAGCGATCAGCCCTGGCGCTGCTTGTGGCGCAGGTTCTCGCAGATCACCATGACCCGGCCGTTGCGGCGGATCACCTTGCACTTGTCGCAGATCTTCTTGACGCTGGGCTGAACCTTCATGTGCCTGCCGTCTTCAGATCGTTCTCGATCACCGTCAGGAGCGCACAAGGCGATCCCTGGAGATGAACGAGGGTGTTCGACGTCGCCGGCGGATGCCGACGACGAGTTCTCAGCGGTAACGGAATACGATGCGGCCGCGGGTGAGGTCGTAAGGGCTGAGCTCCACCACTACGCGGTCCTCGGGGAGGATCCGGATGTAGTGCTGACGCATCTTCCCGGAGATGTGAGCGAGGACCTTGTGGCCGTTGCTCAGCTCCACGCGGAACATCGCGTTGGGCAGGGCCTCCACGATGGTGCCCTCGATCTCGATGACGCCGTCCTTTTTGGCCATGTCCTCCGCATTTCGTGAGTACCCCGATAGGGGGATGTCGAGCTGCCGGTGATGTCCGGCAGACCCACCCGTGTGGGTGAGATCTGGGTACCGGTGCGCCCCTGCCCGACACGCCCGGAGGCATTGACGCCGAACGGGTGAAGATGGGCATGGGACATACCTGGACCGACTGGCAAGTCTAGTCCACCGAGTCGCCGCAGCGCCAATCCCCCGGCCACGGGCACGCACCGGGGTGAAGGAGGGAGGCTCGGCTGGAGACCAGGTTGCCGCACACGCCGATCAGGCAGCCGAGTGGGGCGCGCCGCACGGCACACCACGGCGGGCCAGCTCGGCACGTCCGCCGTCGAGCGCGGTGAGGACCCACGGGCCATTCGGGGTGGCGGCCACCGTGTGCTCGACGTGAGCACCGCGCGAACCGTCGGTCGTCACGACCGTCCACTCGTCGGCCATCGTGTGTCCTTCGTCCGTGCCCAGCGTGATCATCGGTTCGATGGCCACGGTGGCGCCGGCGACGACCCTGGGACCACGGGCGCGCACGGCGACGTTGGGCACTCCGGGCGACTCGTGCATGGCACGACCGATGCCATGACCCTCGTAGCCGTCGAGAATCCCGTAGGACTCGCGGCCCACACGCGCCGCTGCGGCATCCACTGCGTCTTCCACAGCAGCTCCGATGTCGAACAGTCGGGAGCCGACGGTGAAGGCGGCGATCCCCGCCCACAATCCTTCGGTGCAGGCTTCGACGAGCTGAAGGTCCTCTGGGCGGGCAGCCGACTCTCCCCCGCAGATGACCGTGATGGCAGAGTCACCGTGCCACCCATCGATCGAGGCGCCACAGTCGATGCTCAGCACGTCACCGGCCCGCAGCACGCGCGGGCCGGGGATGCCGTGAACGATCTCTTCGTTGACGCTGACGCACAGGGTGTGCCGGTAACCGGGCACCTCGGGGAACGACGGCACTCCCCCGCCCGCACGGATGAACTCCGCGGCGAAGGCGTCGAGATCGGCAGTCGTGCAGCCGGGACGGATCTGCTGCTCAAGCGCCTGCAGAGTGCGCCCCACGAGGAGGCCCGCCACGCGCATGGCCTGAACGTGCTCGGGTGGGCGGCCACCGAGACGGTCCCGCCCACCCGGAAGAGTCCACACAGGTCAGGCCTTCAGAACGGCGAACAACCGCTCGGTGACCTCGTCGACCTCACCCATACCGTCCACGGCAACCAGCAGGCCGCGCTCACGGTAGGTGGCCGACAGCGGCGCCGTCTCCTGGGCGTAGATCCGCATACGCTCACGAATCACGTCCTCGGTGTCGTCGGCGCGGCCCTCGACCTCGGCACGCTTGAGGAGCCGGGCGACGACCTCGTCGACGTCGACGGTCAACTCGACGACCTTGTCGAGAGCAGACCTACTGCGCTCGAGCATCTCGTCGAGGGCACGGACCTGATCGGTCGTACGCGGGTAGCCGTCGAGCAGGAAGCCGTTCGCAGTGTCGGCCTCCGCAAGGCGGTTCTCGACGATCGAGTTGGTGATGTCGTCGGGAACGAACTGCCCCGCGGCGAGCAGCTCCTTGACCTTGAGACCCAGCTCGGTCTCGTTCTTGATGTTGGCCCGGAAGATGTCACCGGTGGAGATGGCAGGGATGGAGAACTGTTCGGCGATCCGTGCAGCCTGAGTGCCCTTACCGGCACCGGGAGGACCGAGAATAATGAGTCGCATCAGCGGAGGAACCCTTCGTAGTGGCGCTGCTGCAGCTGCGACTCGATCTGCTTCACCGTTTCCAGGCCCACACCGACCATGATCAGGATCGAGGTGCCGCCGAACGGGAAGTTCTGCGTGGCCCCGATCGTCGCGATCGCGATCAGCGGGATCAAGGAGATGAGCGCAAGGTAGGTGGCGCCCACCAGGATGATGCGATTGAGCACGTAGCTGAGGTACTCCACCGTAGGCCGACCGGCCCTGATACCGGGGATGAAGCCCCCGTACTTCTTCATGTTGTCGGCCACTTCGTGCGGGTTGAACGAGATCGACACGTAGAAGAACGTGAAGAAGACGATGAGCACGATGTACGTGAACATGTACCAGGGGTGATCGCCGCGAACGAGGTGCTGGCTGATCCACGTGACCCACGCGGGCGGGTTGGGGTTGCCCTGCTGGAACTGCACCGCCAGACCCGGCAATGCCAGCATCGAGCTGGCGAAGATGACGGGGATGACACCCGCCTGGTTGACCTTCAGCGGGATGTACGTGGACGTGCCGCCGTACATGCGTCGCCCGATCATCCGCTTGGCGTACTGCACCGGGATTCTGCGCTGACTCTGCTCGACGAAGACGACGGCCGCGATGATGAGGAGCCCCATGGCGATGACGAGGAGGAACTTGTCCCAGCGCCCGTCCTGCTGCTGGATGGCCCAGAGCGCACCGGGGAACGTCGCCACGATCGAGGTGAAGATGAGGATGGACATGCCGTTGCCGACACCCTTCTCCGTCACGAGCTCACCCATCCACATGATGAGGCCGGTGCCGGCCGTCATGGTGAGAACCATGAGCATGAGCGTCAGCGGCTCCTCGTCGACGAGCACGCTGGTGCAGGAGCCGCCGAAGAGGTTCTCCGGATTACGCGCGAACGTGACGAACGTCGAACTCTGCAGCAGCGCGAGCCCGATCGTCAGGTAGCGCGTGTACTGCGTCATCTTCGACTGTCCCGACTGGCCCTCCTGCTTGAGCGCCTCGAAGTGTGGGATGACGACTGTCAGGAGCTGCACGATGATGCTCGCCGTGATGTAGGGCATGATCCCCAGCGAGAAGATCGAAAGCTGCAACAGGGCCCCACCGCTGAAGAGGTTGGCCATGCCGAGGAACTGGTTGCCCTGACCGCCTGCCACGTCCACGCACTTCTGCACGTCGACGTAGCTGACCCCTGGCGCAGGGATGAACGAGCCGAGCCGGAAGATGGCCATCACCAACAGCGTGAAGAGGATCTTCCGGCGCAGGTCCGGCGTCTTGAAAGCGCGGACGAACGCGGTGAGCACTGTTCAACCTCCAGGGGAGCCGATACGGATCACCTGTCACCGAGAGGTGAACCAGGGTGCGTAGCCCCAAACTCGATCGAGCACAAGAAAATAGGGGTCGAAGAACCCCCACAAAAACGATAGCACCCCGCGGCCGGATCAACCGGCACGCGGGGTGCGCACGTTATGCATACATGCAGCTCAGAGCGGGTCAGAGCTGGGTGGCGGTGCCTCCGGCAGCCTCGATCTTGCTCTTCGCCGAACCGGAGAACCGGTGGGCTGAGATGTTGACCGCAACCGTCAGGTCGCCCTCGCCGAGCACCTTGACCAGGTGCCCCTTACGAACCGCGCCACGCTCGACGAGTGCGTCGACAGAGATGTCGCCACCCGCGGGGAACAGTGCCTCGATCTTGTCCAGGTTCACGACCTGGTACTCGGTGCGGAACGGGTTGGTGAACCCACGCAGCTTCGGCAGGCGCATGTGGAGGGGCATCTGGCCACCCTCGAAGCCCTGCGGAACCTGGTAGCGAGCACTGGTGCCCTTGGTACCGCGGCCTGCAGTTTTACCCTTGCTTCCCTCACCACGACCCACGCGGGTACGCGCAGTCTTGGCTCCGGGGGCAGGACGCAGGTGGTGAACCTTCAGTGCGTGGCTCTTGGCCCCGCCCTCGGTCTCTCCGGCCTTGATGTCGTCAGCCATGTCAGTCAACCTCCTCCATGGAGACGAGGTGCGTCACAGTCTGGATCATCCCGCGAATCTCGGGACGGTCCTCCTTGACGACCACGTCACCGATGCGCTTGAGACCCAGCGAACGCAGGGTGTCGCGCTGGTTCTGCTTGCCGCCGATCTCGGAACGGGTCTGAGTCACCTTCAGCTGTGCCATCAGGCGTTCACCCCCGCAGCGCGGGCGCGCAGCATGGCGGCCGGCGCAACGTGCTCGAGCGGCAGACCACGGCGAGCCGCCACGGCCTCCGGCTGCTCGAGGTCGGAGAGCGCCTTCACCGTCGCGTGGACGATGTTGATGGCGTTCTGCGAACCGAGCGACTTGCTCAGCACGTCCTGGATACCGGCGCACTCGAGGACGGCGCGGACGGGACCACCGGCGATGACACCGGTACCCGGCGACGCCGGACGCAGGAGCACGACACCGGCAGCAGCCTCACCCTGGACGGGGTGGGGGATGGTGCCCTGAATGCGGGGAACGCGGAAGAAGTTCTTCTTCGCTTCCTCGACACCCTTGGCGATGGCCGCGGGAACTTCCTTGGCCTTGCCGTAGCCGACACCCACGGTGCCGTCTCCGTCACCGACGACGACGAGGGCAGTGAAGCTGAAGCGACGACCACCCTTGACGACCTTGGAGACACGGTTGATGGTGACGACGCGCTCCAGGAACTGGTTGCGCTCTTCTTCACGACCTCCGCGACGGTTGCCGTCGCGGTTGTCGCGACCACCACTGCGGCGGTCGTTGTTGTTCGCGCCGGCGGAGTCGCCGGCGCCGGTGCCTCGGCGCTGGGGTCCAGCCATCAGACGTTCCTCTTCTTCTCGTTGCGGGTCGACATCGCGCTCACAGCGACAGACCTCCCTCTCGGGCGCCCTCGGCGATCGCCGCGACGCGCCCGTGGTACTTGTTGCCGCCGCGGTCGAACACGACCGCGTCGATGCCGGCGTCCTTGGCCCGCTGGGCCACGAGCTCGCCGACCTTGCGCGCCTTGGCGGTCTTGTCGCCGTCGAAGCTGCGCAGGTCCGCCTCCATGGTGGAGGCCGAGGCGAGGGTACGACCCTCGGCGTCGTCCACGACCTGGACGAACATGTGTCGCGACGAGCGCGTGACCACGAGGCGCGGACGGACCGCGGTCCCCGTGATGCGCTTGCGCAGACGGAAGTGGCGACGCGTGCGGGCAGCGGCCTTGCTCTTGCCGCGCTTGATCGTGAGTGCCATCACTTACCAGCCTTTCCGACCTTGCGGCGAATGTGCTCGCCCGCGTACCGCACACCCTTGCCCTTGTAGGGGTCGGGCTTGCGCAGCTTGCGGATGTTGGCAGCGGTCTCACCGACGAGCTGCTTGTCGATGCCCTGGATGGCGAACTTCGTGGGTCCCTCGACCGTGAAGCTGATGCCCTCGGGGGCCTCGACGGTGATCGAGTGGCTGTAGCCGAGCGCGAACTCGAGGTTGCCCCCCTTGTTCTGCACGCGGTAACCGGTGCCGAAGATCTCCATCTTCTTCTCGTACCCGTTGGTGACGCCCTCGACCATGTTGGCGATGAGCGTGCGGGTGAGGCCGTGGAGCGAACGCGACTCGCGCTCGTCGTCGGGGCGCGTGACCGCGATGGCCCCGTCCTCGTCGCGGGCGACGCGGATCGGCTCGGACACGTTCATGGCCAGCTGGCCCTTGGGGCCCTTGACCGAGACGGCCTGGCCGTCGATGGTCACGTCGACGCCGGAGGGAATGGTGATGGGGAGTCGTCCGATTCGGGACATTGCCTGGTCTCCTTCCTACTTCTCGGATTACCAGACGTAGGCGAGGACTTCCCCACCCACACCCTTGTTGGCGGCCTGCTTGTCCGTGAGGAGGCCGGAGGACGTGGAGATGATCGCCACGCCGAGACCACCGAGGACCTTGGGCAGGTTGGTCGACTTCGCGTACACGCGGAGTCCGGGCTTGGACACGCGGCGCACGCCGGAGATGGAGCGCTCACGGTTGGGGCCGTACTTCAGCTCGATGGTCAGCGTCTTGCCGACCTCGGCGTCCTCGACCTTCCAACCCGCGATGTAACCCTCGGACGTGAGGATCTCCGCGATGTTGGACTTGAGCTTCGAAAACGGCATGGACACTGCGTCGTGGTGCGCCGAGTTGGCGTTACGCACGCGGGTGAGCATGTCCGCGATGGGGTCTGTCATCGTCATTTTGGGCTTCTCCGCCCTTCCTCACCGCGGTTTCTGGTCCGACACCCGATGTGCCGGCAGACCTACGGTGTAGAAGTGTTGTCGTTGGACGAGCTGTTACCAGCTGCTCTTGGTGACACCGGGCAGCTCACCGCGGTGAGCCATCTCGCGCAAGCAGATTCGGCACAGGCCGAACTTGCGGTACACCGAGTGCGGACGGCCACACCGCTGGCAGCGGGTGTACGCGCGGACCTTGAACTTCGGCTTGGCGTTGGCCTTGTTGATCAGTGCGGTCTTGGCCACGATCACTTCTCCTTGAACGGGAATCCGAGGTGGCGCAGCAACGCGCGTCCCTCGTCGTCATTCGTCGCAGTGGTGACGACCGTGATGTCCATACCGCGGACGTGGTCGATACGGTCCTGGTCGATCTCGTGGAACATCGACTGCTCGTTGAGGCCGAACGTGTAGTTGCCGCGCCCGTCGAACTGCTTGGGCGAGAGACCACGGAAGTCACGGATTCGGGGCAGAGCCACCGACACGAGACGGTCCAGGAACTCCCACATGCGGTCCCCACGAAGGGTGGTGTGGCAACCGATGGGCATGCCCTCGCGCAGCTTGAACTGAGCGATGGACTTGCGGGCCTTGGTCACGACCGGCTTCTGACCGGTGATCGCGGTGAGGTCGCGAACAGCTCCCTCGATGCGCTTGCTGTCCTTCGCCGCTTCGCCGACACCCATGTTGACGACGACCTTGACGACGCCGGGGATCTGCATGACGTTCTCATACCCGAACTCCTCCTGGAGCTTGGGCTTGATCTCGTCGCGGTACTTGAGGCGCATACGGGCCTCGGGCGCCGTGGTGATGGTGTTCTCGCTCATCACAGGTCCTTCCCGGAGCGCACGGACACGCGCACACGCTGGGTCTTGGTGCGACCGTCACGCTCGACGGTCTCGACGCGAGTGCGGATACGGGTCGGCTTGCCCGACTCGGGGTCGACGATCATCACGTTGCTCACGTGGATCGGCGCCTCGACGTCGACGATGCCGCCCGCGCCGCGCTGGCTCGCACGGGTGTGCTTGGTGACGCGGTTGATGCCTTCGACGAGCACGCGCCCGGTCTCGGGGAAAACCTCGATGACCTTGCCCTGCTTGCCGCGGTCGCCGCCCTTGGACTGCTTGCGACCGGAAATGACCTGAACCAGGTCACCCTTCTTGATTTTCATCTTGCCCATGGGTTACAGCACCTCCGGTGCAAGCGAGATGATCTTCATGAACTTCTTGTCACGCAGCTCCCGGCCCACAGGGCCGAAGATGCGAGTACCGCGCGGGTCGCCATCACCCTTGAGGATGACGGCCGCGTTCTCGTCGAACTTGATGTAGGAACCGTCGGGACGACGGCGCTCCTTCTTGGTCCGAACGATGACGGCCTTGACGACGTCGCCCTTCTTGACGTTGCCGCCAGGGATGGCGTCCTTGACGGTGGCGACGATGACGTCACCGATACCGGCATACCGCCGGCCGGAGCCACCGAGCACACGGATGCACAAGATCTCCTTGGCTCCGGTGTTGTCGGCGACGCGAAGTCGCGACTCCTGCTGGATCACTTCTCACTCCTGTCGTCGCGCCGGTTCTCGGCCGGGGTACTCCCCCGGTGAGCCTTGCGGAACGGATCTGTGGTCGTTGGGCGCAGCCACCCGGCCGTGAGGCCGGGTGCGCGCAGAAGACGGTCTACTTAGCCTTCTCCACGATGCGCACCAGGCGCCACCGCTTCGTGGCGGACAGCGGACGCGTCTCCATCAGGAGCACGCGGTCACCCACGCCGGCCTCGTTGTTCTCGTCGTGCGCCTTCAGGCGGCTCGTGCGACGCAGGACCTTGCCGTAAAGCGGGTGCTTCACGCGGTCCTCGACCTCGACGACAATGGTCTTGTCCATCTTGTCGCTGACGACGTAGCCGCTAGCCGACTTACGGAACTTACGGTCGGTGTCAACGGCCTCGCCGGTCACCTCGTTGTTCACGGTGTTCTCCTCCGGGGTGGTCGTCACAGTCAGCTCGCCACCTTCGGGCCGCCGATGTTGAGCTCACGCTCGCGCATGATCGTGTAGATCCGAGCGATGTCCTTGCGAACGGCGCGAAGACGGCTGTTGTTCTCGAGCTGGCCCGTGGCGGACTGGAACCGCAGGTTGAACAGTTCGCCCTTGGC
>DAMDJY010000122.1:0-10751 GCA_032100225.1 Mobilicoccus sp.
CTGCGCCTGCGTCAGGACGCTCCCGCGCTCGTCGAAGCCGCCGGTGAGGCCGGGGTTCCCGAGGAGCTCACGCTGGCCAGCGTGCTGCCCGTGGCCTGGCCGGGCCTGCACCGCGCCGACGGCGAACGGATGATCGGTCTCCAGTCCGGCACGGCGACCGGCGATCACTCCCGCGATCTCGCGCACGTGCTCCTCGCGCTGCTGGCCGTCCCCGCGGGCACCCCCGTGCGACCCACCACCGTTGCCACCGCCGAGACTCCGCGCCTGCAAGACCTCGTCGACCTGGACGCACCCCTCGAGGTCGACGTCCGCGACAGATGGCCGCCGCTCCCTCGGCCTACTGGTGCCGCGTGGGCGAGCGCACTCACCTGCGCTGGATCCTCCCGCACGACGAGGACCGTGCCACCAACGCCCTCGCCCGGCTCATCGCCGGCGGCGACGAGACCCTCGGCGAGAACACCCGCCTGCTCGGCGCGTTCCGGGCCTGCGGCCTGCTGGCACCGGTGTGGGACCTCGACCCCGCGCTGGAGGCGGCCGACTACGAGGACGCCCTGGCCGCGCTGGCCGTGCGGTTCGACGCCGCCCTGGCCGTCGACGCACCGCTCACCCCGGAGGAGCGTCGCGCCCGCGCCGGTCTGCTCGGACGCCAGCTCACCCTGCGATGAGGATCGGGTACCTGGGCCCTGCCGGAACGTTCACCGAGATGGCGCTGATGCGCCTACCGGAGGCCGAGACCGCCGAGTCCGTTCCGTACCCCTCGGTCGACGCCGCACTCGCCGCCGTCCGTGCAGGAGAGATCGATTCGGCCGTCGTCGCGATGGAGAACTCCGTCGAGGGCGGGGTGTCGGCGACGCTCGACGCCCTGGCCACGGGGGAGCCGCTGCACATCGTCGGTGAGGTGCTCGTCCCGATCCGGTTCGTGCTGGCCGTGCGCCCGGGCACCAGGATGGAGGACATCACCGGGGTCTCCACGCACAGTCACGCGTGGGCGCAGGTGCGGGGCTGGATGGCCACTCACCTCCCCGAGGCGACATTCGTCCCTGCGCTGTCGAACGCAGCCGCAGCAGCCGATCTCGGTGGTTCGGCCCCGATGCCGTTCCAGGCCGCCGTGTGCCCGCAGATCGCCGCCGACCGCCACGGTCTGGTGCCGCTGGCCGACGACATCGGCGACATCCCCGACGCGGTCACCCGCTTCGTCGTCGCCGCCCGGCCGGGCCACCTGCCCGAGCCCACCGGCGCCGACAAGACCACCCTCGTCATCTTTCAACGCGACGACCGACCCGGCGGGCTGCTCGGTCTGCTCGAACAGTTCGCGGCCCGCGGCATCAACCTGACCCGGCTCGAGTCGCGCCCCACCAAGAGCTCGCTCGGCTCCTACTGCTTCTCCATCGACCTCGAAGGCCACGTCGCCGACGAACGCGTGGGCGAGACGCTGATGGGTCTGCGCCGCATCTGCAGCGAGGTCCGGTTCATCGGCTCCTACCCGCGCGCCGACCGCCGCCCCGCCGAGATCCACCCCGACCACGACGACGACGCGTACATCGACGCCCGATCCTGGCTTGAGGGCCTGCGCCTCGCGTAACTGCGGGGAGAAGGCGCAGACTGCCGATCACTGCACCGGTTCAGCGCAGTCGGCGACCTCGGCTGCCGTGGGGTCGGTCGTCAGTGGCGTCCTCCGTCAGGGACGACGGGCTGGGGGCGGCGAGAGATCTCATCGGTGCCGGTCGTGGAGGTGTCGGTCTTGATCCGCACCGTGAGGGCTCCGGGCAGCACCGAGGCGGTCAGCGAGCGAGCCGGTCCGATGGGGTCACCGTCGAGCTGGAGCTGCTCCTCGTTGCCCTTGGGGATGTCGATCTGCATGGTGCGGCACTGCAGGTGCTGAACCCTCTTGTGGCCCTTGCGGGTCTTGGTGAGGATGCGAATCGTGACTGCAGCCCATCCGACCAGGCCCTTGGGGGCAATGAGTACGACATCGAGGCTGCCGTCGTCGGCCAGTGCGTCGGGCATCAGCTCGACGCCGCCCTGCAGTTTGCCGACGTTGCCGACGATGATCGAGCGGACGCGGCGACGGAAGGGGCGGCGCTCGTCGGCGCGGATGCTCACCTCGAACCGCGGCCCGTTGAGCTGCTTGACGCCCGAGACGACGTACGCGGCCCAGCCGATGTGCGACTTGAGCTTCTCCGGGGCGTCGGCCATGACCGAGGCGTCGAAGCCCAGGCCGGCCATGACGAGGAAGTAGTAGTCCTTGGCGTCTTCCTGCGTGTCGTGCGGCGCGACGATCATCTGTCCGACGTCGATGGGCCGCCCGGTGCCGGTGAGGGCCACGATGAACGCCTCTTCGAGGGAGTCGATGGGCAGGTCGAGGTTGCGGGCCAGTAGGTTGCCGGTGCCACCCGGGAGCAGCCCCATGGGCACGTCGGAGCCCAGAAGGCCAGCGGCCACGGAACGAACCGTGCCGTCCCCGCCGAGCGCACACACGAGGTCCGCGCCCGCCGCGACGGCCTCCTTGGTCTGCCCTGTGCCTGGATCCTCGACCGTGGTCTCCCGCCAGCGGGTGGCCCAGCCGTGTGCCTCGGCGAGTGAATCCACCTGGTACATCACGCGATCCAGGTCGTTGAACTTCGTGGGGTTGACGACGATCGCCACGAGGGGTCGTTCGTCGGGGCCATCGCTACTGCCTGCGGCATCGCCGGAGCGCCCACGGTCCGTGTTGATCTTCGCCGACGGACGACCACCGAGGGTCACGGTCGACCAGACCACCACGCCGATGACGACGAGCAGGGCGAGGGAGGAGATCAGGCCGATCAGCAGGGTGTCGTTCACGTCTAGACGGTAGCCGCCGCGCCGCCCCTGCGCCTGCCCGGTGAGATGCGGCGAGACGGCACAGGTGACGTTCCTCGAGGCCCCGCGCCTCTGGCCCGTCTCGCCTTCTGTGCCTCGTGCGGCGGACTGTGGGACACGACCGTGCCGCTCACGGCCCGACTCGCCGACCCCCGGCAGTGAACTCGGTCGAGGCTGCACAGGTCGGCCCTCTATCCTGGCGGGGTGATCGACATCAAGGTGCTTCGTGACAATCCGCAGGCCGCACGCGCGTCTCAGCACGCCCGCGGAGAGGATGAGGGGATCGTCGACGCGATCCTCGCCGCGGACGAACGTCGTCGGTCCAGCCTGTCGGAGTTCGAGAGCCTGCGCGCCGAGCAGAAGACCACCAGCAAGGTCGTCGGCGAGGTCATGGGTCGACTCGGCAAGGCCAAGAAGTCCGGAGCCGACGCCACCGAGATCGCCGCGCTCGAGGCCGAGGCCAACGAGGCCCGCCGCACCGCCGGTGAACTCTCCGACCGGGTCAAAAGCCTGGAGGCTGCCGCCGACGAGGCGCAGCAGGAGCTCGACGCCCTCACCAAGCGCATCCAGAACATCGTCATCCCCGGCGTTCCCGAGGGGGGCGAGGACGACTTCGTCGTGCTCAGCGAGCACGGCCCGGCCATCCGCGACTTCGCCGCCGAGGGCTTCGAGCCCAAGGACCACCTCGAGGTCGCCGAGGGCATCGGCGCGCTCGACATGACGCGCGGTGCCAAGGTCGCCGGGTCGCGCTTCTACTACCTCATCGGGCAGGGTGCGCGTCTCGAGTCGGCGCTGATGAACCTCGCGCTGGCCAAGGCGTACGAGTTCGGGTTCACCCAGTTGCAGGTGCCCACTCTGGTGGGGCGCGACACGATGGCCGGCGCCGGCTTCATCGACGCCCACGAGGACGAGGTCTACCACCTCGACTCCGACGACCTCTTTCTCACCGGTACCTCCGAGGTCGCCCTCGCCGGGTTCCACGCCGGCGAGATCATCGACCTGAGCGACGGCCCCAAGCTGTACGCGGCCCAGTCGACCTGTTACCGCCGCGAGGCGGGCAGCTACGGCAAAGACACGCGCGGCATCATCCGCGTGCACCAGTTCCAGAAGATCGAGATGTTCGTCTACTGCCGCCCCGAGGATGCGGAGGCGCAGCACGAGCAGCTCCTCGGCTTCGAAACGCAGATGCTCGACGCGATGGAGATCCCCTACCGCGTCATCGACGTCGCCGCCGGTGACCTCGGCGGCCCGGCCGCACGCAAGTTCGACAGCGAGGGTTGGGTGCCTACCCAGGGCAAGTACCGCGAACTCACGAGCACGTCGAACTGCACCACGTTCCAGGCGCGCCGCCTCGGCATCCGCGAGAAGCGCGACGGCGGCACCCAGGTCGTCGCGACCCTCAACGGCACCCTTGCCACCACGCGCTGGCTCGTCGCACTGTTGGAGAACCACCAGCAGGCCGACGGGTCGGTCGTCGTCCCCGAGGCGCTGCGCCCCTACCTCGGCACCGACCGGTTGGTGCCGGGCGGTCGCTGAGTGTGCGGTTCGCTGCGTCTTACGTGAGATCAGGACGCTCCACGGGCGCCTGACTTGGACGTGACTTTATCGGTCGGTCTCACTGCGTGAACGAGCGGTCGACTTGGACGCATCCTTGCCTCATTTTTCACGAATGGGCGACCGACTTGGACATCCCGACCTCTTTCTCGGACACGAATCCGCTTGTCTTTCAGGGGAATTCGTCTGCAACGATGGTGGTTGAATTCGTGATCCGGAATGCTGTCGGAAACGGCGAATCAGGGCGATAAGAAGGAGGATCGAATCGGCCTGAAGAGGAAATGAAGGGGATGGAGTCATGGATGACAATGTTCGTTGTGAGGTGGATCGGGTCGACATGTACGCCAACCACCTGTACCTCGCCGATTTCGGCCGCCAGCTCGCGCAGCGACTGCGCACCGAGGCCGTTCGCGAGCCGCTGACCGAGGCCGAGTACCTGCGGGGTTACGCGCAGGCGGTGCACGACATCGCCGGTCACCTCGAAGCAGGCGAAGGCCTGCCCGGTGGGCCGCTGTACGTGCGGGCCGCCGCCGCGTTCGCCGGGGAGTAGTCCGCAGGTGGGATGCTGGGCGGGCCATGGAGATCATCACCAGCCCCGCCAACCCCCGTCTGCGCGCCCTCGTGAGGTTGCGCCGCCGCCGCGATCGTGACGCTGCGGGCGTCACCGTCGTCGAGGGGGTGGAGGAAAGCACTCTCGCCGTCGCCGCCGGAGGACGCGTGCGCGACGCCTACTGGTGCCCCGACCTCGACGATGGACGCGCCGCCGGACTGCTGGCCACACTCGAACGCCACGGCGTCGACGTCGTGCAGCTCTCGCGCCAGGCCTTCGAGAAGGTCGCCTACCGAGAGGGCCCCGACGGGATCCTCACCGTCATCGAGTCGCCGGGCTCCGACTTGTCGACGTTCGACCCGCCCGCGCCCGAGTTCCTCCTCCTCGCCGAGCACGTCGAGAAGCCGGGCAACCTCGGCGCGATCCTCCGAACGGCCGACGCCGCCGGTGTTCATGGCGTCGTCGCCGCCGATGCGGTGACCGACTGGGGCAACCCCAACGTCGTCCGGGGGAGCAAGGGGGCCGTGTTCTCCGTGCCGGTCGTCACCGCGACGACGCCGGAGACCCTGACCTGGCTGCGTGAGAGGGGCATCGCCCTGGTGGCTGCCACCCCCGACACCGATGTGCTGCACACCGACGCCGACCTCACCGGCCCCGTCGCGATTGCCGTCGGCGCCGAGAAGGAGGGCCTGTCTCCGGCGATGCTCGAGGCGGCCGACATCCGCGTCCGCATCCCGATGGTCGGTCGCGTCGACTCCCTCAACGTCGCCACCTCCGCCGCGATCCTGCTCTACGAGGCCGTGCGTCAGCGGGCCGCAGCACAGGGCTGACGGCCTGTTCGGAGAACGCCCCACGGGCGGCGTTCATAGGAACGGTGTATCCCCGGTCCCCGCCCCACGGAGTTCTCGGCTGCGTCAGCTGCGGGAGAGCTCAACAGTGCTGTGGCTGGCTGCAATTGGCGACACGAGCACGGGGATCGTCACGCCAGGTGCGCGCCCACCCCAGGGCAGGTCGAGGGGGCCGAAGATCCGGGGTCGGGCGATGGCGACAGAAGCTTTCGTCAAGGGCTGTGCCACGATGTGGCCATGCGAGTTGACCACGTCACCTATGCCGCAGAGCACGACGGAGTGCGAGCGACGGCGGACCGTCTGGCCGAACAACTGGGAATCCGCGCCGTCAACGGTGGCGTTCACCCCACCTTCGGCACGCGCAACGTCATCCTGCCGATGGCCCACGAACGGTACGTCGAGGTCGTCG
Source organism: Mobilicoccus sp. (assembly GCA_032100225.1). Lineage (GTDB taxonomy): Bacteria > Actinomycetota > Actinomycetes > Actinomycetales > Dermatophilaceae > Mobilicoccus. The sequence continues at coordinate 6,203 of DAMDJY010000122.1, forward strand.
AAGTACTCGATCACCCCGCCTCCGACAAGGCGCCCTTCGGGCAGGCCGTGCGTGCACGCTCACAGCAGGGCGGCGGGTGGCTGGGCTGGGTGGTCCGTGTCGAGGATCTGGCCCCCATCGCCGCGCGGCTCGGCCGCGAACCCGCGCCGGGCTACCGCCGGTTCCCCGACAACCGCGAGCTGCGCTGGAAGCAGGTCGGCGTCAACGGCCTCATCAACGACCCGCAGCTGCCGTTCTTCGTGTGCTTCGACAATCCCGAGCTGCACCCCTCCGGCGCGATCGTCGACCTCGTGCGTCCCAAGGTCAACATCTCCAAGCTCACCATCGCCGGAGACCCCGACCGCGTCTGCGACTGGCTGGGCCTCCCCGCCGACCAGACCTCCACGGTCATCGACTTCGAATTCCTCGCCCCCCACGGCACCGCCGGACTGATGTCGGTCACCTTCGACACCCCGAACGGCCCCATCACCATCTGACCGGCCGTTGATTCAGGCCATGTGAATGCGACGCGAAAGGGCGGCGGAACACCCGTTCCGCCGCCCTTCGTCATGCGCTGCCGCACCGGCGCTGAAATGGCCGTGAGGTCAGCTGTTGTGCTCAGCCCCTCACCGTGCCGTCTGGTAGGCGTTGAGGTAGGAGTCTTCCCCGCGTCGCTGCAGGGCGAGGAGTTCGCCGTAGACGCCGCCCGTCTGGGAGAGGTCGGCGGGCGTGCCGATCTCGTCGACGTGACCCTGTTTGAGGGTGACGATGCGGTCGACGTTGGCGATGGTCGACAGGCGGTGGGCGATGACGAGCGAGGTGCGTCCGGCCATCAGCTCTTCGAGTCCGGCCTGCACGGCCCGCTCGGAGCGGGTGTCGAGCGCGCTGGTGGCCTCGTCGAGGACGAGCACGGAGGCGTCCTTGAGCATGGCGCGCGCCACCGAGGTGCGCTGCTTCTGACCGCCTGAGAGCTTGAGCCCGCGCTCGCCGATCATCGCGTCGTAGCCGCCGTCGAGTCGTTCGACGAACTCGCCCGCGTTGGCGCGGCGGGCGGCGATGGCGACGTCGTCCTGCTCGGCGTCGGGGGATCCGTAGCGGATGTTCTCGCCGACGGTGTCGGAGAACAGCGACGGATCCTGGAACACGATGGAGACACGCTTGCGCAGTTCGTCGTGCGGCATGGCGGCGATGTCGATGCCGTCGAGTCGGATGTGACCGGAGCGCAGCGGGTAGAGGCCGAGCAGCAGATTGACCAGGGTCGTCTTGCCGCCACCGGACTCGCTGACCAGGGCCACGCGCTCCCCGCGGCGCACGTCGAAGGTGACGTCGGTGAGCACGTCGGGCCCGTCGCCGTAGCCGAAGTGGACGCCGTCGAACTCGAGCACCGGGGCGTCCTCGGCGCGGGCGGGGAGTTCGGGCATGTGCGGCACGCTGTCGACCTCGACGGTGCGCATGACGCGGAAGTAGTCGCGGGAGCCGGCGACGGCGCGCTGTGCGGTGTCGAGGGCCCAGCTCATCATCTGCACGGGGGTACGGGCCATGGTGACGAGCTGGATGAGCAGCACCATGTCGCCGACGCTGAAGTGCCCCTGCAAGGTGCGCCAGAAGATGAGCAGGTACATGGCGGCGAACACGATGGTGAGCACGCTGCGCCGGATCACGTCCATGAGGTGCCAGTGCCGCGACTGCTCACGCGTGATGTCGTACGTGGCGTCGAAGTGGCCGGTGAACGTGTCGAGCTCGTGGCGTTCGCGCACGAAGGAGCGGACGACGCGGATCTGGCCGACGACCTCGGCGAACCGGCCACCGGCGATGTCGACGTGCTTGTTGTTCTCCGATTCGAGGCGCTGCCACTTCTTGGAGGTCAGGCCGGTGAGCCATACGTAGAGCGGGAACATGATGGCGAGCAGCAGGGCCAGCGGCCAGTAGTAGATGGCGCTGATCACGAGGACGGCCGCGGCCTGCAACATCATCGCGAAGAAGGTGTTGGAGATGGCCTTCATGAAGTTGGAGATCTCGGTGATCGACCGGTTGAGGCGCGACACGATGGTGCCGGTCATCTCGCTGTCGAACCAGTCCTGCGGCAGACGCAGCAACTTGTCGAGGTAGCGGGTGGAGAGGACGGCGCGGATCCGGTTGGAGAGGACGTCGCCCGAGTAGCCGCCGAGGTTGTGCAGGATGCCCTCGATGAGCTCGGTGAGCAGGATCGCGCCCGCCAGCAGCGCCAGGGTGGGGAGGGCCTGCGGGCCGCGGCCGTCGTTGACGGCGTCGACGATGACATCGGTGGCCCTGCCGATCAGAAACGGCGTGGCCAGGCCCGCGGCGGCCGACAGCACGGCGCAGACGATGACCGCAAGGTAGTAGCGCCGCAGCTCACTCGTGAACCGCACGATGGTCATCAGGGTGGCGACCATGCCCTCCTCGGACCGGGCCTCGCGCGCTGTACTGCCGGATGCGTCGTGCGTCATGAAGTCCTCGGAAGTCGCTCGTGGCCGGGATCGTCCCCACCCACCCACTTAACCGTAGGAGACTCCGATTTCTTCCTTTTCGTCGAACTTCGCCTGCTTGACACGCGACCGGGACTCGCGGGGAGCGCAAAACCGCTGTGAACAAACGGTAAGGTTCAGGCGGGGGTGTCCGGGAACGACGGAGTACAAGACCGAGGTCCGGCGCCACACAGCCAGCACGTCTAGGACCAAAGGAGTTCCTGCATGTCTTCCACCCCTCCCATCAACCCCAAGGCGCAGCGCAAGGCCGAGAAGGCCTACGCGAAGGCGTCGCGGCCCTGGTACAAGAAGAAGCGCTTCTGGGTGCTCGGGTTGCTTGCATTGCTCATCCTGGCCATGGCCTTGGGGGGCGGCGGGGACGACAAGCCGCAGAACGCGGGCGGTGACAACGGCGCGACCACGCAGCAGAGGTCCGAGTCGAAGGCCCCTCAGGAGAAGCCGCTCGCGGTCACGCCCGACAAGCTCATCGAGGATCTGGAGTCCAACGCTCTGAAGGCCTCCGAGGCCTATAAGGGCAAACGTGTGACCCTGACCGGCCCGATCTCGAACATCGACGCGTCGGGCCAGTACTTCAATATCAGCGGATCCGACGAATTCAGTCTGACGAGCATCCGGATCGACATCGACGAGGAGCAGAGGGGGATCATCAGCAAGAAGTCGAAGGGTGACAAAGTCACCGTCACCGGCGAGGTCGCCCAGGTCGGCGAGGTCCTCGGCTACGGAATCGACGCAGAATCGATCAAGTGACCGATGACCGATGACCGACGGCACGAGCAGACGTGAGCGGCCTGTCCTGACCTGAGTGTCAAGGCAGGCCCTCGTCATATCACTGAGCTGATCGGTTCAGGAGGAGATATGTTCGCGGGCGAAGCTGCGGGGGCGCAGCGCGTTGAGGGCGGCCAGCAGGGGCAGGGCAGCGCCGACGACCGCGGCCGACACCGGTGACAACACCCCGGCCACTGCAGCGGCGAGGCCGAGGACGTGGAGCACGGTCATGAAGACAATTCCCTGCGTCGTGACGCGGGACGTCTTGCGGGCAAGGCCCAGCGCCCGCATCGCCGACGCGAAGTCCCCACGCGTCAAGCGGATCGTGGTTGCCGATGTCGGAGTCGGGCCGTCGTCCGTGCTCATGTGGCCGGGTGCCATGACGAACACGTCGTCCTGCTCCGGCAGATCGTGGTCGCCGACGACGGCGACCGGCCCGTCGTGACGGAGGTCGTCGACGACCTCCGTCCAACCGCCGGCTGGGGGCGACACGAGGTCGGATTGCTTCATCTCCATCGCCGCGCCCACGTGTCGCAGGGCGATCGGGTCGTCGGCGACGAAGACCGGACGGATCGGCAGCGCGAGAACGTCGGGCCACGTGGCCAGCGTGTCGGTGCGCACGACGGGCACGAGCTCGAAACCGGCCCGAGCCGCGCCGCCCCACCCGACGAACACCCGGCAGTCGCTGTCGGCCAGCTCGTGCGTGATGCGCTCGAAGGCGTCGCGGCCACCGACCGTGACAGCGGTTCCCTTGATGTCGGCCACGAGGGTGAGCCCGGACGACTCCAGCAGGCGCGCGGGACGTAGGGGCAGCGCCCGATCCCGGGCTGCGGAGACGAGGGCGGCGTGGATGGGGAGGTTGCCGGCCACAGCAACGCTCGCCGCGGCCTCCAGGGCGGCGGTCGTCTGCAGGCGCCCCACCCGGTGCACGGCGATGAGCCGCGGAAGGGGGTCTGTGACGACGCCGAGGGGATTCACTGCGATGCTGCGCACCCGCGCCAGCCTCAACGGGTCGACATCGCCGAAGAGGATGCCGAGCTCACGGCCCCGGTCACGCGCGGCGCGGGTGGGCACCAGCCGCGCCACGAGGAAGGCGGCGGGGGACGCGACGAGCAAGACACCCAGGGCCGTGCGTGCCCCCTCGGTGACATGGAACGGGCCGGGAATCAGAGTCCAGCCGATCCAGGTCAATGCCGCGAGGACGGCGACAGCCGTAGGCAGATACCGCAGAAGCGCATCCGCCCTGCCTGCGACTGTGGCGGCATTGTCGGTCGTGTCGGCGACTGTGGCGGCAGTGT
>DAMDJY010000123.1:0-10722 GCA_032100225.1 Mobilicoccus sp.
GGAACGGCGATGAGCCGCGGACTGGTGCTGTGCGGGACGACGTCTGACGCGGGTAAGAGCCTGCTGACGGCGGGGATGTGCCGGTGGTTGGTGCGGCGCGGTGTCCGGGTGGCGCCGTTCAAGAGCCAGAACATGTCGAACAACTCGATGGTGTGCCCCGACGGTGCGGAGATCGGCCGCGCCCAATGGGTGCAGGCCGTCGCGGCGCGGGTGGTGCCGGAGGCGGCCATGAATCCGGTGCTGCTCAAGCCGGGCTCGGATCGACGCAGTCACGTCGTGCTCATGGGCAAGTCGTACGGCGAGCTGGGCTCGGGGGAGTGGGCGACGGGACGCCAGGAGCTGGCGCGTACCGCGTTCGCCGCGTTCGAGGACCTCTCCTCCCGCTACGACGTCGTGATCGCCGAGGGGGCGGGCAGCGCGGCAGAGGTCAATCTACGGGGCGGGGACTACGTCAACCTCGGCCTCGCGCGGGCCATGGACCTGCCCGTCGTCGTCGTCGGCGACATCGACCGTGGGGGAGTCCTCGCCGCGATGTACGGCACGTGGGCCCTGGTCGACGAGGCCGATCGGGCACATCTGCGCGGGTGGATCGTCAACAAGTTCCGCGGCGACGTGGAGCTGCTGCGCCCCGGCCTGTCGATCATTGAGGAGCGCACCGGTCTGCCTGTGTATGGCGTCGTTCCCTGGCTCGAGGACGCCTGGCTCGACGGTGAGGACGCTCTCGCTCTGGGTGGGTGGTCGCGCTCGGCTGACACGTCAGGGGATTCAGCGAGCACGTTGCAGGTTGCGGTGGTTGGCTTTCCGCGGTTGTCGAACGCGACGGACGTCGATGCGCTGGCGGCCGAGCCGGGTGTCGAGGTGACGATCACTCACGACCCCGGCGTCGTGGATCGCGCCGATCTCGTGGTGCTGCCGGGGAGCCGGGCCACACACCACGACCTCGGCTGGCTGCGCGACCGCGGGTTGGCGGCGCTACTCGCGGCCCGCGCGGCGCGGGGCGCTCCCATTCTCGGAATCTGCGGCGGCTACCAGATGTTCGCCCAGCGGATCAGCGACCCTCACGGCGTCGAGGCCGGTGTCGGGACCGGTGCTGGTCGCGGTGAGGCTGCTCGCGACGTGCAGCGTGATGTCGCCGGACTCGGGTTGCTGCCCACCACCGTGGTTTTTCACGAGGACAAGAGCCTCGGCACTCCGACCGGATCGTGGCGCGGTCACGACGTGCGCGCGTACGAGATCCACCACGGCATCGCCACCCTGGACGAGAGCGTCGTCGGTTCCCACGCCCACGGCTTCGGCTCAGACACTCCGGAACCGTTCCTCGATGGCTGGCGCTGCGGGTCGACGTTCGGGACGACGTGGCACGGAGCCTTCGAGAACGACGCGTTCCGTCGGGAGTTCCTCACCGAGGTGGCGAGGCTCGCAGGGAGTGAATACCGCCCCTCCACCACTGCACCCGGATTCGCCGCCCGCCGCGAGGCCATGATCGAACGCCTCGCCGACGCCGTCGAAGAACACCTCGACACCGACGCGCTCCTTGCCCTCATGGGCCTCTGACAACCAGCCAACCCACGACGCACTCCCCGGGTTCGCACTTCCACCCTCGGGGCCGGTCGAGGGGTGTCCAGGGCAACGGCCGTGCGGCACCTGATCTCGGGCTGGTTGCCCAGTACGAGGTGCGGCATTCTCCTCTGCGTCGACGTCGTCGCAGGGTTGACCTCGCGCTGCCCGGCGGCGCAGGTCAGAAAGGTGGTGGCCCCGGATCGCCGTCTCCCCACGGCGTAGGCGGAGCGTGACCGTCGGGCCGATTGTCGTCAGCCCGGTTTCTGCCAGGGCGGCGCCCGTATCGGCGCTGCCCGTCCGAGCGGCGCTGATCGGGCCGTCGGGTCTTTGGTCGCCGGGTGACGACTCCGACGGTGTGGTGGTCGTCGATGAGCAACGCGAGGGCGTGCTCGTACCTGCTGCTGCTCCTGCGGGGAAGGCCGTCCGTGCTCGGCGGGGTGGGCATCGCCGGCCTCCGCAGGTAGCGGTCTGCCAGTTCTCCGGGAATCGTGACCGAGCTACGCGTCCGCGAGCGGCCCTGCCTCACCGATGACTGGGCCGACCTCTCTGCTGGTGTCGATGTCGTCAGTGCCTGGCGACGCTGTGGGGTGGTCGAGAGTGCCATCAGAGACGGATGCCTCGGAGTCCACCGATGTGGGCGCGACGGTATCCCACGCGACGAACTCACGTGCCGGGTCGTTCTCGCTTCCCTCGTCGACCTGCGCATTGTTGCGGTCGAAGGCGGCGCGGAGCTCCTCGAGCTGGGGCGGGTCGGGGTCGTGGTAGTCCTAGGGCAGGGTTGCGTACTGCCGCCCGGTGGGGGTGGTCCACACGATCTCGCCGTCGACGCCGAGTGCGCGTGAGCTGGTCCACGTGCGTCGTGTCTTGTGGTTGTGGCCGCGGCGGTCTTTGGCGGAGACGTTGGATTCCGACGATGGGCCGCCGAGCGCGTAGTCGATGTCGTGGTCGGTATCGCACCACCGCGCGGGCCGGGTTCGACCGGGAGCACGCGTGATGCGGTCCCGGGCCAGGACCCGCTCCCGCAGTTCACCGGTGATCTCGTACCCCTTGACCGTGAGGTCACGCATGTGGCCGGTGACCGGGTCGGTGACGAGCCGCCGCCAGGTCGACCCCGCCGCGAAGGCGATGTCGCGGATGAAAGCTGCTCCGAGCCAGTGCTGCTCGTCACCGCAGGCCACCATGCCCGGCTCGTCCGAGGCGCCCAGCAGCACGCTCAACGGCACGACCACGTCAACCCGGGCCGGTGGCAGGGCGCCACCGAACCGGCTCACGTCGAAACTCGGCCCATCCGCCTGGGGTGTGGCCTCGTCAGAGGTAGGCGAGGCAGCGCCGGCCGCCTGCGCTCCCTGCGCTCCTTCGACGGCAGGAACGTCGCCGGTGCCCCGGTCGAGGAGACAGGGTTCAGACGCCGTGATCTGCCCGAAGCAGATGAGGTCGAGGGTGATGTCGGAGCGCAACTGGGCGAGGGTGCGCTGATCCCCGGTGCGCCGCAGCATGCGCGCGATGCCGTCGACGCGCTCGTGAGCGCCGGTGATGCGGGCGGCGTGGCCGCTGACCGTCAGGCAGCCGGTGCCGACCTCCGCGTCGAGGACCGTGGTCACGGTGCGGCCGCTCTGGCTGCTCTCGTGCCGCTCTGCTCGCGTGAGGATCTTGGCGAGTTGGTACCGCAGCCGCGATGGGAAGATCTGCTGTGGGACGCGCAGTCCACCGACTCCGTGGACACTCCGTGCTGGGTACGGGGCGACGAGTTTGCCGACGATGCCGTCGAGAGCCTCGGCGGGGACGGCTTCGGTCGCTCCCGCGACGTGCCAGGCTCGCTGCCACGACATCGTGCCCTCGGCCAGGGCACGCCGAATAGGTGCGGACCGCCGCTCCTCCCCGAGCGCGGTGCGCGCCCGAGCCACGCCGATCGACGGCCCCGTCGCCAAGGCGACCTCGTCCTCGATGCACGCGCGCGCCTCGGTGCGAACCAGGGTGCGCCTGCGGGAAGAGGCGCCGGGCTCCTCGGCGTCCAATCGTTCGAGTGCTTCGGCCTCACGCGCACGGGTGAGCTGTTCGATGATCGCGACCCCGCGTGCGACGAGCCAGGCCGTCAGCCGTTCGTGCAGCTCCAGCTCGGACAGCAGGTCGTCGGGAGGGACATCGGCGAACACCTCGGCAGGCACAGCCTCGCCCACATGCCACTCGGCGGGAGGCTGCAGCAGGGCGGTCGAGTGCGGGTTTGGTGCAGCGTCCGCACTCAGCCCCACGACGTTCTGCGACATCGCTGCACCCCCTTGCCCTGTCGGCCGCTCCTTGCATCCATTCTATGCCCATGAGGTCTGAAAAGACACAGGTAGCGCTCTTTGACTCGAATACACATGCGAATGATTGAGACGCCCCATGCCAGCGACGCCCGGTCCTCCTGCAGCTGTCTCGCATCGTAGAGACGGGGTCCGACAACCCTTCAGTAGAAGTCCGGGGTCACCTCCCAAGCGCGTCGATGCGACCGAGAAACATATCCCGCGCGTGGCGTCTCCGCCCTCTCGCCGCCCTGTCTCTCCTGCTGTGTCACCGCTCCTGCCACCCGTTCTCGGCCAGGCGGCACACTGGGGTTCGTCATCGGTCCCGGCCAGGGGATCCGAGCAACGTGAGGAGCAGGGACATGGATCTGGAGTTCGACCCCGAGGCCGCGGCCCGTATCGAGCGCATCGTGGGTGAGGCGAATCAGAACGCGTACGACATCGTGCGTGGGATCCAGCGCCGGCTGGGGGAGGACGTCGATCCGCTCGGTCACCCGGAGGTCTCCGACGCGTTGAAGCAGGGGCTCGCACGCAACTTCGCCGCCGTGCAGATGGGGCAGGCCATCCTGCTCTGCCTCCAGACCGGCGTGCCCGTCCGTGACGTGCTCGTCATGCTCGACCTCGACGGACTCATGGCCCGGGAGACGAGCTTCGACGACGAACTCAACTCCTTGCTGGGCAACCTCGACGACGACAACACCTGAGATCACCCGCCTCGTGGTGCGGGACCTTCGCGCCACTCACGGGCCGTGGTGCGGGAGTAGGTGCGTCAACAGGAGACTCGATGGACCAAGGCATCGCGGATTCGCTTCTGGAAGCGGCGTTGGCGGAGGCCCGCGAGGCAGTGGCAGAAGGCGGCATGCCGTTCGGTGCCGTTCTCGCCGGGGCGGATGGGGCGATCCGCGCGAGGGGACGCAACAGGCAGGCGCAGGACGGGCGGTGGTTGGCTCATGCCGAGACCGAATGTCTCGCCGCGTACCTCACGACCCTGGAACGCCGCGAGGAGATGGACACGTCCGTCCTCGTCGCCACCGAGGCGCCCTGTCCGATGTGCGCGGGAGCCATCGCCGTGGCGGGCATCGGCCGCTGCATCGTCGGTGAGGACCACCATTGCGCCGGGGCCCTCGACGCTCTCCATGACGCGGGAATCCCCGTGACCGTCCTCGGCCACCAGGGCTGCATCGACCTCGTCACGACCTTCCGCCGCGACCACCCCGACCGCTGTGACAGGTTCAGCGCCGGATGACGAGGAGTCGGCGCACCAGACGCAGGAAGGGAAACGGCCGGCTGGGTATCGGGGGCCTCGGTGGTGGAGACGGATCGGTTCCATCACTGCAGGCCCCTCACGCCGGGGTGGGTCCGGTGACGACACAGCTCGACGCCCCTGATCAACGAGGATCAGGGGCGCCGAGGAGTGCGTCAGGAACGCGTCTGAAGTATGGGCTCAGACCCCGAATTCCGTGGCCTTGAGTGCAGCGATGGCCTCGTCCGTGCCGTCGTAGCTGAGGTCGGCGACCTGGCCCCGTCCGAAGGCGAGGAGGACGAGCTCGGAGGGGGCGCCTTCGACCACGACGGTGCCTTGCTTGGTCGGGCCCTTGACGGACTGGCGGCCGTGGTCGGGGGCGCGCAGGACGACGCCGACGGGGGAGCGGCGGAACATCAGCTGCCCCGCCTGGCGCAGCCGAGCCCAGAGAGCCTGCTGGGCCTCGTCGGGAACGTGCCGCTTATGGTCGGGCGTGAAGTCGGCGCCGGCGCGCAGCACGTCTTCATGGTGGACGAAGAACTCGGCGAGGTTGATGGCGTCGTCGACGGCGGGCACACGCGTCGGGTTCCAGCCGGGCGGGCCTTCACGGACCATGTCGACCAGCGCCGGCCAGTCGTTGGCGGCGTAGGTGGCCTGAACACGCTGGGTGGGGCGTCGGGGCGACGTTCACGCACCACCAGGTGTGCAGCCAGATCGCGGGTGCTCCACGGCGAGCACAACGTGGGCGCGTCAGGGCCGACTCGGGTGAAGGTGGCGCACAGCGCCTCGCGTTCGAGTTGAGCGAGTCCAGTCATGCGCCCATCCTCACAGGCACACCCCGGACGTGCGACCGGGCCGCCCCCGCGAGGGAAGGCGGCCCGGCCGAGTCGTCACGCGTGTGCCGTCACGGGCGAGTCAGTGCGCGCTCGTCGGTGCGGAGCGTCTGACCCTGTCGGTCGATGGTGCGGGCGGCAGCTCCGGCGCGCTGCTTCTGCGCGGCGGTGGCGGGGCGTTGCACCATGCGCGGCAGCGTCCCGCGGGAGTCGATGATGGCGTTGCGGACGAGAGATGCTGTGCCGTCGGTGAATCCGCGGAAGTTGGGCTCGAACGAGAACGCCGTCACGCGTCCCTGACCGACCTGTTCGTCGATGAGGGCCGCGCTGCCGCCGATCTCGTCGATGCCCTGCCCGAAGCCCGACACGGCCCAGTCGGCGGAGGTCGGAGCCGGGTAGGAGAGCACGACTTCACCGTTGCCGGCGGTCATGATCGGGTCGGCCTCGTACATGGCCCACACATCGGATCCGGCGCCCCGCGTCAGCGGTCCGTTGCGGCGTGCTGTGGCGCGCACGAGCGCTCCGGGAACCTCGTTGGTCGGGTCCTTGAGCACGGCGGTCGACAGGCCGGCCAGCGCAGCGAACTGCGTGCCGCCCTTCCAGGTGACGAGGCGCCCGCCGCCGCGAACCCACTCGGACAGAGCCGTCGTGCGGTCCGCGCCAAGCGACTTCGCGAGCGAGGCGCCGTCGACGTTGGGCACGAGCAGCACGTCGAGCTTGGACAGCGTGGCCGCATCGATCTGCGAGGCCTGGAACGTGGTGGACGGAATGCGCCAGTCGTTCTTGAGGCGCCACTGGAGCCACGCGTTGCTCTGGTTGGGGTTGTCAGGGCTGCTGGACGCCGTCAGCACACCGACGCTGGGCAGACCGGCAGGCAGCGGCGACTTGGGCACCTTGACGGCCGGGGTGGCGGTCGTGCGCATCGCGGGCACCGTGCTCGTCGACCCGCCCGCAACGTCCTGCAGCAACGGCATCGACCAGCCGGAGACGTCGTAGAAGAACGGGAACGGCACGTAGGTGTCCTCGCCGAGCATCGTCTGCACCCAGTGCTTCTGACCCTGAGCCATGGGGATCCAATACGTGCCGGCGGGCATCACCGCGGCGCGCGCAGGCTTGCCGTAGGCCTTGAACCCGGGGACGTGGACGGGCGCGCTCAACGTGCGCACCTCGACCCCGTCCTCCTGCAGGCGGGACACGAGCGTCGCGACCTTACGGCGGCGCGACGGGTCGTCGTTGCGGATGAAGTAGCCGCACACCTTGGTGGTCGGCACGGGGCGCTGAACGCTGTTACCCGGGTTGTCGACGTGGTTGCCCTGCAGCGTGCAGGCCTGGCCCTGGGCCTTGGCGGTCACGAACTGCTGGTGGTACTCGGTGTTGATCCTCACCCGCGCCCGAGCGCCGGCCCGCAGCGCGGTGATTCCGGCGACGAAGTGCTTGTCGACCTGGTCGGCGTACGGGGCTGCCTGACCCACCTCCTGGGTCATGCCCGCCGCTCCGTAGCGCAACACCGGGAAGGTGTCGCCGTAACCGGGGTAGAACAGGTCGAACCCCGCCTGCCACGTCTCGTACGCGTATCCCCTCTTGTCGAAGGCCGCCTTCTCGGCATTCCCGACGACATCGTTGATCCACCCGAGCGGCTCCTTGGCGGCCTCGTGGAAGATCGGGTCGGCGTTCGGCGGGAAGTAGTAGCCGTTGCCGCCCATCCCGTGCTGGTCGATGACCATCTGCGGCGGGAACGTCTTCATCAGGGCCTGCTTGGCGCGGGTCTCGGCCTGGGTGCGGGCGAACCAGTCGCGATTCATGTCGAACCCGGCGGCGTTGACGCGGGTGTTGGCCTCGTGACCGTCGGGGTTCTGCGTGGGCACCATGACCACCAGCGCGTTGGCGAGGACGTCGGTGGCCCCGCAGTCGGTGCGGTCGGCGAGCTCGTGGAGGATGCGCATTTCGGCGTCCAACGCGGCCGGCTCGTTGCCGTGGACACTGCCCATGATCCACAGGATGTTGGGGGTGCGGCGCGCGATCGTCGCTGCCCGTGCCGCAGGCGTGTCGGGGCTGCGGAGGGCACGGATGTCGGCGGCGAGCGTGCCGGACTTCGCCGCGGCCAGCGTGGCGGGCGATCCGATGAGGGCGTACCTGAGGGGCGTGCCCTCCGCGGTACGGCCGAACGTGCCGACGGTGACCTTGTCGCTGGCCCGGTCGACCTGGTTCATGTAGCGGTAGAGCTGGGTGACGCTGCCCTTGCGGGTCCCCAGGTCGAAGCCGAGGGACTGCGAGGGGGAGGGAACCTTGCCGGCGAAGACGGGAGCCTCCGAGCAGGCGGTGGCGCGGGATGGCGCGGCGAAGGTCGTCGCTGCCGATCCGGTGGTCGGCAGACCGACGAGGGTCGATCCGGCCAGGGCCGTGGTGGCGAGAACGGTGAGCAGGGGACGAGCTGTCATGAGGACTCCGTTGTCCGGTTCGGGCACGTGGTGCCACGGCGATGTGTCTACACCCCCGTGGATCGCCATGTTAGAGAGCGAAATTGGCGGGCGGGCGTGATGACACGATCTCGACTGCGGACACTGGCGAAGGGTTGTCGGGCGGGCACGGCAGAATGCCGTGCGTGACTCAACTGCCCCCCGACATCGCGAGCCGACTCAAGCGCGACGATGCAGGCCTCGTGGCCGCCGTCGTCCAGCAGCACGACACCGCGGAGGTGTTGATGCTGGGCTGGATGGACGACGAGGCGTTGCACCGCACTCTGACGACGGGGCGGGTGACGTTTTGGTCGCGTAGCCGGGGGGAGTACTGGCGCAAGGGCGACACGTCGGGGCATCAGCAGTATGTCAAGTCCGTGGCCATCGACTGTGACGGCGACGCTCTGCTCGTGCGCGTCGACCAGGTGGGCGCCGCCTGCCACACGGGGGAACGCACCTGCTTCTTCACCGACTTCGACGCCGCAGTGGGGGAGCGACCCAGCGACAGCGACACGGGCGCAGACGACGCAGTCACCAAGCCCGCCGACGAAGGAGCGAGCGCATGAGCCCGACGACCGAATTCGGCACGACCTGGCCCGATCTGCCGACCTTCCTCGACCTGGCGGGCGATCGTCGCGTCATCCCGGTCGTGCGACGTCTGCTGGCCGATTCCGAGACGCCGGTGGGTGTGTACCGCAAGCTCGCCGGAGACCGGGTGGGCACGTTCCTGCTCGAGTCCGCCGAACACGGTGGCGTGTGGTCGCGCTATTCCATCATCGGTGCGCGCAGTGCCGCGACCCTGACCGAGAAGGACGGCGAAGCCACCTGGCTCGGCACGCCTCCCGCCGGGGTGCCCACCGGGGGCGACCCGCTGCAGGCGTTGCGCGACACGGTCGCCACGCTGGCCACCGAGCCGCTGGAGGGTCTGCCGCCGCTGACCGGCGGCATGGTCGGCATGATCGGGTACGACGCGGTGCGGCGCTGGGAGAAGGTCCCCGACGACAACCCCGACGACCTGCGCATCCCCGAGCTGGCGATGATGCTGGCCACCGACCTCGCCGTCATCGACCACACGGACGCCTCGGTGCTGCTCATCGCCAACGCCGTCAACTACGACGGCTCCGACGACCGCGCGGAGGAGGCCTACGCCGACGCGGTGGCCCGCCTCGACCGGATGACAGCCGACCTCGCGGCGCCGGCTCCGAGCACGGTCGCGACCCTCACCCGGCCCGACCCGCAGGCCACCAGCTCGATGACGCCCGAGCAGTACATGGGCATCGTCGAGGAGGGCAAGGAGGCGATCCGCGCCGGAGAGGTCTTCCAAGTCGTTCTCTCCCAGCGGTTCTCGCTGGCCTGTCCGGCCGACGCGCTCGATGTCTACCGGGTCCTGCGCATCTCCAACCCGGGCCCCTACATGTACCTGCTGCGGCTCGAACGGCCCGACGGAACGCCGTTCGACGTCGTGGGCAGCAGCCCCGAGGCACTCGTCAAGGTGACCGGGGACCGGGTCATCACCCACCCCATCGCCGGATCCCGCCCGCGCGGCGCGACGCCCGAGGAGGACCGCACCCACGAGTCCGACCTCCGCGAGGACGAGAAGGAGTGCGCCGAGCACGTCATGCTCGTCGACCTCTCGCGCAACGACCTGCAGCGGGTGTGCCAGGTGGGCAGCGTCGAGGTCGTCGAGTTCATGAACGTCCGCCGCTACAGCCACATCATGCATCTGGAGTCCACGGTCGTCGGACGATTGGAGCAGGGCCGCACCGCCTATGACGCCCTGGCCGCAGCCTTTCCGGCGGGCACCCTCTCGGGCGCGCCCAAGCCGAGAGCGCTGGCCCTCGTCGACGAGCTCGAGACCACCCGCCGCGGCGTCTACGGCGGTGTCGTCGGCTATCTCGACGTGCACGGCGACCTCGACATGGCGATCGCCATCCGCACGGCCGTCATCAGTGACGGCACGGCGCACGTGCAGGCGGGCGCGGGCATCGTGGCCGACTCCGTCCCCGAGACCGAACACGCCGAGACCCACCACAAGGCAGCCGCTGCGTTGCGGGCCGTGGCCGCAGCCGCACAGCTGAGGACGCCGTGACCCGCGGACGCACCGTACTGCTCGTCCTCGTCGGCGCCACCCTCGTCATCGTGGCGGGCATGCTCGTCTGGGTCAGCGGCCAGGCCCAGGATGTCGCCGGCGCCACGGCGAGCACTGCACAGGGTTCGCAGATCGCCCCCGGCCTGGTGCCGCTGGCGCTGGCCGCCGGAGCGGGCGCCTTCGCCTTCACGCTCGTCGACGGCTGGGCACGTCGCGGCGTCGCACTGCTCGTCCTTGCCCTGGGTGTCGCTCTCGCGGC
>DAMDJY010000124.1:0-10680 GCA_032100225.1 Mobilicoccus sp.
CGGCGTAGTAGGTGGCGGCGAACTCCCGCGCGGCGCGCATGCCGGGATGCGCGTCCTCCTGGTCGATCTCGGCCAGACGGGCGCGCACCTGCCGTGCCACCTCGGCCTCGCCCAGTCGGGGCCGCACGAGCACGTCGACGAGGAGCCCGAGAGCATCCCCGAGCCGGCGCACGGGGACGTCGAGATCGATGGCCAGGCCCCGCTCACCGACGCCCGCGTGCATGGCCATACCGGTGCGTTCGAGGAGCTCGACCATCTCTTCGGCGTCGTGATCCCCCGCACCCTCGTCCATGGTGCGGGCCATGATCGACCCGATCCCCTCGAGATGGCGCGGCTCGGCGTCGAGCGGCAGCGGCGAGACGACCTGCACCGATGCGACGTGCTGCCCGGGGATGTGAAACGTCATGAGGTCGGCGCCGCACGCGAGCCGGGTGGTCTTCGCGGCCGGGAACGTCCACGGGCCGGGTCGCTCGACGATGGGGCGGGTGCTCATTGCTGACCTCCGGGGTAGACGACGACGGCTCGAGCTTCGGGGCGCAGCCACGCGCGGGCGGCCTCCTGCACGTCCGACGCGGTGAGGTCGGCCAGGCGATCGAGGTGGGTGTTGATGCCGGCGGCGTCGTCGTAGAGCGTCGTCAGGCGGCCGATCTGGTCGGCACGGTCCTCGATGTCGGCCAGGGTGGAGAGCCAGTCGCGCTCGTTCTGCGCCGAGGCCGCCTCCATCTCGGCGAGGGTCGGGCCGTCCTGCGCGAACGCCTCGAGTTCGGCCACGACGGCCGCCTCGATCGCGTCCAGCGTGATGCCCTCGGCGGGCTGTGCCGCGAAGAATCCGAGCGACACCCCGTCGGCCAGGCCGAGGGCGGCGGCCGAGGCGAAGGTCGCCGACTCGGTGCCGCGCACGAGTCGCTTCTCCAAGCGGGAGATGGCGATACCGCCGATGATCTCGATGGCGAGCGCCGCGGCGTCGAACTCCCGCGTGTGGTCGGCGGGAAGGCGGAAGCCCAGGTAGACGCGGGGGGCGGGAACCTCTTGGTCGACCTCGACCCGCACGGGTTCGGTGAGCGGGGGCAGAGGTGCGGAGGACGGCGCCGGTGTGTGCTCGACTCGCTCCAACTCGCCGAAGTACCGCTCGGCCGCCGCGAACCCCTCGGCGGGGGTCACGTCGCCACAGAGGGTCAGCACGGTGTTGGCCGGGTAGTAGTGGCGGCGGAAGAATGCGTGGACGTCCTCGACCGTCGCGGCGTCGAGGTCTTCCATCGATCCGATCGTCGGGTGGTGATAGGGGTGCCCCTCGGGAAAGACGCTCGCGTCGAGGTGGTGCAACGCCTCGCCGTACGGCTGGTTGTCGTACCGCTGGCGCTTCTCCTCCTTGACCACGTCGCGCTGGTTGTCGAGGTTCTCCTGGGTGACGGCGTCCAGCAGGTGCCCGTGCCGGTCGGCCTCCATCCACAGCGCGAGGTCCAGGGCGGTGGCCGGGAGGGTCTCGAAGTAGTTCGTGCGGTCGAACCACGTGGTCGCGTTGAGTCGCCCACCCGCGCCCATCAGGGCCGAGAAGTGCTCACCACTGGCCACATTGCGCGAGCCCTGAAACATGAGGTGTTCGAAGAGGTGCGCGAACCCCGTGCGTCCCGGTTGCTCGTGGCGGGAGCCCACTCCCACCCACAGGTTGACGGCGACCACGGGCGCAGCGTGGTCCTCACTGACGACGACGCGGAGCCCATTGGGCAGCGTCGTCTCCTCGATCGGATAGTCCAACGGCATCCCTCCAGGGTACGGGCCTCACGTGTACGCCCGTATGCCTGCTCTTCGGCCGCTGCGCGTCAGTTCTCGTGCTCCTCGATCCAGCGCTGACGGTTCGGCGCCTCGGCGCCGATCGTCGTGGAGCCACCGTGCCCGGTGAGGACGAGGGTCTCTGCCGGCAGCGTCAGCAGACGCTCACTGATGGAGCCGACGATCGTGTCGAAGTCGCTGTAGGAGCGGCCCGTGGCACCGGGCCCGCCGTCGAACAGGGTGTCGCCGCTGAAGAGCACGCCGAGGCCGGCGTTGTAGAGGCAGACCGCGCCCGGCGCGTGCCCCGGGGTGTGCAGGACCTGCAGCGTGACACCGGCGATCTCGATGGACTGGCCGTCGACGAGCGACGCGTCGGGTGCGTGATCCGGGAACTCCGCGTCCCAGAGCATGCGGTCCTCGTCGTGGATCCACCGCGGCGCGCCGGTGGCCTTCTGGAGGACTCCGCTGGCGTTGATGTGGTCGTTGTGGCCGTGGGTGAGGACGATCGCCGTGACGGTGCGGCCCTCGATGGCCTCGATGATCGGCTCGGCCTCATGGGCGGCGTCGATGATGAGCACCTCGTCGTCGTTGCCGACGAGCCAGATGTTGTTGTCGACCTCCCACTCGCCCCCGTCGAGGGCGAAGGTGCCGGTCGTGATGACGCGTTCGACGCGGACGCCGTCGACGGCGCCCGGCGTGTGCACGATCTCGGAGGCGCTCACAGCACGACCACCGATCGCAGGACGGTTCCCTCGTGCATCTTGTCGAACGCTCCTTCCACGTCCTCGAGCGAAATGCGCTCGGAGACGAACGAGTCCAGGTCCAGCCGCCCCTGACGGTACAGGTCGACGAGCATCGGAAAGTCCCGGCTGGGCAGGCAGTCGCCGTACCAGCTGCTCTTGAGCGCACCGCCTCGGCCGAAGACGTCGGCGAGCGGGAGCGTGATCTCCAGATCAGGGGTCGGCACGCCCACGAGGACGACGCGTCCTGCCAGGTCACGGGCGTAGAAGGCCTGCTCGTAGGTCTCCGGGCGTCCCACGGCCTCGACGACGACGTCGGCGCCGAATCCGCCGGTGAGCTCGCGGATCTTCTCGACCGGGTCGACCTCACGGGAGTTGATCGTGTGGGTGGCGCCGAACCCCTTGGCCCACTCCAGCTTTCGGTCGTCCACATCGACGGCGATGATCGTCGTCGCGCCCGCCACGGAGGCTCCTGCGATGGCGGCATTGCCCACGCCACCGCACCCGAACACGGCGATGGACTCACCGCGGGTGACCCCGCCCGTGTTCACGGCTGCGCCGAACCCGGCCATGACGCCACACCCGAGTAGACCCACCGCTGCCGGGTCGGCGTCGGCGACCTTGGTGCACTGACCCGCGGCCACGAGCGTCTTCTCGGCGAAGGCGCCGATGCCGAGCGCCGGCGTCAGCTCGGTGCCGTCGGTGAGGGTCATCTTCTGCGTGGCGTTGTGCGTGGAGAAGCAGTACTGGGGCATTCCCTTGTGGCAGGCGCGGCACTCGCCGCACACGGCACGCCAGTTGAGGATGACGAAGTCTCCGGGCTCGACGTCGGTGACGCCCTCCCCCACGGCCTCGACGACACCTGCGGCCTCGTGGCCCAGCAGGAACGGGTAGTCGTCGTTGATGCCGCCTTCGCGGTAGTGCAGGTCGGTGTGGCACACCCCGCATGCCTGGATCGTGACGACCGCCTCGCCCGGGCCCGGATCGGGCACGACGATGTCGACGATCTCGACGGGCGCCCCCTTGGATCGGGCGATCACTGCTTTGACGGTGCTCGACATCGTTCGCCTTTCATCGGGGCAGGACTCGCGCCCATTCAATCAGTCCTGAGGCACCGCTGTGCACGCGGAAGGAGTAGCCGGAAGTGGCACTCCTGTTGGAACGGAGCCCATCACGTCATGGGGCAGCAAAAGGGACGAACCACTTGGTTCGTCCCTTTTGCCTGAAACCGGTGAACCGCTTTCCGCCTGGTAGCGGGGGCAGGATTTGAACCTGCGACCTCCGGGTTATGAGCCCGGCGAGCTACCGAACTGCTCCACCCCGCGTCGGTGAACACCACCTTACGCGAGGTCTCGCCAGTGTCCAAATCGGGCGTCCGAGGACCCCTTTCCGACGCGATTCAGACGGGATGGATCAGCTCGAGATCAACCCCGGCCGATCAACCCCGAGGCGCCGGAGACGCCGTGGCGGTCTCTCCTGCCTTGGGCGTGGCTGCCGGGCTGGGCACCGTGATCGAACCGCGGTCGGGCTGCAGCTCGATCGCCTTCTTGATCGCCGCGTCGAGCTTCTCCTGCGCCTGGCCGTACGCCGCCCAGTCGCCCTTCTGCATCGCCGCACGACCCGCGTCGTACTGCTTCTGGACCTCCGCGAGCGCGGCCTTGAGTTCGGTCGGCGCCGCTGAGGTCGACGGCGAAGGCGTCTGCCCCGGAGTCGGAGCGGTCCCCGGCGTCGCGGGCGTGGGCTGTACGCCACTGTCCCCGGCCTCGGCTCCGGAGTCGCCCTTGAAGAGCTCGTCCAGGGCCTTGTCGAGCGTCGAGGCCCAGGCGATCTCGTTACCGAACGAGACGACGACCGCCTGCAACCTCGGGTACGTCGATCCGGCCGTGCCGCTCACGTACTCGGGCTGCACGTAGAGCAGACCGCCACCGACCGGCAGCGTCAGCAGGTTGCCCTTGCTGACCCGCGACCCGCCCTGGGCGCCGATGTTGAGGAACTGGCTCAGGGTCAGGCCGAAGTCCGGCGAGTTGGTGTTCGAGGAGTCGATGCTGTTCTGCACCTGCGTCGGGCCGGGCACGTTGGTCGAGCTGGGCAGGTCGAGCAACCGCATGGTGCCGTAGCCCTCGCGGCGCTGGCCCGCCTCGGAGCCCGCGTCGGAGTCCACGGCCACGAAGGCAGTCAGGTAGGGCCGATCCCGACCGAACGGGGAGAACGACGTGGTCAGCGAGAACGAGGGATTCTCCTGGCCCGGCATCGCCACCGACAGGTAGTAGGGCGGCTGCGCCGGAAGCTGCTGGGCCTGGGCCCCGTCGGCCGCCGCGACACCCGTGGTCGGGTCCTCGGGAACGCGCCAGTACTCACCACCGGAGTAGAAACCGCCCGCGTCGGTGATGTGGTACTTGGTGAGCAGGTCGCGCTGCACCTTGAAGAGGTCCTCGGGGTAGCGCAGGTGCGACATGAGCTCGCCGCTGATCTCGCTCATCGGTCGCAGCGTGCCGTCGAAGGCCTGGCCCCATGCCTTCAGCACGGGGTCGTTCTCGTCCCACGAATACAGGGTGACCTTGCCCGAGTAGGCGTCGACGGTCGCCTTGACCGAGTTGCGGATGTAGTTGACCTCGCCGGCGCGCACGGCAGCGACGCTCTGCGCGCGGGCCGTGACTGCGTCGGAGGTGACGGCCTCCAGCGAACGCGTCTGCGAGTACGGGTAGTGGGCCGACGTCGTGTAGGCGTCGAGGATCCACTGGACTCGACCGTCGACGACCGCCGGGTAGGCGTTGCCGTCGAGGGTCAGCCATGGCGCCACGCGCTGGACGCGTTCACGCGGGGTGCGGTGGTCGAGCATGGAGGAGAAGTCGCCGACCTGCTCCGAGAGCAGGATGCGGTATTCGCGGTACTTGATCGCGTAGGCGGCGCGCTTGAGGAAGTTGTCCATCGCGACGCCACCGCCCCCTGCGTAGGTGTTGTACTGCTCACCCTGCGCGGACTGGAAGTCGAGCTCGCGGTCGTTGCCGCCCTCGGCCTTGCCGACGATCGAGTACTGCGTCGAGCGCTCACCGAAGTAGATGCGGGGCTCGAACTCACCGAGCTCGCCCTTCGGCGGGATGTCGCGGACGTAGTAGCTGGGCTCGCCGTCCTTCGTCTGCTTATTGCCGTAGGCCGCGACGATGCCGTACCCGTGCGTGTACACGGTGTGGTCGTTGATCCAGTTGCGCTGCGGCACACCGTTGAGGTCGAGTTCACGCGCCGCGATGACGGTGTCGCGGGTCTCGCCCTTGACCTTGTACCGGTCGACGTCGAGAACGTCGGGAAACCCGTAGTAGCGCCGCAGGCCCTGGGTCTGGGTGAACGTGGGCGACACGATCGTGGGATCGAGCAGGCGGATGCCCGGCACTGTCGCGGCGTCCTCGCGCAACTGCCCAGGAGTCGCCACGGTCTCGGCGTTGTACTCCTGTTTCTGGATGTCGGCGATGCCGTAGGCGTCTCGGGTGGCCTGGATGTTCTTGGAGATGAACTCGGCCTCACGCTGGGCCTCGGACGGGGTCACGACCAGGTTCTGCACGGCGAGCGGGTAGAGGTTGCCCACGACCAGCGACGTGACCAGCAGCATGCCGACGGCGATCATCGGCAGGCGCCACGAATTGCTCCAGATCGTCGCGATGAACAAGCCCGCGCAGATGAACGCAGCGATCGCGAGGATGGCCTTGGTGGGCAGCACGGCGTGCTGGTCGGTGTACTGCAGACCGGTGATGAGCTTGCCCTGCGAGGTGGTGAGGTCGTACCGCTCCAGCCAGTACGACACGGCGCGCAGCAGCACGAGCGCCGCGGCCAGCAGCGACAGGTGGATCCTGGCAGCTTTGGTGGTGCGGGGGCCCGAACCCGACAGCTGCAACCCGCCGTAGATGTAGTGTGTCACAGCTGCGGTGACGAGCGCGAGGACGAGCGCCATCGTGCCGAACGACACGAGGAACTGCAGCCACGGCAACGTGAACACGAAGAACCCGACGTCGAGACCGAAGGTCGGGTCCTGCTTGCCGAAGGGCTGCCGGTTGAGCCACAGCAACGCCGTCTGCCACTGACTGGCCGCAGCCAGGCCACCGAAGGCGCCGAAGATCAGAGGGGCGACGACCATCGCCAGGCGGCGCAGCGGATCGAGTGCCTCCCGGTAACGATCCAGCGCCTCCTGCTGCGGGGTGGTCGGGGCATAGATCGGTCGTGACCGGTAACCGATGAGCATCGACGAGGCCACCAGCAACCCGGCCAGCAGCGCGGCGACGACGAACAACGTCAGCTGGGTTCCGAGCCGCGTCCACAACACCGGGGAGTACCCGGTCATGTCGAACCACAGCACGTCGGTCCAGAAGCTCGCGAGCGCGGCCAGAGCGCCCAGGATGCCGAACAAGAGGGCCAGGGTGAGCCCGAACGGGCTGGGTTTACGCCGCGGCGCCCCACCCGGGCGAGTGCTCGTCGCGCCGCGGGATCCCCCCGATCCGGACGAACCTCCGAAGCCGCCGAGGCCACCCAGGCCCCCGAAGCCAGGAGGAACGCTGCCGCCCTCGCCACCGTTGCTACCACTCGCGCCGTCACCGGGGCGGGGGGTGTTGTCACTCACTCGTCTGTCCACCTGTCTGTTCGTGCAGATCGGCAAGGTTTCTCGGCCGATCCACCGACCGCACCCACGGTACCGATCAAGGCCGTCGTGAGGTGAACTCCCCCGCCGCCGCATCCGTTCCCGGAGTCCTGGCACGATGGTGGGGTGACCGAGTTCATCCCCGTCCACCCGCCCCTGCTCGAGTGCGCCATCGAGGCCGAGAAGTACGTCGCCGCATCGGGCTGGGACCAGCCGATCCGGCTGTTCGCCCTCGTCGACGCCGCGCGCTTCGCCGAGTCCGAGCCCGGCCTCGCCGAACACCTGCAAGAGCACGACGCCGACTCGAGCGACACCACAGACACGGCAGGCTCCGTTGCGAGCGACTCCCCTGTCGAGGGCATGTCGTACGTGAGCGTCGAGCAGGAAGACCTGCCACCGCACGGCGACGTCGAGGAACTCCTGGCCCAGTTGGCGTGGCCGCCCCAGGTCGACGGTGTCGCAGTGGCACTGGAGCGCATCGTGCTCCCGCCGGACGCCGAGGCCGACATCGCCGAAGGCAGCGGCCCCAAGGACCTCCTCGAGCACCCCGACCGCGCAGACATTCGCCTCTTCGCGGCCGTGCTGCGCGACGGCGAGCGAGTGTGCCTCGTGCGTCAGCGCGCGCACGACAGCGACGACAAGGTCGCCTCGGGTGACGAGATCGCTCCCGGTCTGCTCGACGCGCTCGCCACGACGCTGGACGAATGAAGCCGGCCGATTACTGCTGAACGAGTAGCGCGGGCAGTATCTCTAAACGTGTAGCGCGTTGCCCGGTCTCCGGAATCCTCAGGAGGCCGGGCAGGGCGGCAGGGCTGCGCCGCGTCCGGCGCCGATCTCTTCGACGGCGTGCAACGCCTCGTCGAACGTGGCGACGGGGGTGACGACCAGCCCGTCGGGCACGTGGCCGACGACCTGGGAGCAGTTGTCCACGGGTGCGAGGAAGAAACCCGCGCCGGTGTCGTGGGCTCCCACCATCTTCTGGGCGATGCCGCCGATGGGGCCGACCGATCCCGATGTGTCCAGGGTGCCTGTGCCGGCGATGCGCGCTCCCCCGGTCAGCGATCCGGGCGTGAGGGTGTCGTAGACACCGAGCGCGAACATCATCCCGGCCGAGGGACCACCGACATCGCCGGCGTGGATCGTGACGTCGACCCCGTAGGAGAACGTCGGCTGGATGAGGACGCCGACGACGCGGCGTCCGTCGCGCTCGATCGGCGTCATGGTGTGGGCGCTCGAGACTCCGTCGCGGGTGACCGTCAACGTGACCGGGCCCTTCAGCTTCTGGATGTCCTCGGTGATCTGGGAGGCCCGGGTCACCGGAGTCTTCTCGACGCGGGTGATGACGTCACCCTTGCGCAGCACGCCCTTGGCCGGCCCCTCGGGGATGACCTCGGCGACGACCGCCTTCTCGGTGACCGGTTTGCCGAGCGCGCGCAACGCCACGGCCACGGCTCCGTGCTGGGAGTTCTCCATGGCGACGGAGTTCTCCTCCTGCACCACCTCCCGCGACACTGCAGCGGGATAGACCCGCGACTCGGGGACGATCTCACTCGACGGGTCGACCCAGGCCGCGGCGACGTCCCACGCGCTGGGGCGCCGGTCGGGGCCGCCGTACTGAGCGACGGTGGTGAAATAGAGCGACCCGGTCGTCGGGTAGGTCGGAGCGTCCTCGACCGTGACCACCGGCGCCCCCTCCTGCGGACTGCCGAGGATGTCGACAGCCGGCCCGGGGCGCATCAGCACATACGGCAGCGTGATGACCTGCGCCAACAGCACGAGCACGACGAGCGCGAGCAGCAGCAGCGACCACCGCCGCCCGATCACCGGCTGCCGCAGTGCCGCCGCCGGGGTTGACGATCTGGCCGACGTCGAGCCTGTGCGGGCGCCTCCGCTCACGGAGTGCCCACCCACTCGTCGGTGCCATCGGCGAAGCGCTGGTGCTTCCAGATCGGGACCGTCGCCTTGAGGTCGTCGATCAGGGCACGGCAGGCGTCGAAGGCCTGCCCACGGTGTTCGGCACCCACGGCGAGCACGACGGCGAGATCGCCGATCTCGAGGTGGCCGTAACGGTGCACGGCGGCCGCGGTGACGACCCCGTCCCGTTGCAGTGTCGCGTCGACGAGAGCACGCATTGCGTCGACCGCGCTGGGGTGGGCCGAGTAGTCGAGGTGATCGACGCCCTGGCCACCGTCGTGATCGCGGACCACGCCCGTGAACGTGACGATGCCCCCGACGCGCGGGTGACTCACCGCACGCATCACCTCGTCGACGGACAACGGCTCGTCTCGCACGTCGACAAGAGGCAGGTCGTCGGTCATCGGTCTCCTCGTACTCGTTGTTGCGTTCTGCTGTAACGGGTCTCGGCCACATCGAGCGCTGCCGAGCGCGGGCCCCAAGTCTCGGGCCCCCGGTCTCGGGCCGGTTCGATCAGGCCCATCGGTGGTCCCCGGGAACGTATCGCAGGCCGCCCGTGGTTAGGTGGAGAGAAGACAGTGTCGCAGGCGTGAAGGAGTCCTGATGTCCAACCCGTCCGATGAGTCCCAGCCGGAGCAACCAGACTTCGGCAAATTGTTCGAGCAGCTGCTCGGCGGCGGCGATCCCGCCATGGCCGAGGCCATGAAGTCGATGGGTCTGGACCGCATCGACCCGTCGATGATGGCGATGCTCGGTGCCCAACTGCAGGCCATGTTCTCCGGTCCCCCCGCCGACGGTGTCGATCTGGACCTGTGCGCCGACGTCGCGCGCAAGACCGTGTCCGCCGAGGGCGATGTGTCGGTCGACGAGACCCCCCGCCGTGCCGCCCAGGAGGCCGGGCACGTCGCCGGGCTGTGGCTGGATCAGGTGACGGACTTCGAATCCGCCGGTGGCGGGGTCAAGGCCTGGAGCCGCGCCGAGTGGGTCGCCGAGACGATGCCGCTGTGGGGCGATCTCGTGGCTCCGGTCGCGCAGGGCGTCAACAAGGCGCTGACCTCGGCACTCAAGAGCCAGCTCGACCAGCTCGGAGAGGGCGGCGGCTCGCTGCCTGGCCTTCCCGAGGGGATGTCCCTGCCCGGGATGCCCGCCGGGATGGACCTGTCGTCGATGTTCGGCCAGATGGAGCCGATGCTCGCCAAGATGAGCAGCTCGATGTTCGGCGCCCAGATCGGTCGCGCCGTGGGCCTGCTCGCCGGTGAGGTGCTCACCGGCACCGAGGTCGGGCTTCCGCTCGTGCCCGGTGGCGCCGTCGTGGTGCTGCCCGCCAACATCGAGGCGTTCGCCGAGGGCTTGGAACTCGACACGGCTCAGGTGCAGCTCTACCTCGCGGTCCGGGAGGCAGCGCGCGTTCGCCTGTTCCACAGTGCGCCGTGGCTCGGCCCGCAGCTCGTCGCGGCGGTTCAGGCCTATGCCCGCGACATCTCGATCGACACCGAGGGCATCGAGGCCAAGGTCGCCGGACTCGACCCGAGCGACCCGCAGGCGATGCAGGAGGCCCTGTCGGACTCCCTGTTCCGCACCGAGGTGAGCCCGGCCCAGAAGGCGGCCCTCACGCGGCTGGAGACCCTGCTC
>DAMDJY010000125.1:0-10470 GCA_032100225.1 Mobilicoccus sp.
GTCGCTGGCCGCCTCGCCGACGACGTACGCGACGAGCCGATGGCCGTTCTCGGTCTCGCTGCCGACTACGAGACATTCCCGCACGCCGGGCAGGGTCAGGGCGACGGCCTCGACCTCGCCGGGGTCGACGAGGTAGCCGCGCACGCTGACCGTGTGGTCGCTGCGGCCGGTGAGGTCGATCGATCCGTCGGGTAGTCGCACCCCGAGGTCGCTGGTACGGAACGTGCGAGTTCCGTCGGGGTGATCGACGAACGCCGGGTCGTCGGGGCGGCCCCAGTAACCGAGGGCGACGTCGGGCGCGGTGACGGTGATGGTGCCCTTCTCGCCGATCTGGGCCGAGCTGCCGTCCTCACGCACTACGTCGACGCGGGTCCAACCGACGGAGCGGCCGACGGGAATCCGGCCCGCGGGGATGTCGCCGAGGATGTGTTCGGTGATGAGCCCGACCTCGGAGGCGCCGTACCGGTTGCGCATGACGCAGTGCGGGCCGAAGAACTCGGCGGCAGCGGCCAGGTCACGCCCGTAGACCGACTCACCCGCGACCGTGAGCCCGCACAGTCCGGCGAGCAGCTCGGGGTCGGGGTCGGAGGCGACGAGTCCGCGCAGGATGGCAGGGCTGGTGACGAGAAGCGTTGCGCGTGAGTCGGCGACGATCTGCGGCAGCGGGGTCACGCCGCCGGTGCGCACGTCGACCAGGCGCATACCACAGCCGATGACCAGGGTGTGCAGGGCCGTGGTCAGACCCGCGTGGAAGGGGAGCGGGAGGGTGTCGATCACGACGTCGTCCGGGTCATAACAGCAGCTCGCGACCGCGGAGTTCCATGCGTCACGCATGACGAGGCGATGCGACCCGACCACGGGCTTGGTCGCTCCCGTGGTGCCGGAAGTGAACGCGATGAGCGCCGGAGCATCGGCGGCCGGGAGGTTCTGCCAGAGCGACTCGGCGTCGGTGGTGTTCTCGCCCGTGGTGACGGCGACGACGAAACTGCCGGCGATCGAGACCGCTGCAGCGCGCGCCTGTGTGCGAGCGGAATCGACGACGACGAAGCGCGCGCCGACCTGCGCCAGGAGGCGCTTCTGCCAGGGCGCCGGAGTCGCCTCGTCGAGCACGACCACCGGATGACCCGAGGCGAGCAGACCGACGAGGGCCACGACCGACCCGGCGTCGTGCCCGGCCAGGAGGGCGATCGGCTCCTTGGTGCCCAGCGCAGGCGTGGGCGCAGGGCTCGCTTCAGCCACCGCCGACTCGACCTGCTGCCGGACCGTCGCGGCCCGAGCTGCCAGCTGCGCGAAGCCGAGCGCTTGCGTCCCGTCGTCGACGGCCACATGCTCCGGCCGCACCGATGTCACATACTGCAGCCGCGGCAGAATTCCTTTGGCGATGTCGGTCTCCCCGAGGGGACGCAGGCCTCCGGCGCTGGTCG
Organism: Mobilicoccus sp.; assembly: GCA_032100225.1. Taxonomy (GTDB): domain Bacteria; phylum Actinomycetota; class Actinomycetes; order Actinomycetales; family Dermatophilaceae; genus Mobilicoccus. The sequence goes on from DAMDJY010000125.1 coordinate 1,425, forward strand.
TCCCCACGGCAGGCCGCACTCGTTCGTCGTCCACGTTGAATTACCCCCTCCGCCGTATGGTGCCATCGGGTCGCGTCACCGTCATGCGCTCTCGTGTTCTTCAGGCTCGCTCTGCACTCGCGCCGAGCGTCATCTGCCCTTTCGGCAGCATTGGGTGGGCGCGCAGCCTCGGCGGGGTGTGACAATCACGAAGGAGGTGGAGCCCATGATCGAATCGACGCTCAGGGCAGGTGACGGGACGGATCTCGCGGTCCGAACCACGTCGCCGTCGGGCCCGGCGCGAGGCATCGTTCAGATCCTGCACGGCATGGCCGAGCACGCCGCGCGGTACGACGCGCTCGCGGCCGACCTGGCCGAGGCGGGCTATGTCGTGGTGACGCACGATCAGCGCGGACACGGGCGCACTGCCCCCCACTCGCTCGGTCACCTCGCCGATCGCGACGGCTGGTCGCTGCTCGTCGAAGACGCCCTGCAGGTCGGTGTTGCGGCGCGGGCCGCGCACCCCGATCTGCCCCTGGTGCTGCTCGGGCACAGCATGGGCTCGCTCGTGGCCCGCACCCTCGTGTTGCGGCACTCCCACGCCGTCGACGGGCTCATCCTGTCGGGCACTGTCGCCAACCCCGGTCATGTGCAACGACTTGCGGCCAAGGCGCTGGCCCTGGCCCTCGGCCGGGTGTTCGGCGGCTCGCAGCCCAGCCCCATTATGGACAAGCTCGTCAACGGCGGCTTCAACAAGCAGTTCGCTCCGGCCCGCACCGAGTTCGACTGGCTGTCCCGCGATGCGCGCGCCGTGGACGAGTACGTGGCCGACCCGGCATCGGGCTTCATCTGCTCCAACCGGTTCTACGCCGACCTGTTCACCGGTCTCGGCATGGCCGTCGACCGCAGCCGTATCAGCGGAGTCCGCCCCGACCTCCCGATCCTGTTGCTCTCCGGCGACGAGGACCCGGTCGGCAACAACGGCGACGGTGTCGTCAAGGTCGCGCGTTCCTACCGGCGGGCCGGTCTGCGCGACGTCACGACGTGCCTCTACAAGGGCGGACGACACGAGATGTTCAACGAGCTCGGACGCGACGAGGTCGTCGTCGACCTGCTGGCCTGGCTCAACTCCCACACCGCTGCCGCCACCCCGTCGGCCGACGTGATCCCGTTGCGTCCCAAGCAGGCCCGCACCGACACGTAACCTGCTGCCATGACCCTGCGCCGCTACGCCACCCTGCCCCTGATGGTCGCCGTCCTCACGGCCTGCGGAACCGCGCAGGCTCCTGGGGGCACCACGAGTTCCGGGACCTCCGGTGCAGGGAGCAACTCGGCCTCCGCCTCGGCTACGGCTCCGTCGTCAGCCGTCGCCACGGACTGCCCCCCTGCAGAGGGCGTGGCCGAGCGCACCACGGAGTTCGCGGCGGCGCCGCCCATGTGCATCGACCCGGCCAAGAGCTACACGGCTCAGGTCAAGACCGACCTCGGGGAGTTCACGATCGCCCTCGACGCCAAGGCGGCTCCCAAGACCGTCAACAACTTCGTCTTTCTCGCTCGGCACAAGTACTACGACGGCATCGTGTTCCACCGCGTCATCCCCGGCTTCATGAACCAGACCGGCGACCCACAGGGCACCGGCCAGGGCGGGCCCGGGTACGAGTTCGAGGACGAGCTGCCCGCCGAGGGTGCCTATCAGGTCGGGTCGGTCGCGATGGCCAACGCCGGAGACGACACCAACGGCAGTCAGTTCTTCATCGTCACTGGGGAGAACGGCGTCGCGCTGCCGGCCAAGTACAGCCTGTTCGGCACTGTCACCTCGGGCATGGAGGTCGTCCACGCCATCGAGAAGGACGGCTCACCCACGGGTGAGCCGAGCACGATCCACCGCATGGAGAGCGTGACCATCACGGAGAAGTAGGGCTTGCGCGAACGCCGCCCCAGGTGTCCCGGGGCGGCGTTCGCGTTGGTGAGTCTGTGCGAATCAGGCGTTCTTGATCGCGGAGATCTCGATCTCGAGGGTGATCTTGTCGCTGACGAGCACGCCACCGGTCTCGAGGGCCGCGTTGAACTCCATGCCGAAGTCCTTGCGGTTGATGGTGGTGGAGCCGTCGAAGCCGATGCGCTCGTTGCCGAACGGGTCCTTGGCCACGCCACCGAACTCGAAGTCGATGGTGACGGGCTTGGTGACGCCCTTGATGGTGAGGTCGCCGGCGACGCGCATGGTCTCGTCGTCTGCGGCGGTGACCTCGGTGGAGCGGAAGGTCAGGGTCGGGAACTGCTCGGCGTCGAAGAAGTCGCCGGCGCGCAGGTGGCCGTCACGGTCGGCGTTGCGGGTGTCGATGCTCGCGACCTGGGCGGTGACCTCGATGGCGGCGTCGGTCAGGCCGGCCTGGGTGCGGGCGGTGCCCTCGAACTCGTCGAACTGGCCGCGGACCTTGGTCACCATGGCGTGACGGGTGACGAAGCCCAGGCGGGAGTGGGTGGGGTCGATGGTGTAGGTGCCCTCGAGTTGCTGCAGCGTGGTCATGTCGATCTCCTTCGTCGTTTTACGACAACCCGATGTCCGGGGGCATCTGGTTGATGTGTCATGTAAAACGCTAGACCCATGAACATGATGTGTCAACTACAAGGTGTGAGGGCTGTCTTAGCGGGGGTCGGCGTGCCAGGTCAGCGAGCGGCCGTGACCGTGCGTCCATGCAACTTCCTGGCCGTCGAGGCCGAGGACGAAGGTGGGGTGACCGTCCGGGACATCCGGGCCGGTGGCCGTGATCCTGGGGAGGACGCCCGCGCCCTCGTTGCTCACCCAGCGGCAGGCTCCGTCGCGGACCAGGCCGGTCATGAGGTCGGCGAAGCGTTCGCGGTCTTCTGGTTCGAGGTAGGCCACCACTGCGGAGTGGAACACCACGACCTGGCCGTATTGAGCTGCCTCTGCGACGAGTTCGGGCAGATCGGTGAGGATGTCGCCGGCGACCAGGTGCGGTGGCTCGGAGCGGGCGATCTCGGCTGCGGTCTCGAGTCGGGCGCGTCGCTCGTGCTGTTCGGGCCAGACGAGGTTGGCCAGCCACGCCATCTCGTCGTCGTCGCGCACATCGAGTGGTGAGAGATCGATTCCGCCTCGCCAGGCCACCTCGAACCCGTTTTGCGGCACCGCGAAGGCGCCCTTCACTCGGCACGTGAGCACTGGTCTCGCCGTGGTGGGTGTGGTGTCGGCGGGTGTCCCGTCGCTCGGAGTCCAGTCGATGGGGGTGCGGTCGGGGCCGGTGAGGTACCGGTACGTGTAGCGGTCGGGGTAGAGGCACAGGCCCGCGCTCGCCCCGGCTTCGATGATGGACAGGGGGCGGGAGGTTTCGGCGGCGGTGCGCGCGAAGACCGGTGCGAGGGTGGCGAGTCGGCCGACTTCGTTGGTCTGGGTGGAGCGCGCGGTGATCCTGGCGACGATGGTGCCGTCGTCGTTCAGGAGGGCGTCGCGGAGGCCTTCGTAGGGGCCGGGTGCGGGGACGCCGTGCCACCGTGCTGCCGCGAAGACGAGGTTGGGCTGCTGCTTGATCGGCGGGAGTTGCGCGATCCATTCCTGGAGTTCGCCGTCCTCGGCGACTCGTGCGGCCCAGTCGGCGAAGCAGGGGGAGTCGCCCGCATACGAGGCGAAATCTGCGTACTGCTCGGCGACACCGGTGAACAAGCGCATGTCCGCGACGCTACGCGCGATGCCAGGAAGGTGCAGGAGCGGAGAGTGCCAGCGCGGTGATCAGAAGGGCGGCGGCCCGGGTCGCTTGCAGCCCAGCCAGTGGGGTTCTCGCTGGTGTGAGCCGCGGGAGGTGGGGCCCATCGGGTCGTGGGCGGGAGATCGTCGTCGGGGTTCCAGGTGCCTGCGTACCGGGTGCGACGCGGTCGACGAGTCATGACGGCCGGCGGTTCTCCCTCGATCGCGACGCCCTTGCCGTGAGCGCTCTCGCGAGTGATAAGGCCCGCCGGACCGCGGGAGCGAGCTCACCCCCAGTGGTGCTGGTGCTGGTGCTAGCGCGCATGGTATTGGCGCTGGCCTACCCCTGAAGTATAGAACACAGATCTGATGCTCGATCACGCTTCGGCCGCCCTGAAGTCGTTCACGTGATCGATTCGTGCGAAGAGAGGTGATGCGCCCCAGCCGCAAGGCTTCCTGCGTCGTGCTCTACGCCGTGCCGGGCGACGGGCGGTGTGTGGAGGAGATCGAACCTGAGAACGAGCGTGACGTCGCATCCGAGGACATGTGTGAGATCGCATCCGAGGACATGTGTGAGATCGCATCCGAGGACATGTGTGAGATCGCACCCGAGACCGGGCTCGAGGATGTGCGGATCCGGGGGTGATCACCCCCGGATCGGTGCGATGTCAGGTTCGTCCTCGTTCCGCGGGAGGGGCGGCCGTTCCCCGGCAAAGCAGATCCGGTGTGATCGGGAATCCCGTTCACACCGGATCGTGGTGTTGCCTGATCGTGGGTGTTGCCACATCGTGGTGATGCCGAGGTGCCCCGCCCCCGCTCCTCAGCCGCGCGTGTGATGAAGCCTCGCCAGACGGATCTGGTGTCTCAGCCGCGATCTCGTCTCAGCCGCTGATGCCGGCGAGGGCGGAGTCCATGGTGGAGCGGTCGAGGGTGCCGATCTGGATGGAGTTGATGTTGCCTTGCTTGTCGATGAAGTAGTGGGCGGGGATGCCCATTACGCGGTAGGCGGAGGCGACGTCGGTCTGCGGGTCGGGGACGTGCAGATACGTGAGGCCGGTGCTCTGGGTGTAGTTCTGCACGGTCGAGGCGTCTTCGGACAGGTAGAGCGAGATGACCTCGACGCCGGACGCCTTGGCCTGCTTGTATGCGGCTTCGACGTCGGCGACCTCGGCGCGGCAGGAGGAGCACCAGGTGGCTCCGAAGAGGAGCCAGACGGGGCGGCCCTTGTAGTCGCTCAACTGGACGGGTTTGCCGTCGATGGTGCGGGCCGTGAAGTTCTGCGCCGGGGCGCCGACGGCCGGCGGCGGGCCGAGTTGCTTTCCCGTCACGGAGACCGACGTGACGCCGGCCTCGTCGTCAGAGGGTCGCTGCACCAGGTAGGCGCCACCCATGACGAGCACGGCCGTCAATGCGAGCACCCCGATGGTGCCGAACCGGCTGTTCTGCAACCGCTGCTGCCAACCGACGGCCCCCTGCGCGCCGCCGCCGTCGAGACTGTTGCGACGGTCGTCGACACTGCTGCCGCCATCACCGGCGCTCGCCGAGGTGGCCCCGTTGGTGCCGGTAAAGCTCTGGTCGGTGTTCACGTTGTTGGTTCTCCTCGAAGATCAGGCGTAGGAGTGCAGGCCGCTGAAGAAGTGGTTACCGACGAAGGTACCGATGACGGCGAGGAAGCCGATGACCAGCAGCCAGGCTGCCTTCTCACCGCGCCAGTCGCGAACGACGCGGGCGTGCAGGTAGGCGCTGTAGATCAGCCAGGTGACGAAGGCTGCGGTCTCCTTGGGGTCCCAGCTCCAGTAGCGGCCCCAGGCCACGTCGGCCCAGACGGCGCCGAGAATGATCATGATGGTGAGGGTGGGGTAGAGGAACAGCGTTGCGCGGTAGCCGATCTCGTCGAGTACGTCGCGGCTGGGCAGGCCCTGCCACCCGACGAAGGGGCGCACCAGGTAGAGGATGCCGGCGGCCGAGGCGACGGCCGCGCCACCGTAGGCAACCACAGCGGTGAACACGTGCGCCGTCAGCAGCCAGCTGTTCTGCAGGGCCGGCATGAGGGGCCGGACCGCGGTGTCCATCGCGAGGGAGTAGCCGAGCATGCCGCCCGCGAACGGGAGGACGATCAGGCCCAGGGTGCGGGCCGAGTACTGCCATTCCATCCACACGTAGGCCACGAGGATCCCCCATGCGAAGGACGCGGCGAACTCGTGCTGGTTGGTGAAGGGGGCGTTGGTCGTCACGATCATCCGCGCCACCAGAGCGGCGGTGAGAAAGGCGAGCGCCAGCCAGGTGAGGCGGCTGCCGTACCAGACCAGGCCCGTGGGGCGGCCCGATCCGGCGCCGTGGCCCATCTCGGGGGAGGCGAACTCGGGGCCTTCGGCGATCAGCAGGTCGCCGCTGCCGTAGGCGTCCATCGCCGGGGCGTATTCGGGTGACCGCTCGCGGCTACGGGAGAATGCGACGACTTTGGCGAGGAAGGCGAGAGCCACGAGGATCGTGGCTGCCACAAGGCAGTACTGGGAGATCTGGAACATGGCTCACACCCTGGTCTTTCGGTGGGTCGTGCGGTGGGTCGTGGTCGGGGTCTGCGTCTGGGAGGTGCCGCTGTGCGCACCGGCGCCGCCCAGGCGGGCGACCTCTCCGGAGAAGCTGCGGAACCACCTCTGAAACTCGATGTCCGCCTTGTCGGAGGACGCGGCGCGCACCTCGGAGCCGCCGTCGGTGGTGGGGGTGACGCGTAGCCACACCCGGCGGTGCTTGAAGCCCATCGTGGTGAACAGGCCGATCATCATCAGCGCGCAGCCGATCCAGATCCAGATGGCGCCGGGGTCCTGGTTGATGAGCAGGCCGGTGAACTTGGCCTCGCGATCGAACGTGTAGGTGAGGTCGCCGAGCTTCGCGCTCTCACCAGCGGCGAGTCGCTGGCTCGCGACCGGTGTCTCCTGCCCGGTGCGCTGGACCTCGATCTGGGCCTGGCCTGCGGGGATGTCCGAGATGACCTGGCCCGATGCCGGGGTGACGACGAAGGCGACGAGGTCGGTGCCGGGGATCGGCAGGCGGCCGATGGAGTTCTGCTCGTCGTCGGAGGTGAACTCGAGCGGAACGCCGCCGGAGAACACGGTCTTGCCCGCGTCGTCGCGCACCGTCAGCATCGCGGAGGTGCCGAAATACGACTGGTGAAAGCGGACGCCCTTGTGGCTCATGGGGGAGTTGACGCGAATCTCGCGCTGCTCGACCAGGGTTCCGCCGTCGTAGACCGCCACCTCGGCCACGTAGTCCATGGCCTCGCCACTGGCGTGATAGCTGTCGCGGAACGAGAGCGCCTCGACCTCCATGTCGGTGCCGTGGCCGACGGGCACACGGGTGCCCACCGTGACCGGCAGATTGACGGAGAAACCGGTGTTGGTCGTGACGATCACCCCGATGAGCAGGATGACGAACGAGGTGTGAGCGACGGCGGTGCCGAACGGCATCCACCGGTTGCGGTCAGCGTAGAGGCTGAAGCCCTCACCGCGCGGGTCTTCGAGCACCCGGTAATGGCGCCGGCCGAGGATGGCGCGGAGGCCGGTCATCGTCTCCTGCGGCGAGAGTCCGACCGGAACGCGCGTGGCAACCTTGGCGTGGTCGAAGAACCCTTCGGTCACGTGCAGGTGCGGTCGCGTCGCGTTACGCCACAGCAGCGGCATGCGGTGCAGGGTGCACGCGATGATCGACAAGGCCAGCAGGGCGGTGACGAGCTTGAACCACACCGAGCTGAACATCGAGAAGACGCCGATGGTGGAGAACACCGGGGTCCACCCGCCGAACGTGGGCCGGTGCTGCGCCAGCCAGTCGGCGTACGAGACGGGGTCGCTGCGGATGTCGGCGGGGACCTGTGGAACCAGCACGCCGATGAGGGTCAGGATGGCCATCGCGAGGATGAGCAGCAGCCCGACCTTCTTGTTGTGAAAGAACGCGAAGACGCGGTGGAAGAACGCCTCGACCGGGGTGTCGGCGCGGCGAGGAGCCTTGGGCCCGGGGTCCGCCGGGAGCGGCTGGAGATCCTCGTCCACGTAGGGCGAGTCGTCCCCGGCTCGAGTGGTGGTGTCGGTCATGGCGTCTCGCTTCTACAGAAAGGAGGGGGCGAACCCGGAGATGGTGGCGAACAGGCCGGAGATCATGAGAAAGCCGGTGATGATGAGCAGCGCCCCCGAGGCGAGCGCGACGGCCGTCTCGTGGCGACGCAGCCAGCCCAGCCGGGTGGCGATGTCGGTGGCGCCGGCGGCGATGAGGACGAACGGGATGCCGAGGCCCATCGAGAACGCGATGAGCAGCAGCGCGCCCTCCCATACCGTCCCGCTGACCGAGGCCATGCCGATGACGGCGCCGAGGATGGGGCCGATGCAGGGGGTCCAGCCCGCACCGAACGCGACGCCGAGCAGCGCCGACCGCTTGTAACTGGGCTTCAGCGACGACGTGTCGATGCCGCCTGAACCCATGCCCATCACCCGACCGGCGGACACCTGCACGGGTCGCAGCAGCGCCGAGATCTGGATGAGGCCGGCGACGTGCAGGCCCATGACGATGAGGACCGCGCCGCCGACGATGCGCAGCACGTCCTTGAAGTCGCCCATCACGTAGCCGACGACGCCGATGGAGGCCCACAGGGTGACGAACACGATGGAGAACCCGCTGACGAACATCAGGGCCTGAGCGACAGCGGCCCGTCGCCCGCCCGCTGTCGATGCCGTCTGTCCGGGTGTCGACCCCATGAGGTAACTCAGGTAGATCGGCACGATCGGCAGAAAGCATGGCGAGGCGAAGGCCACGACACCAGCGGCCAGCGCCAGCGGAAACGTGACCCCCACGACTCAGCCCTTCGGGGCTGCGCTGCTGGGCGCGGTGCTCGGGATGGAGGTCGGCGACGTGGAGTCTCCAGCGGCCTTCTTGAAGGAGTCGAGGTGGCTGGAGACGGTCTTGGCCAGGTCGGACTCGGGGTCGATCTCGACGACCTTCTTCCAGTGCTCCTCGGCCTTGTCGATGCGGGGCGGGTCCTGCGTGAAGTAGAGGAAGCCCAGGTCGTAGTGGGCCTCGGCGCTCTTGGGTGCCTGCTGGAGCACCTTCTGCCATTCCTTCTCGGCGCCCGCGGCATCACCGCGGTTGAAGTGCGCGACGCCGAGTGCGAGGCGCGCGTCGACGTTCTCGGGCTGCAGGGCGACGATCTTGGCCTGCGTCTCCGACGCCTTCTCGTAGTGCGCGGTCCGCGAGTACTCGTTGGCGAGCAACCGCATGGACTCGACGTCCTTCGGGTTGGTCTTGATCTTCGCGGTGAGGTCGTCGACCTTGGCCTGGTCCAGCGGCGGCGGCGTCTCCGCGGCGGGGGCGCCGTGCATC
>DAMDJY010000126.1:0-10455 GCA_032100225.1 Mobilicoccus sp.
CAAAATTCACCCCCGAGCCGAAGCACAGAATCCGGACGGTGGATCAGGGCTGAGGCAGCCCACCTAGGGTGAAGCGGTGACGTCCAAGTCCCCTTCCCTACCGAGCGCCACGGTCGCCGACCAGATTCGTTCGACGCTCGACCGCCTGACTCCGGGTGAACGCAAGGTCGCCCGCGCTCTCCTCGCCTCCTACCCGACCAGCGGTCTGGGCACAGTGGCGCAGCTCGCCGAGAGCGCCGGCGTGAGCCCACCGACCGTTATTCGGTTCACTGCCAGGCTGGGCTATGAGGGCCATCAGGAGCTTCAGGACAAGTTGCGCCGTGAGGTCCAGGCGAGCCTGGGCTCCCCACTCCAGCAGTACTCGATGAAGACCTATCCCGCCGATTCCCCGTTGCTTGCCCGGATGGCGGAGTCGTTCACGGCGATGGTCGGTACGTCGCTGGCGGAGATCCCGGAGGTCGATCTGCAGCGCGCCGTCGACCTGCTTGCCGACACCCGTCTGCGCGTGCAACTTCTCGGGGGTCGCTTCAGTCACGTCCTGGCCAGCTACCTGGCGACCCACTTGCAACTGCTGCGCCCGGGGGTGACGCTCTTTCCGACGGACGAGGTGGCCCGCGTCGACCAGAGCCTGGCCGCCAACCGCGGGGATCTCATCGTCGCTTTCGACTATCGCCGCTATGACATGGACACGGTGGCCATCGTGACGGCACTGGCCAAGCGGCGAACCACGGTGCTGCTCCTGACGGATCCCTGGCTCTCGCCGGCGGCAGAAGTTGCGGACCTGCTCCTGCCGACCACCGTCGACGGCCCGTCCCCTTTCGACTCCCTGGTGCCCGCGTTGGCCCTGGTCGAGAGCTTGATCGCTGCTGTTGCGGAACGGCTCGGGGACCAGGGGCGCACTCGGCTGAAGAATTTCGAATGAGTTCAGGGCGACTCGGCCCAAGCGATCGGTAACAAAAATTTCACAAGCGACCCTTGACATACATGTTGGATCCTCCGTTACATTTTCGGCACCCCTTCGAAAGGTCGTGCCCGTGTCCAGCGTCACACCAGCCCAGGCATCCCCCGGGGATGCCGTCGAGAGTTCCCTCGGCCTCCGTCGCAAGCTCCGCGTGTGGGAGGTAGCCGCACTGTCCGTCGGTTTCATGGGCCCCGTCATGGCGATGTCGCTCAACGGCATCGGCGTCGCCGGCCTCGTGGGCAGGTCGGTGCCCTTCACGTTCTTGGTCTCGTTCTTCGGCACGATGCTCGTGGCCTACGCCTTCATCCGTCTCACCGGCTACTTCACGCACGCAGGGAGCGTCTACGCCCTGGCCGGAGTCACGCTCGGTCCCCGCGCCGGCTTCTTCGGTGGTTTCGCCCTACTGGGGACCTACCTCTTCTTCTCGGCCTGCATCGCCGGTGCGTGTTCGGTCTTCTTCGAGGCGATGCTCACCGAACTCGGCGTGACGCTGCCGGCTTGGGGGTGGCTGGCCGTACCGTTCGTCGTCGCGGTCTTCGTCCTGGTCCTCAGCCTGCGTGAGTCGACCGTCACCACACGCGCGCTGCTGGCCATCGGGATGCTCGGGATCCTCGTCATGCTCGTGCTGAGCGTCGTGATCATCGCCAAGGTGGCCTCGGGTGCGGCTCCCGTCTCGACGGGCGTCGACCTTTCGACCCTGCTGCCGGGGGAGACGTCGGTGACGGCGATCATGACTGCCTCCGTGTTCGGCTTTCTCTCGTGGGCGGGTTTCGAATCGGGTGCGTCTCTGAGCGAGGAGGCGGAACAGCCCAAGCGGACGATCCCGCGGGCCCTCTTGGCCGCCGTGGTACTCGCCGGCCTCATCTACACCCTCGTGATGTTCGCCCAGACCATCGGCTATGGCACCGACGCCGCAGGTCAGCAGGCCTTTGCCGGAGCCAGCTCGACTCTGACCGAGCTGGGCTCCACCTACATCGGGCCGTGGTTCGCCGTTCTCATCTCGGTGATCGCGTTCCTCGTTGCCTTCGCTTCGCTGCTCAGCTCCACCACGGCAGCATCGCGCCTGATCTTCGCCCTCGCTCGTGACGGCTTCGGCCCCGCAGCGTTGGCCCGCACCAACCCCGAGACCGGTGTTCCCACGCGCGCAGTGGTGGCCGTGGTGGTTCAGACGCTGGTTCTGGTGGCCTTCCTCGCCCTCATCGGCGGTGGGCCCGTCGACGTCTACTACTGGTACGCGACCATCGCCACGCTGTGCATGGTGGTCGCCTATGGAATGGCCTCAGTCGGCGTGGTTCGGTACGTCCTGCGCCACGACACACCGATCCGCACGTGGGAAGTCGCCATGCCTGTCCTGGGCATCGGCTACCTGCTCTACGTCTACATCGTCCAGGTGGTCGGTCAGTCCGCCCCCTACACCTACTTCCCCTGGATCGCCGCCGCCTGGTGTTTGGCCGGGCTCGTGGTCATCCTCGCGGCACCCCGGCTCGCCGACCGTATCGGCGCCCGACTTACTGAGGAGGACCTGGGATGACCACTGCCACATCACCCACCGACCTGACCTTCATCGCCACCTGCGACCTGTCCGCCGTCACCAAGGGACGCGCTCTGGCCGTTCAGGAGATTCACGAAGGAGACACCGTCGGCTGGGTGCCCGCGAATCTTGGGATCGGCGCCAGCGGCAGCATCGTCGACCAGATCCCGTTCGGTTCGACCGGTGACCTGCGCCTGCTCCCTGACCTGGAGAGCGCGTGCACGGTCGTCGGGGTTCCGGGCCAACCATACCTGCAGGTGGTCATGGGTGACGTGGTCACCACCGACGGACAGCCCTGGGGGTCATGCGCCCGAACCTTTCTCAAACAGGCCGTCGCCGATCTCGAGTCGGAACTCGGGATCACGGTTCAGGCCGCCTTCGAGCACGAGTTCGTCGACCTGGACGCCGATGGTGAGCATCACCCGTTCTCGTGGCGCAACTACCGGGCCGCCGAGCCCATGGGCAGCCAACTCGTGGGCGCCATGCGAGCGAGTGGCCTCCACCCGGAGAACTGGCTGGCCGAGTACGGTCGGCACCAGTACGAGATCACCGTGGAGCGCGCCCGTCCCGTCGCCGCCGCTGACCGGGCGGTGCTCCTGCGCGACCTCGTGCGCGACATCTTTGGCGCGCACGAGCACCGCGCCACGTTCACCCCTGTGGTCAAGCCGGGTGAGACCGGAAGCGGAGTCCATGTCCACATCGGGTTCACCTCACCCGACGGCTCCAACCCGATGTTCGACGAGTCCCGCCCCGGGCGGTTGTCGGAGATGGGGGGCCGGTTCGCCGCCGGGGTCCTGGCGCATTCTCGGGCTCTCAGCGCCTTCTTCGCCCCGCTGACCATTTCGTACCTGCGTCTTCGCCCCCACCAGTGGTCCTCTGCTGGGATCTTCCTGGGATTGCACAACCGCGAGTCCCTGCTCCGGGTGTGCCCGACCGTCGAGATCGGCGGTCGCGACCCCGAACCACAGCTCCACCTCGAGTTCCGGGGGGCGGATGCGGGCGCGAACCCCTACCTGGTCCTCGGCACCCTCCTCCGTGCAGGCCTTGAGGGAATCCGCCAGGGCCTGGAACCCGCCCCGCTCCTCGAGGGCGAGATCGAGGCCGACGACCCTGCGCTCGGCCTTCCGTCCCTGCCGCAGACGTTGTCGGAGGCCCTTGATGTCTTGGAATCGAGCCCCGAGGTGACGGGCTGGTTCGACCCCGACCTGGTGTCGACGTTCGTGCGAATCAAGCGGGTCGAGATCGAGCAGCTCTCCGAGCTCAGCCTGATCGAACAGTGTCAGTGGTATGCACGTGTCTACTGACTTCCTCAAGGATCTACACCTCGTCGACCACCACTGCCACGGCGTGCTGCCGGATACGCCTGGCCGAGCAGCGTTCGAGGATCTCATCACCGAATCGGACGCCCCCGCCCCCGCAGGGACATCCTTCTTCGACACCCAGCTCGGCTTCGCCGTGCGGCGTCATTGCGCTCCGGTCCTGGACCTCGCACCGTTCGCAGCACCGGACGATTACCTCGCTCGACGCTTCGAGCTCGGTGGCGGGGAGGTCAACCGTCGTCTCCTCCGAGCAGCGCGGATCGGCGACTACGTCGTGGAGACCGGCCATGGCACCGATCTCATTCTGAGTCCGGCGCAGATGGGCGCGGCGGCAGCATCCGGATATGCCGAGGTCGTGCGGCTCGAACGGCTCGCTGAGCAGGTCTTGGAGGATGGCGAGGGAACCGACTTCCTCCAATCCTTCCGTCGGCGCCTCGACGCCGCACTGACGACATGCGTGGGCGTCAAGTCGATCGCGGCCTATCGAGGCGGGCTCGATCTGGACCCGGCTCGTCCCAGCGATGAGGAGGTCTTCGCCGCCGTTGCCCGTTGGCAACAGAACACTGCTCCGGGCGCATCCCCTCGCCTCACCGATCACGTGTTGATCCGCTTCGGCCTGTGGGAGGCGGTCGATCGGGGCACACCGATCCAGCTTCATGTCGGTTACGGCGACCCCGATGTTGATCTGCATCGGTGCAACCCGCTTCTGCTCACCGAGCTGCTGCGGGCGACCCGGGGGAGCGGGGCTGCCTTTCTGCTCCTGCACTGCTACCCCTTCCATCGCGAGGCGGGGTATCTCGCGCATGTCTTTGAGCACGTCTACTGCGACGTCGGGCTGGCCGTGAACTACACAGGCGCTGCGTCCAGTACGGTGATCGCCGAGTCCTTGGAGCTCACGCCTTTTCACAAAGCGATGTTCTCCTCGGACGCGTGGGGGGCCGCCGAGCTGTTCCACCTCGGTGCGCTTCTGTTTCGTCGTGGTCTCGGGCAGGCTTTGGGTCGATGGGCCGCCACCGACGGATGGCCACAGGAGGAGACCGAGCGGATCGCGACCCTCATCTGTTCCGGTAACGCCCGACGGGTCTATGGGCTTGATCGGATCCCGACGACGACCTTCGGAGGTGCCCGGCCGTGGGGTCACTGAGCACCGCTGACGCCACGAGCCTCGCCGACAGACTCGGCCAGCTACAGGGGCAGTGGCTGGCCCGTCTCGACGAGGAGTTGCCGGCGGCGCTGGACCTGCGCAATCGGCTGCACGCGGCCCCAGAGCTCTCCGGTCAGGAGCACATGACCGCTGCCGCCGTCGAGCAGGCCATGGAGCTGGAGTTGGAGGTGGTGGCTGGGACGGGTCGGGTCGGGCGGATCGGACCTGAAGACGGTCCGGCCGTCCTGCTCCGCGGCGAACTCGACGGACTTCCCGTCAGCGAGGAGACGGGCAGCGCTTTCGCGTCGACGAACGGCTGCATGCATGCCTGCGGTCACGACGTGCACCTGGCCGCGCTTGCCGCGGTGGTGCGCGCCGCCCGCACCTTGGACCTGCCCGTCGGGCTCGTGCCCTTGTTGCAGCCTCGCGAGGAGACCTACCCCTCAGGGGCTCTTGACTTCGTGCACTCCGATGCCTTCGACCGGTTGAAGGTGCGGGCCGCCGTGGGCGCCCATGTGCACCCGTCCATCCCGTTGGGAGCTGTGGCGACGGGCGAGGGGGTCGTCAACGCTGCAGCCGACGAGATCGAGATCCAGCTTCACGGGCAGGGCGGGCATGGTGCCTACCCCCATCACGCCGTCGACCCCGTGGCCGCTGCCTCGCACATCGTTCTCGCGCTGCCTGAGCTGGTCCGCCGCACGGTGTCCCCGATGCGCCCAGCAACCATCTCGGTGGGTCACCTCCAGGCAGGTGAGGCCAGTGCCAACGTGCTGCCTGGGTCGGCTCGCATCTTGGCCACGATGCGGACGACCGACGAAGGCGACCGTAGACGGGTCCAGGAACAGGTTCGGCGATTGGTCGAACATCAGGCGGCGGCGTTCGGGCTGGGGGCCGAGGTCACGGTGACGGCCGGCGAACCCGTCCTGTTCAACGACCCCGACCTGGTGACGCACATCGATCGTTGGTTGGACGCCGTGACGGCGGAGGTGACCGAGCCGATGCGTTCCCTGGGGGCCGATGACTTTTCCTATTACGCAGACCTGGTTCCATCCGTCATGTGTTTCGTCGGTGTCCGCACCGAGGGTGTCGGGACAACTCCGCCGTTGCACCACCCACGTTTCCTCCCGACCGACGAGGCTGTCTCGCATGTCGCCCGGGCCATGGTCTGCGGTTACCTCGGCGCGGCCGAGGGTCTGCTCGCCCTTGGGAGCCAGTCGTGAGTAAGACGACCTCGGCGCCGCGCAGCACCGATCGTGACTGGTATGCGGCGGACCAACGGGTCATCGCCGCGGTGGAACAGCTGCGTTTTTTCCCGCTCGTGATCGAATCTGCCGAGGGCTGCTGGATCCGGACGCCCGAGGGTCGGAGCCTGCTCGACCTCAGTGCCTCGTGGACCGCGGACGGCCTGGGTCACGCGCACCCGGCGATCGTCGCGGCCATCACCCGGGCAGCCGCCCGAGGGGCCGGCGCGTCGGTCTTGTCTGCGGCCCATCCCGACGCGGTGCTCCTCGGTGAAGAGCTGCTGGACCTCGTGCCCACGCGGGGCACGGATCGGCGGGTCTATCTCGGTCATGCCGGCACCGACGCCAACGATGTCGCGGTCAGGGGAGCGCGGCATCACACGGGGCGCCCGCGCATCCTGGCCTTCGAGAACGGCTACCACGGCGGACTCGGTACGGCGATGGGCGTCTCGGGACTTCATGTGGCGGCGGGTTCGCCTGCCGATTCGGCCACGGTGTTCGTTCCGTATCCCGTGACGGATGCGCGGCCGGTGTTGGAGCAGGTTGCCTCGCAGCTTTCCCAGGGTGATGTCGCTGCGGTCGTGGTTGAACCGCTTCAGTCCGACGGCGGGATCATCGTGCCGCCTGCCGATTTCCTGCCGGGGCTTCGTGAGCTCTGCGACCGGTTCGGAACTCTGCTGATCATCGACGAGGTGAAGGTCGGTCTCGGGCGGACGGGGCATGTCCTGGCCCACCACGCCGACGGGGTCGAGGCGGATGTGGTGACCCTCGGCAAGTCCCTGGGTGGGGGCCTGCCCATGTCCGCCGTCGTCGGCCCCGCCGGGGTTTTGGGTGAACCGGTGGCCTCGGCGCTGATGACCACGATCGGCAACGCCATCTCCTGCGCGGCGGCACGAGCTGTGCTCGAACTCCTGCGTGACGGCAGCCTGACGCGGGCCGCCGTCGAACGGGGTGCGCAGCTGTCGGGGCTTCTCCGCGACTGGGCGGGCTCAGCGGCGCCTGGGGCCGAGCGTGTCAGCGAGGTCCGGGGCCGGGGACTGTCCATCGGCATCGAACTCGTCGACGCCCACGGGCAACCCGACGACGAGCTGACGGCCATGACCGTCTACCGCGGCTGGCAGCTCGGGGCCATCGCGTACCCCGTGAGGGGCAACGTCATCGAGGTGACGCCTCCTCTCACCATCACCGAACAGGAAGTCGACGAGGCAGCTCGTCTCCTGACCCGCGCCATCTCCGAGGCAGCTGGGGGAGCCGTCTCCCAGGGAGACATCGCTCCGTACGGCGGGTGGTGAGCGACCGGGTTCGTCCCCGCTTGGCAGGCCTCACTCACCCGCGACGCAGGAGCGGCACTCGACGGCGGTTCGGTTTCGCCAGGCCCGAAGGGTCTGTCGCGCAACTGGCTGTGGAGGACGCGTTGCGACGGCACGGTGGGTCTGTGTCAGAGCCCACTCGTGTACGCGGGCGCCACCGTCGAGATGTGACCACCCTGCATCAAGGGGTCCGGGCCGCTCACTGAGCGACCCGGACGCTTCGACGTCTCGGCAGTGTTCTACAGCTCGGGGACGGCTCCTGCGTGTTCGTAGCTCCACTCGGCTGCGGCGCCGATGCGGAGGACGGTGCTCTCATCGAAGGGGCGGCCGATGATCTGGGCACCGATCGGCAGGCCGTTGGAGAAGCCGCAGGGCACGGACATCGTCGGCAGGCCCGTGAGATTGCCCGGGGCGCTGGTGCGCACGTAGGAGTCGATGATCGCCTCGGTGGTGCCGAAGCCCTCGAAGGTCGCCTGGCCGACCTTGGCGGCGATGTGAGGGATCGTCGGAGCCAGCACGGCGTCCAGACCCGTCGCGAACATGTCGCGCCACCCCTGCTGCAGGAGAGTGCGAACCCGCATCGCGCGGATGTAGTCCGTCGCGGGCAGCATTTCTCCGGCCTCGAGAAGAACGCGCACGTCGTCCTCGAACTGGTCGGCCTGCTCCCGGATGCGCTGCTGGTGGTAGGCGCTCGCCTCGGCGAGGAAGTAGGCGTACTCGACGGGCATGTAGGCCTCGGCCATCGGGATCTCGACGTCCACGATGTCGGCGCCGGACTCGGAGAGCCGCTGTGCGAGATCGCGGACCGCGCCCTCCACAGCCGGGTCGATGTGGTCGAAGTAGTAGTTGGTGGGCAGCCCGATGCGCAGCCCCGCGACGCCGTCACCGAGGTGGGCGGCGTAGTCCGGGATCGGCACGTCGCAGGTGGCGGGGTCGGACCGGTCGTAGCCCGCCAGGTGCTGCAGCATCATCGCCACGTCGGCGACGGTGCGTGCCATGGGTCCGATGTGGTCCAGTGACCAGCACAGGGAGGCCACACCTCGGCGGGACACGCGGCCATAGGTGGGCTTGAGGCCGGTCACACCGCAGACCGCAGACGGGATGCGGATGGACCCACCCGTGTCGGTACCGATAGCCAGATGGCACATTCCGGCGGACAGGGCTGCGCCAGAGCCACCGCTGGATCCGCCGGGGATGTGCTCGAGGTTCCACGGGTTGCGCGTCGTGGGGGTGATGACGCCGAAGGCGAACTCGTGGGTGTGGGTCTTGCCCACCATGGACGCGCCCGCCTCATCGAGCATCTGCACCACGGCAGCGTCGGCGTCGGGGACGTAGTCGGCGCGAGTGCGGGAGCTGGAGGTTGTGCGGATCCCGGCGGTATCGACGAGGTCCTTCATCCCGTAGGTGAGCCCGTGGAGGGGGCCGCGGTAGTTGCCGCCGGCGATCTCGTCTGCGGCTCGGCGGGCCTGCTCGCGGGCACGCTCGGCCGTGACGGTGACGAAGGCGCACACGCGGGCGTCGACGGCGTCGATGCGCGACAGCACCGACTCGGTCAGCTCGACCGGGGACAACTCACGAGACCGGATCAGGGCGCTCGCCTCGACGGCGGTCAGCTGGTAGGCCTCCATGGTCACTCCCACCTCGCGTCGAAGGCGTTCGCTGGGGGTGTCTCGCCGACGTCGATCGAGTCCAGCGTGTCGGTCAGGCTCAGGACCCCATCGAGTGTCCGAGCGATCAGGTCATGCCGGTCCTCGGCCAGGGGGAGCCTGGCGAACTCACTGACGTGTGCGATTGCGCCCTCCGCAAGGGAAAGCCTTGGTGCAAAAGGCATCTCGCCTCCTCCAAGATCGGGTGTTTGCACACTGTCGTCGACGACGAGTCGAGAGCGCAAGAGGCATCTGGGGCTTCCACTGCCCGATCGAGAGCGGCGGCGTTGGGTGTCCCTATGTTCCTCGTCAAGTGGCCAGGGCTGCCGGGGCGGGGGCTGGGGGCCGGTAGGTCTGGCGGTTGCGGAGCATGGCGTACAGGGCGTTGCAGCGGCGCCGGGCCGGACGATCAGGGCGGTGTTGTTTTTTGCCCTCGGCTCGTTTGCGGTCGTAGCCGGTCTGTGGCAACTGTCGCGGGGGCCGGCTCTCGCATGCCGGCGCGTCACCCTGCGGTGGCTGGTGCTTTCGCCGTGAAGTCCGACACCCCGTCGGCGGTGTCGTTGAAAAGTGCACTGACAAAGAGTCCTCAGCGTTGTGTGGGGCATGCTCGTTCAGGTCGGACGTCCGATTTCTGGACTCGGAGGAGGGTAGTCCAGGACGTGCGTCCTGAATGGCCGACCGTAATGAGGGAGTGGTGGCCCAGCGTCGGTGCCTGGCTGGAATGTGCTGACCTAAATCGAATGCATTCCTGGGTCAATCCTTACCGTTGTCGTGCCTCGCCGTCGGGCGCTCGGGGTGTCGCGCGTGTCTCGCCAGGACACTCTCGGACCCGCGTAATGGTCCTGGTGACAGCATATTTCGCCGGGTCGGACGACCGGATGGGGCGGCCGTCAGGCTGTCACAGGTGTGATCTATAACACGCTCAACGGCCTCAGGATCGGAGGGTCCGTGCCGATAGCGCGCGATACAAGAGATTACGGCGCAGGCGTTCATCAGGGCTTGGGTCTGGAAATGGTCTGTAATGCCGGGTGGTTGTTGAGCGATGTCTGGGTTGATGTAACCATCAGTAAGGCGGGTCACTACCGGAGACCCGGTGGTCTGGGGGAAGTAGACCCCGGGTGACCGCCCTCGCCATCCCCCCGAGTTCGTCGTTTCAAACAGCCTTCAGGAGGCACCAGTGAACTCTGCAGCCAAGCTGCGCAAGCGCTCCGTCGCGACTCTCGCGGCCAGCGCCCTCATCATCGGCGGCGTCGCCCCGGCGGCCTTCGCCTGGGCCCCTCCCACGCCGCCGGCTGGCGCCGCC
>DAMDJY010000127.1:0-2060 GCA_032100225.1 Mobilicoccus sp.
GGCGGCGGCGAGCGCGGCGGCGGCGCCCGTCCGAGGACGAGGCGTGGCGCTAAAGCGGTGGGGCACAGCGAGGCTCACTTTCGGTGAAAGGTGACCACGGGGTGACCTCTCCGTGATCTGTTCGTTACCTCACGATGCCATGCAGGTCGGACGTCTGTCCAAGGACGGATTGCGCAACCGGTCCGCAGCGTGGCACGATTCGCCACCCGCCAGCCCATTCCCCGGCTCTACCGGGTCGATTCACCTCACGGCAGTTGCCTGCCCGGCGAGACGGCGACCATCCAGCATCCGGGCACCTCGCCGTCCAGGGTCAGAGGCCGGGCACCTCGAGCAGGTCGGTGACGAGTGCAGCGATGGGGCTGCGTTCGCTGCGGGTGAGGGTCATGTGCGCGAAGAGCGGGTTGCCCTTGAGCACCTCGATGACCGCGGCCACACCGTCGTAGCGGCCGACGCGCAGGTTGTCCCGCTGGGCGATGTCGTGGGTGAGGACGACGCGGGAGTTCTGCCCGATACGCGAGAGCACGGTGAGCAGCACATTGCGTTCGAGGGACTGCGCCTCGTCGACGATGACGAACGAGTCGTGCAGCGACCGACCGCGGATGTGCGTCAGAGGCAGGACCTCGAGCAGCCCCCGCTCGACGATCTCCTCGATCACGTCGGCCGAGACCAGCGCACCGAGCGTGTCGAATACGGCCTGACCCCACGGCCCCATCTTCTCGGCCTCGGTGCCCGGCAGGTAGCCGAGCTCCTGCCCGCCGACGGCGTAGAGGGGGCGAAAGATGACGACCTTGCGGTGCTGGCGGCGTTCCAGCACGGTCTCCAGTCCGGCACACATGGCCAGGGCGCTCTTGCCGGTGCCGGCGCGGCCACCGAGGCTGACGATGCCGATGTCGGGGTCGAGCAGCAGCTCAAGAGCGATGCGCTGTTCGGCGCTGCGTCCGTGCACACCGAAGGCTTCGCGGTCACCGCGCACGAGCCGAATCGAGGAGTCCAGCCCGACGCGCCCCAGGCCCCCGCCGCGTCCGGAGTGCAACACGAGGCCCGTGTGGCAGGGCAGCTCCTTGACGCCGTCGTGGTGGATGCGCCCCGCGTCGTAGAGCTCCTCCATCTGCTCGGGGGTGATCTCCAGCTCGGCCAGGCCCGTCCAGCCCTTCTCGACCGGCGCGAGCTCGGCGCGATACTCCTCGGCGTCCAGGCCCATCGCGCTGGCCTTGATGCGCATGGGCAGGTCCTTGCTCACCACCGTGACGCACCGGCCCTCGTCGGCGAGGTTCTTGGCGACGGCGAGAATGCGGGTGTCGTTGTCCCCCAGCCGGAACACCTGGGGCAGCGTCACCGGGTCGACATGGTTGAGCTCGACGTGCAGAGTGCCGCCTTGATCCCCCACGGGGACGGGCACGTCGAGGCGGCCGTGCCGCACGCGCAGATCGTCGAGCAACCGCAGCGACTGCCGAGCGAAGTACCCCAGCTCGGGGTGGTGCCGCTTGGCCTCCAGCTCGGTGATGACGATCACCGGCAGGACGACGTCGTGTTCGCCGAACCGCTGCATGGCTCCGGGGTCGGAGAGCAGAACGGAGGTGTCGAGCACGTACGTCTTGGGTCGCTCACTCACGGCAGCATCCTCGGGGTCGGCGAGTTACAGGTGCCCTCGCACGGTAGGACGCTGCGGGGCGGCGTGTGCGGTGGGCACTCCGGCATTGCCGGAAGTTCATCCGCGCGACACCCGCGCCGATGCTCGAAAGGCCGCCGGGGTGGAGCGCGTCAGACCCGGGTCAGCAGCGTGGTGAGGCGGCCGTGCGAGAGGCCGGTGCCGGAGGTCACGACGTCGCCGGGAACGACCGGGGGCAGCGCGGCGTCGAACTCGGCCCGGCGGCGCCACAGCGTCCAGGCGCCGAGCGCGACGGCGGCGATGCCGATCATCGTGGCGCCGTTGACGACCGCGACGTCGAGCATCGAATAGGCGATGAGCCATCCCGTGATCCACACGAGCGCCCGCACGACGCGACGGTCGGTGTACGTGGCCCCTAGCAGGACGACGCCCCACAGGACGTACCAGGCGT
>DAMDJY010000127.1:2177-10386 GCA_032100225.1 Mobilicoccus sp.
GAGACCGGGGAGAGCAGCGAGAGGACCGATCCGGGCACGCCGAGGTTGCCCAGCCAGCCCCAGCCGAGACCGCTCAGCGCGGTCAGGGCGGTGAACGCGATGAGGGAGACGAGGCCGACCCGCGCGGCGATGGAGACGTAGGCCCGCTGGTCGACCGCGGACATGAGCGGTGCCTCACCGCGCTCGCCACGCGCGTGGCGGTAGGCGAGTCCGGCGACGCCCACGAGCGCGAGCACCGCCGTCTGCTTGACGCCGGCACCGGCAGCGACGGCGATCGACGCGGCGACCCAGCGCCCGTCGGAGGCCATGAGGAGGCCGACGACGACGAGCGCGATCATGACGGCGTCGTTGTGCATGCCACCGACGAGGTGCATGAGCACGAGCGGGTTGAGCGCGCCGAGCCAGACGGCCTGGTCGCGCGAGACGCCCATCTGCTGGGCCAACCGCGGCAGGGCGTAGGCGATGACGCCGACTGCGACGAGCGCAGGCAGACGCATGGCGATGGCGGCGAGCAGCGCATCCCCGCCGGTCAGGTCGACGATGAGCCGCTGGATCTGCAGGGCGATGGGGCCGTAGGGCGCCGGGGTGAACAACCACAGCGGGTCCACCTGGTCGGCAAACGGGCCGGGTACGGCGATCGGGCCGGTCTGATACGGGTCCATGCCGCGGCTGACGACGAGCCCCTGGGCCGCGTAGCTGTACGCGTCGCGGCTGAACAGCGGCGGAACGGCGACGATGGGCAGGCTCCACCAGGCCCACGCCGCGACAGGGGCCGTGGGCACGCCCTTGGCGGGGCGCAGGTGCAGCCACGCGTCGAGCAGGCGCAGCAACCCGACCATGACGATTGCGGCAGCGGCGAACCGAGCGGGCTCGGAGAGCATGTGGGCGAAGAACGCCGTGTCGTACAGGGGCGCGTCGGAGGCGACGAACGCCGGGGAGAACGCACCCAGCGCGATGAGCAGCATCGAGAGGAAACCCTGCCTCACGTACGGCCAACGCCATGCGGCCGCGAGGTCCTGACGAGCACCGTCGGCCAGGGATCGCACATCGCGAAGCGTCGACGACGCAGCAGCGCGACGCTGTGCGCCCGCACCGACGTGTTCCGTCGTGCTCATGTGCCTCCCTCCGAAGTGCCGTGAAACCGCAGGCCCTCTACCCAGTGGCCGCGCCGATCGGGCACGACGAGCCACCTGAACCGGACGCTCGTCCGACTCCAGTGTGCCACCACCTCCGTGGATCCGGCCGGAGCCGCGTAACTCACAGGCTCCCAGAGTGGTCTGGGAATCCCCTGAAACGCGCCCGTACGTTGCGGATTCGCCCGCAACCGTGACGTCACGGAGCGCGCGACCAGTTCGGGTCAGGAGCCGAAGCGGCGTTCGCGGTCGGCGAAGGCGCGCAGGGCCCGGAGAAAGTCGACGCGGCGGAAGTCGGGCCAGTAGGCCTCGCAGAAGTAGAACTCGCTGTGGGTGCTCTGCCAGAGGAGGAACCCGCCGACGCGTTGTTCGCCGCTGGTGCGAATCACGAGGTCGGGGTCGGGCTGGCCGCGGGTGTAGAGGTGGCTGGTGATGGCTTCGACGTCGATCGTGCGGATGACGTCGTCGATCGACTGTCCGGCCTGCTTCGCTTCGATCAACAGGTTGCGGACGGCGTCGGCGATCTCCTGACGGCCCCCGTACCCGACGGCGACGTTGACGATCATGCCGTCGACGTCTGCTGTGGCGCTCGCGGCCGCCTCGAGCTTGGCGCGCGTCTCGGCAGGAAGAAGGTCGAGTGCACCCACGGGGTGGACGCGCCACTGCCCCGTCTCGGCGATCTCGGTGACGACGTCCTCGATGATGCGCAGCAGCGGTGCAAGTTCGTCGGGGTCGCGTTTGAGGTTGTCGGTGGAGAGCAGCCACAGGGTGACGAGCTCGATTCCGACCTCTTGGCTCCAGCCGAGGAACGGGATGATGTTGTCGGCGCCGGCGCGGTGCCCGTCGGCAGTCTTGGCGCCGTTCTCCCGCGCCCAGCGGCGATTGCCGTCGAGCATGACGGCCACGTGCCGGGGCAGGCGCTCGGCAGGGAGTTGTGCGACGAGCTTGCGCTCGTATGCCCCGTAGAGCAGGTCACTCACGTCCACAACGACTCCAGTCGAGGTCGGATAGACCACAACGGTAGCGCGCGGATGGCCACTTGCCGCCTCGACACGATGTTGACGGGCGCGTAACCTACGACTGCGTAGGTTGCGCGAGAGAGTCACGGAGGCAGAGACATGACGGACCGCCTGACCTCCGGTCGAGGCCCGGCCGAGAGCAGCGAACCTGCTAGCGCGGCAGCGCGCTCCGACTCGGCGAACACGCTGCGGCAGCATCCCCGGACCATGCGCGGGGGCCTCACCGATCTCACCGAACTCATGCCGCCGCGGCTACGTGGCTGGCTGCACGCGATCGCATTTCCCGTGGTTGTGCTGGGTGGTCTCACGCTGGTGACGCTCACCCCGGGGCTGCGGGCGCGGACGGGTGCGGCGGTCTTCGTCGCCAGCGCGGCGTTGCTGTTCGGCGTCTCGGCGCTTTATCACCGTGGGCGCTGGTCGCCGCGAGCCAAGGCGATTCTGGCCCGGCTGGATCACGCCAACATCTTCATCGCGATCGCCGGGACCTACACGGCGTTCGCGCTCAGCCTTCTGCCCGACGCGCAGGCCCGCACATTGCTGTGGACGATCTGGCTCGGGGCCGGTGCGGGCGTGTTCCTGCGGGTCGTGTGGATCACCGCGCCGCGCTGGCTGACGACGATGACCTACATCGCGCTCGGCTGGGTCGCCATCTTCTACCTTGGTCCGCTCTACCAGGGTGGTGGCCCGGTCATCCTGTCGCTCATCGCGATCGGCGGCGTCCTGTACACCGTCGGCGCCATGGTCTACGGCTTCAAGCGCCCCGACCCCAGCCCGCGCTGGTTCGGGTTCCACGAGGTGTTCCACGCGTTCACGATCGCGGCGTTCGGCACGCATGCCGTCGCCGTCGCGATGGCGCTGGTCTCCCCCGCCGCCATCTGAGACTGCGGCGCAGCACGCACGCACAACGGCTCGGCGCCACGGTGGCGCCGAGCCGTTGTCATGTCGTTCGAGCGGGCCGTCAGATATCAGCCCCGAGCCGCAGCAGACGGGCCGGCAGAGTCGGTGCCGGAGCCGCCGGCAGTGCTCGTCCCCACCGGACCGTCGGGGGCGTCGTCGCGTACGGGGAGGAAGATCTGGCGGCGACTCGGCCGCACGGTCACGTCGCCGCCGGCCTCGGCGAGGCGTCGGGTGTCCTCGGCCTCCTCCTCGAATCGCACGCGCCGCAGCCGCTTGCTCATGCTGCGCATGAGGAGCCACAGGGCGAGGGCCAGGAGGAAGAACGCGAGGAACCCTCCGGGGCCTGCCGAGATCGACTGGTTCATTCCGCCGTTCATCATTCCCCCTTGAGGGTCGAAAGGATGTCTTCGTCGACCACGATGTTGTCGACGACCAGCTGGGCCTCGCCCGCGACGGCCGCGGCTGCGAGAGCGTCGGCCTGCTCGGGGTCGGGAAGACCCGCGAGGAGGTCGGATTCGTCGCCGTCGACCGGGACGTAGGACGCGGCGAGTTCGAAGTCCTCGGTGGGCCAGATCTCGCGCTCGAGGTCGATCGGGATGCCGAACCACCAGGAGTCCGGGTCGATCTGTGTGGCGTGGGCCAGCAGGGCGGCGTTGCGCTGCTCGAAGTAGGCGCCCACGTCGACGCGGGTGGTGACGCTGCGGGGCTTGCGGTCGGCCCAGCGCTCCAGCCATTCACCGAACGGGGACTCCATGTCGCGCTCGGTCATGGCGGCGTGGAAGGCGCGGATGCGATCGACGCCGATGGTCTGGTTGTAGTAGAGCTTCAGCGGCGCCCACGGCGCGCCGGCGTGCGGAAAGGCGTCGGGATCGGCGGCAGCGCGGAAGGCGGCGACCGAGACGACGTGGGTCATGATGTGGTCGGGGTGGGGGTAGCCGCCGACCTCGTCGTAGGTGGTCATCACGTGCGGACGGAACTCGCGGATGACGCGCACCAGCGCCTCGGCCGTGACGTGCACCGGTTCGAGGGCGAAGCACCCGGCGGGCAGCGGCGGGCGCGGATCCCCTTCGGGCAGGCCGGAGTCCACGAATCCGAGCCACGTGTGCTCGACGTCGAGGATCTCGGCCGCCCGGTCCATCTCGTGGCGGCGGAACGCGGGAACGTCGCGCAGCACGTCGGGGTCGTCGGCCAGGCGCGGGTTGAGGATGTCGCCGCGCTCACCCCCGGTGCAGGAGACGACGCGGACCCGCGCCCCCTCGGCGCGGTAACGAGCCATGGTGGCCGCACCCTTGCTCGACTCGTCATCGGGGTGGGCGTGGACGGCCAACATCCGGAACTCGGTCACGAACATCCTTCGCGTAGTACTGATGGTTCTGCGTGACGACTGCCGTCGGGCGATCGCGGGAGGCGGATCGCGCAACGGCCGTCGGAACCTGCGGTGCGCACAGCGGGTCACGCGAGGCGCCTGCATCCATTGTCGCACCGCGACCTGGACGCCGCATCGCCCCGGCCCCGCCCGCGCGGAGGTCGAGACCGTCCGGCAGCAGGTTCGGCGACCTCTCACCCGAGGAGGTGGCGCCGCGCGTAGTCTGTCCCCGTGTCCCTCCGCGAGCGCTATGTCCGGCTGCCCCGCAACCAGCGCGTGCTGTGGGTGGTCGGCCCGTTGCTGATCCTCGCGAGCATCGCCGTCGTCATCTGGTACGGGTTGACGACGACCGTGGGAAAGCCCTGGTCGAACAACCTCGGGTACGACGTGCACGATGCTCGCAGCGTGACGGTCACGTACCAGCTCACGCGCCCGGTCGACCGCACCACCTCATGCATCGTCGTGGCCAAGGAGATGAACCACGGCACCGTCGGCTCGGTCGAGGACGTCATCCCGCCAGGGCCCGAGCGCGAACTCGTGCGCACCGTCGTGGTCCGCACCAGCGCCCAGGCCGTCATGGGTGAGGTCACCGGCTGCCGGGCATACTGACCCGCCTCGCAGCACCGACTCCGGTAGCGGACAGGGCAATTCCTCGCGAGTTCCCCACGCAGTGGCAAGGATCGGGACACTCGTCCGGATCGCATCCGCGCGCGTCCTGCCTTATGATGGACCACTTCACGTTCGGCCTGCCCTGGTGGCGGGCCGTTCGATCTATCAGCCACCGGCGCACCGACCTCACGCAGGTCACGGGGCGCCGACGACTAGCCCGATCCAGGGCCGCCGGTTCTCCCGCCGGAGTTCCGCAATCAGCAAGGAGCAGTGACGTGTCCGAGACCACCGCGCAGGCGAGCTTCCTGACCCAGGAGGCCTTCGACCGCCTCGATGCCGAACTCCAGCACCTCACGACCGAGGGCCGCGCCGAGATCAGCAAGCGCATCGAGGCCGCTCGTGACGAGGGCGACCTCAAGGAGAACGGCGGCTACCACGCGGCCAAGGAGGAGCAGGGCAAGATGGAGGCCCGCATCCGCCAGCTCACGCACCTGCTGCAGCATGCCGTCGTGGGCGAGACGCCTCCCGACGACGACATCGTCGAGCCCGGCATGCTGGTGACGGTCGACATGTTCGGTGACGAGCTGACGTTCCTCCTCGGTAGCCGCGAGATCCTCGGCGACGACGACGACATGGACGTCTACTCCGAGAAGTCGCCCATGGGCCTCGCGATCAACGGCCACAAGGCGGGCGAAGAGGTCACGTACGACGCCCCCAACGGCAAGAAGATCACCGTGAGGATCCTCAAGGCCAAGCCCTACTCCGCCTGACACCACACACTGCACCGCCGAGTCGCCCCGACCCTGCTGGGGTCGGGGTCGACTCGCGTGTGCCGGATGCGGGGGAAGGATCGCCGCCCTGCCGTCGTTGATACCGGCATGTTCGGATTCAACCGCCCCACGCCCATGGTCACGCGCGACGAGGCACTGCCGGGTCGCGCCGAGCCCCTCCCCCACCTCGCGCAGCACCACGAGGTGCTCGATGCACCCCTGCACGGCCCGTTCGGTGACGGCATCGAGGTCATCTACCTCGCGGGCGGCTGCTTCTGGGGCATCGAACGCATCTTCTGGAAGCTCGACGGAGTCCACTCCACGGCTGCGGGATACATGGGCGGGTTCACCCCCAACCCGACGTACGAAGAGACATGCACCGGCCGCACCGGCCACGCCGAGGCCGTCATGGTGGCCTACGCCCCGAGCCGCATCGGCGTCGACCGCCTGGTTGCCACGTTTTTCGAGAACCACGACCCCACCACGCTCAACCGGCAGGGCAACGACGTCGGCACCCAGTACCGCTCGGCGGTCTACTGGACCACTCCCGAGCAGGGCGAGGCCGTCGTTGCTGCGCGCGACGCGTTTCAGCAGGTGTTGAGCGCGGCCGGCCACGGCGTCATCACCACCGAGCTGCGCCCGGCTGCTGAGGCCGGCGAGTTCTACTACGCCGAGCCGCTGCACCAGCAGTACCTGGCCAAGAACCCCGGCGGCTACTGCAACCACGGCCCCAACGGTTACACCTGCCCCGTCGGCCTGGTCAGCGCCGATGGCGTCCCCGCCCAGACGGACGTCGAACCGCCACGGCTCTGAGGACTCCCACCAGGTCAGGGAAGAAGGGCCGTCGCCGCGGGCGGTGGCACCCTTGGCAGGATGGGCCCATGGGATTGTTCCGGCGTCGTCAGGAGTCGAGTCGATCGGCTGAGCTCACCAGCGTGAACGAGGAGGAGACCGAGGCCGCACCCGTGACCCCGCCGACGGTCGAGGACATGACCGCCGACGAGGTTCTGGCCGTCGTGCGGTATCGCCTGGCCGAGGAGTCGTACGTGCGGTTCTCCCCCACGCCGCCCGCCGACGTCGTGGAGTTCGCGCCCGGCATCGTGCGGCACCTCGTCCTCGATCTGCCCGACTCGGTCGAGACCGTTCCGGCGCAGGTCCTCCTCGACAAGGCCCCGATCCTCGCGCTGCGCGAAGCGGCGGAGGCCAACACCCGCGCCGTTCTCGACGAGGCGTGGCAGGTCGATCACGCGGGTGAGGGCGCCGGGGCCGTCCACCTCATCGTCGGGGAATCGCTGTTCACCGCGACGCTGGCGCTGTACCTGCCCGAGCTCGTGACGCGGATCGCGCACGACGCGGATCTCGACGCAGGGATCATCTTCGCGGTCCCGAGCCGCCACCAACTCGGCCTGCATGTGCCCGTCGACGCCGCAGCGGTTCGGGACATCCTGCCCGCGCTCTCGCGGTACGCGAGCCACGGCTACGACGAGGGCGCCGGACCGATCAGCCCGCAGCTTTACTACTGGCACGACGACACGATCAGCGTTCTGAGCAGCACCGATACCAGCAGCAGCAGCGCCAGCATCACCCCCAACGGTCCACTCCTCGCCCTCTTGGGCGACACCCCCGTGTGAGTGCCGCTGGGCTCGCGTCTCACCCGGGCGAGATGCGAGCGTCATCTCAGCGGAGCTGGGCTCCCAACCAGGAGGATTCGTCCTCGAGGTGTTCGAGCAGACTCTGCAGCGCGGTGCTCTTGCGATCGAGAGCGTCGCGGCGGGCGTCGATACGCTCGTCGGCCTGGGTCTGGTCGAGCGTGTACTCGGCATCGAAACCCATCTGGCCCTGGATCCGGACCGCGAGGGCACCGATCCGTGGGTCCGACGCGGCATCGGCCGTTGCCGACACCGAGCGCGCGACCGAGGCGATAGCGTTCTCGACGCTGACGGCGTCCTTGACGTACTCGTGAGCGAAGGCTTCGCGGTCGAGCGACACCCGGCCGCGCTGCACCGACGTTCCGGGCACGACCGGCGCGCCTGATGCGTCGACGAACGCCGTCCCCATGGCGCTGACCAGCGGCGTCGCCACCGCACCGAGCACCGCCGAGACGCCCGTAGGCGCAGCACCGGCAGCCGCAGCGGACGGCGAGAAGGACGCCGCGAACGTGGACAACGTCGAGAACACTCCGGCGATCCCGGTCTTCGCGGCCGCATGTGCGGCCGCTGCACCGGCAGCCTGACCGGCGGCACCGGAGGGCAGAGCGGCGGCACTGGGATCGACGGCTGCCGCGACCTTGCCGACGGCGTCGACGACGGACTGCACGCGTCCGAGTGCCGGGCCGGGATCGGGCGTCACGGCGAGAGTGGCCTGCCCAGGCTGGTGAACGGTCACGTCGATGCCCGGCTGAACACCACTGAGCAC
>DAMDJY010000128.1:0-10349 GCA_032100225.1 Mobilicoccus sp.
TGGCTGGGTCTCAACTGGGACGAGGGCCCCGACGTCGGCGGCCCGTACGCGCCGTACCGGCAGTCGGAGCGCCTCGACACGTACGCGCCGTACATCGACAAGCTCATCGAGTCGGGTCACGCGTACTACTGCTGGTGCTCCTCAGAGCGCCTCGCCGAGTTGCGCGCCGAGCAGGAGAAGTCGAAGGTCTCCGTCACCGGGTACGACCGGCTCTGCCACGGCAAGACCAAGGAGGAACGGGCGGCGCTGCCCGGGCTCTCCGAGACGCCGGTCGTGCGCATGCTGATCCCCGACGACGTGCCGCTGGAGTTCGACGACGTCATCCGTGGCACCCTCAAAGCGCCCCGGCCCGACGACCAGGTCATTCGCAAGGCAGACGGATTCCCCACGTACCACATGGCCGTCGTCGTCGACGATCACGAGATGGGCATCACCCACGTCGTGCGCGGTGAGGAATGGATCTCCTCCACGCCCAAGCACCTGCTGCTCTACCGCTGGCTGGGCCTGCCCGAGCCCAAGTTCGCGCACATGCCGCTGCTGCGTAACACCAACAAGTCCAAGATCAGCAAGCGCAAGAACCCCGAGGCGCGCCTCACGTGGTTCCGCGAGCAGGGATACCTGCCCGAGGCGCTCGTCAACTTCCTCGCGCTGCTGGGGTATCCGCCGATCATCGGGACCGACGAGAACGGTGAGCACACAGAGCGTGAGGTGTTCACGTTCGACGAATTCAGTCAGGCCTTCGCGTGGGACAAGGTCAACCCGGTGGGCCCGATCTTCGACCTGACCAAACTCGATTGGCTGAACGGCATGTACATCCGCGAACTGCCCACCCACGAGCTCGCCGCTCGGCTGCTGCCCTACCTCGCAGACGAGGGTGTGCTGCCTGGCCGCCCGAGCCTCGGTGAGCTGGCGCGTCTCGAGAAGATCGCCGGCCTCATCCAGCCGCGTCTGACCCACCTCACTAAGGCCGGTCCGCTGGTCACGCCGTTCTACTCTCCCGACGATGCGTTGCCCATCGACGACGACGCCCGCGCCGGACTCAAGGAGGACGCGGCGCAGGTTCTCGACGCCGCGATCACTGCGCTCGAAGGCATCTCGGAGGACGAGGGCGACATCTTCGGCAACGGGCGCGGCTGGACCCACGAGAACATCGAAGCCGCCCTGCGCTCGGCCCTCGTCGAGGGCATGGGCCTCAAG
Source organism: Mobilicoccus sp. (assembly GCA_032100225.1). Lineage (GTDB taxonomy): Bacteria > Actinomycetota > Actinomycetes > Actinomycetales > Dermatophilaceae > Mobilicoccus. The sequence continues at coordinate 1,198 of DAMDJY010000128.1, forward strand.
CCCAAGTTCGCGTTCGGGCCGGTCCGCACGGCCATCTCGGGCCAGAAGGTCTCCCCGCCGTTGTTCGAGTCGATGGAGATCCTCGGGCGTCACTCCAGCCTGACGCGCCTGCGCACGTTCCGCGCGAACCTGTGAGCATGGCCACGACGCCGGAGTCGAACGAGACGACAGTCGTGCCGAAAGCACCCGCGACGGTTGAGAACTCGCGGTCGCCGCAGGAGCAGGCACCGGTCGACTGGTCGGTGGGTGTGCGGGGATTGTTGCTCGACATCGACGACACGTTGATCGACACACAGGCCACGATGCGCAGTTCGTGCACGCAGGGCGCTGCGACTGCCTGGCCGAACGAGTCACCAGAGCTGCACGAGTCGATGTCGGGCATCTTCTACGACGACCCCGGCGGCTACTTCGACCGTTACACGCGCGGAGAGTTTCCGTTCGCCGAGATGCGCGCCGCCCGCTACCACGAGGCGTGCCGCCGGTTGGGGATCGAGGAGACGGGGTTCGAGACGTTCGAGGCTGCTTATCGCGAGGCCTTCGCCGCGTGCCAGCGCCTCTTCGACGACGTGCCGGCCATGCTCGCCGCTGCCGAATCGCATGGCGCGCAGGTTGCGTTCGTCACCAACTCGGGCCAGGAGCAGACCGAGATCAAGATGGCCGCGGTCGGCCTGACCGGGCCGGTCGTCACCACCGACACCCTCGGCGTGGGCAAGCCGGACCCGGCGATCTTCACCCGCGCCATGGAGCTCGTCGGCACACCCCGCGAACAGACGCTCGTCGTCGGCGACACGCTGCCGACCGATGTCGTCGGTGGCCGGGCTGCCGGGTTGCGCGTCGCCTGGCTGCAGCGCACCGGCGTTCCCGAGCCGCGCAACGCCGGCTGGGACACGCCGCTCTCCGATTTGAACGACCCCGGCGTCCGCATCATTCACGGGCTGGGCGACCTCACCGATTGGTTCGCCCGAGCCTGACTCCCTCCGCCGCATGCAGATCGGCGGCCGTCGTCTCCACGCTCGGAGGAGTCGCCCCTCACTCATCGGGCGTGGCACCAGTGCGTGAGTCTGTGATGCGCGTCCGATAGCAGCCGTCGTCGTGCGCGCAGGCCCGATGCGGGCCGCCGGTGCGCGGCGCGGCGGAGTTCGTGGCCTGATCCCCCTCAGCAGTGGGCCCACAGAGTCGACTGGACGTCCGAGGAGGTGGGGAATGTCCATTCGCCTGCAGGACATCTCGGCGCCGCGTCGGTTCTGGCTCACTCTCGCCTTCGGCGCCCTGTGCGCGGTCGCGGTGCTGTGTGTCATCAACCCCGGCGGCTTCGGGTACCTGTTGAGCCGCGCGGTCATGATCACCTTCTGCATCGTGCTCGTCGTGTGGCCGCACGCGACAGGAGCGCGCCCGCGCCTGTTGTGGAGCCTGCTGTCGGCCTCCGCCGCGTTGGACGTGATCGCCATGGCCGGGATCGGCGGTGACACCGCGCTGGGCATCCTCACGATGAACGACGTCTACTTCATCCTCGCCTACGTCGGATATCTCGCCTGCGTCGTCACCCTCGGAGTCAGGATCACCGGGGCGAGTGCCGTCGGGTGTGCCCTCATCGATTCGTTGGCCGCAGCGATGGGCGTGGCGCTGGTGTTGTGGACCTTCGCCGAGATGTACGGCGAAGGGATGTCCCGCGAGGCGATCAGGCTCGGGATCTACCCGCTTCTCGACATCGGCTGGGTCACGCTGGCGTCTCACCTGTCCGCGCGGGTGCGGCGCCAGGTTCCCGTCTGGCCGTGGGTCGTGCGAGGTGCGACGCTGCAATTGGGGCTGGACTCCGCGCTCTTCGCGTCAGTCCTCACGAAGAACGAACAATGGGTGCCGCTCGTCCGGGCTGGATACCCGATCGTCTTCCTCATTCTCGCCCTGGCTGTCCTGCACCCCAGCGTCCGGCACCTGACCCGCACGACCTTCGGCGGCCCCCGCTCCGACGAGACCCGGATCGCGCGGGCCTCGCTCATCGTGTTCGGCGTCGCGTTGGCCGAGGTCTCCCTCCTCATGACCGGTCACGCCCACCCCGAGGAGCGGACGCGCACGATCCTCGTCGCCGGGCTGATCCTCGTTCTCTTCGTCCGGCTGGCCCTCACGTTGCGAGAGGTCACGCTGTCGGAGGCCGAGGTGCGGCACCGCGCCTCCCACGACCCGTTGACGGGCCTGGTCAATCGCACGGCGCTCATCGACTCGCTGCAGGAGCGGGTGCAGCTCGACCACGCCGCTGGGGCCCGCACCGGCCTGCTGCATCTCGACCTCGACAACTTTCACGGCTTCAACGAGCGGTTCAGCCACCAGACGGGCGACGTCCTTCTGCAGGGCATCACCGACCGGTTGCTCACCGTCATCCCGGCCGAGTACAGCCTCGGGCGTCACGGTGGGGACGAGTTCGTCGTCGCCTGCCCCGTCGCGGACGAGCGCGCCGCCGTCGATGTGGCCGAGGAGCTGCTGGCCATGTTCACTGCGCCGATTCAGGTGTTGCCGCGGCACGCCGAGCACGTCGCGATCTCCATCGGAGTTGCGGTCTCGCCTGCGGATGAGGAGGGTGACCCTGCCCAGCTGCTGGCCGGATCGGTGGCGGCGGTGGACGAGGCCAAGGCTCTCGGCGGTGCTCAGGTCGTCCTGTACGGAGACGAGCTCGACCGACGGATCCGGAGCCGTGTCGCGATGGCAGCGGCTCTGCACGACGCTCTGGACGCCGACCAGATCCGCGTGGCACTGCAGCCCATCCACGGCGGCCGCGATTTCGAAGTGCTGCAGGGGTGGGAGGCACTCGCTCGCTGGACCGACCCCGTCCTCGGCACGGTGACGCCCGACCAGTTCATTCCGATCGCCGAGGAGAACGGCATGATCGGCGACCTCGGTTATGCGGTGCTTCGCCAATCCCTGTGGGCCTTCGCCCGATTGCGGGACGAACTCGGCCGTGACGACATGACGATCTCCGTCAACGTGTCGGCGGCGCAACTGCACGAGTCCGGATTCCGCGAGCGGGTCTATGACGCGCTCGCGATAACCAGCGTGCCGGCGCGGTGCCTGCGACTGGAGATCACCGAGTCACTCCTCGTCGGCGAGGACACCCCGCCTCTGCATGCCCTGGAGCAGTTCCGCGCCGACGGCATCGGGATCGCCCTCGACGACTTCGGAACCGGTTACGCGTCGGTCACGACCCTGCGCCGCCTCCCGCTGACGTGCGTCAAGCTCGACATGTCGTTCATCAGGCGACTCGGTGAAGAGCCCGACGCGGCCACCCAGATCAAGGCGGTGCTCGACCTCGTCCATAGTCTGCACATCGACTGCGTCGTCGCGGAGGGCGTGGAGACGGCTGAGCAGGCGACGATCCTGTCGGAACTGGGTTGCCCCTCCGTGCAGGGCTGGCGCTTCGGCAAACCCGCCTTCGTCGAGGACATCCTGGCCGCGCACGGCACCCGGAGTTCGTCGACGATCCTCTGATGAGCTTCGGCCGAGACCCGTGCGTGGCACCAATCGGTTCTGAGTAGCCCTGACGTGCAGCGGGGTTCGGCGAATCACCTGCGCTGTCGGTCAGGTGAGTCCGAGGGGGAGACCGGTGGCGTACTCGCCGTCGACGACCTGCCCGAAGTCCTCGTCGATGCCGAGCATGCCCGCGAGAGTGACCAGTGATTCGCCGAGTCCGGCATCGATGCGATGCGTGGCCTCGGCGTCACCGCGGGTCTTACCGCGGGTGATGACGGCGATGGGCCGCCCGGCCTTGTGCGAGTGGCGCACGAACCGGTAGCCGCTCATGACCTTGAGGCTTGATCCGAGGACGAGCAGCAGCTCGGAGTCGTCGACGATCTCGTAGGCAGTCGCGACCCGGTCTTTGGGGACGTTCTCGCCGAAGTAGACGACGTGCGGTTTGAGGGTGTCGGCTCCGCAGCGGCGGCAGGTGGGCAGGACGCACGCGCTGACGTCGGCGTCGTCGAGGGTCACGTCCCCGTCGGGCCGGATCTCGCCGGTGCGCACCCGGTCGGCGAATCCCGGGTTGAGGCGCGCCAACTCGGCCTCCATCACCTCGCGGGGGATGCGGTCCTCACAGGTGAGGCACCGCACCTGACTCAGCGTGCCGTGCAGCTCCAGCACGTCGGTGGCGCCCGCCTCCTGGTGCAGGCCGTCGACGTTCTGCGTGACGATCCCGCGCACGAACCCCTCACGCTGCAACGCCGCGACCACGCGGTGACCGGCGTTCGGACGAGACGCGGCAAACCTCGTCCAGCCCACGTGGGCTCGCGACCAATACCGGCGACGTGACTCGGGGCCGGACGTGAACTGCTGGTAGGTCATCGGCTCGACCCGGCGCTCCCCGTCGGGGCCGCGGTAGTCGGGGATGCCGGACTCCGTACTCATCCCGGCGCCGGTGAGGATGGCGACGCGTCCACCGGCCACGAGGTCGGCGATCACCTCGAGCTCGGCCAGGTCGGGATGCGGAGTGCTCACCCCTCCAGTATCCGGCAGAGCCGAGGGCGTCTCGATCACGCGCGACCTGCCTCGGTCACTGCGGTGCGCAGGGTGCTGAGAGGCGTCACCAGGGGTAGGGGCGGTAGTCCTTCAAGAAGACGCCGTGGAGGTCTTCACCGGCTTCGCCACGAACGATGGGGTCGTGGACGCGGGCGGCTCCGTCGACGAGATCCAGTGGGGCATGCCAGCCTTCGGCGGCAATCCGGAGTTTGTCGTCGTGGGGGCGTTCGTCGGTGATCCACCCGGTGTCGACGGCGGTCATGAGGATCCGGTCGGTCTCGAACATCTCGCCGGCCGAGGTGCGGGTGAGCATGTTGAGTGCGGCTTTTGCCATGTTGGTGTGCGGATGTCCGGCGCCCTTGTAGCGGCGGGCGAACTGGCCCTCCATCGCGGAGACGTTGACGACGTAGGCCCGTCGCGCCCCGGCCTGCACGGCGGCGCGCAACGCGGGGCGCAGGCGGCTGATGAGGATGAACGGGGCCGTCGAGTTGCACATCTGCACCTCGAGCAGCTCCAGCGGGTCGACCTGCTCGACGGTGTGGGTCCAGGAGTTCGTGCGCTGCAGATCGGGCAGGAGGCCTCCGGCATCGAGGGCCGTGCCCTCGACATGCCGCTCCAGCGACGCCTGCCCGGCAGACAGCGCAAGCGAGGTCATCGCGGCAGCGGATCGCGCCAGATCCGTTGTCGCTGCGGCCTGTTCGGCGTCCACTGTGCCGTCGGGCAGGTGGTGGGAGGCGTCGGTGCGCAGGGTGCCGGCGAGGGCGGCCGGGTGGGCGTCGCTGATCCGCTCGAACGTCAGCATGCGGGGGCGCAGGGCATCGCCGGCCAGCGGGAGGTCTTCGCCGTCGACGAGGTGGGAGTAGGAGCCGGGGGAGCGACGCACCGTCTGGGCGGCGTTGTTGATGAGGATGTCGAGCGGTCCGGCGGCGGCGACCTCGTCGGCGAGGGCGACGACCTGGGTGGGGTCGCGCAGGTCGATGCCGACGATGCTCAACCGGTCGAGCCACTCCTGGGAGTCGGCGAGCTCGGCGAAGCGGCGTGCGGCGTCCCGCGGAAAGCGGGTCGTGATGGTCAGGTCGGCGCCGTCGCGGAGGAGTCGCAGGGCGATGTACATGCCGATCTTGGCGCGCCCACCGGTGAGGAGGGCGCGCTTGCCGCGCAGGTCGGTGTGCTGGTCGCGGCGGGTGTGGGAGTCGGCGGCGCAGTCGGGGCAGAGCCAGTGGTAGAACGCGTCGACCCGTGTGTGGGGGGTGTGGCAGATGTAGCAGCCGCGGGCGAAGTTGAGGTCGCCGGCGCTCGCGCCTCGCACGGAGCTGACCAGGGGGATTCCGCGGGTTTCGTCGTCGATGCGGTCGGGGCTGCCGGTGGCGGTGCTCGCGAGGACTGCCCGGTCGGCCTCGAGCAGCGGCTCCCGCTCTTGTTGGCGCGCTTCGGTGCGCCGTGCTTTGCGGACCCGGTTGCGCATCGTTGCGGCGGCCCGCTTCACGGTCTCGATGTCGGGGTGCCCGGCGGGGAGCTCGTGCAGCATGCCGAGGACCCGCAACGTCGTGGCGAGGTCGTCCGGTTCGATGCCCGGGCCGAAGGGTGCGGCGTCGTGTTCTGCGGGGGGCTCAATCACGGACCCAGTGTGCAGAATCCGCCTCGACCCCCCGCATTCCCCGGTCCGATCGACCGGGAGGAGGATGAGGTGACGACCCTGGCGCGGGTCGGGTGACGGCGAGCCGGTGGTCCGTTCGCCGTCTCGCCCTCTGCCTTGGGGCGGGGCGATTCTGCGCTTCCACCCAGGGAACTCAGGGCGAGTCGGCGATGTCGATCTCGAGGATCCACCCGACGTGTTGGTTTTCATCGCCGACGTAACCGGGCCGGTCCACGATCTCCGCCGACTCCGATCCGGCGAACGGTGCGGTGCGCCAGGTCTCGAACAGCTCGAGCGTGTCGCCACCGACCCGGTCCCAGATCTCCCATATGCGCAGGACCGTGGCGTTCGTCGCGTCCACGGCCTCGTCGTCGCCGTGGTGCCCGGCGTACCGCTCGACCGGACGTGGCGCGTCCCACGACAGGTCGCTCTGGCGTTCGAACACCCACGGCCGCACGGTGACCTGGTCGCGGAGCCGCAGCGGAGCTCCGCAGCATTCGTACTCCCAGGCGGCGACGTGGGCGTGCCCATGCCGGGCCATGGTCAGCCCTTGTTCTGCCGCTTTTGGATGTTGGCCCATTCGTCGCGCAGACCCACGGTGCGGTGGAACAGCATCGGGGTGCGGGGGTCGTGGGCGAAGTAGCCGAGGCGTTCGAACTGCACGACCTCACCGGCCGGGGTGTCGGCCAGGGCAGGCTCGACCTTCGCGTCGGTGAGGAGTTCGCGCGACCCGGGGTCGACGTCGTCCATCACGTCGCCCGTGCGCTCGCCGGGAACCGGCGCAGAGAACAGTCGGTTGTAGAGGGCGACCTGTGCGTCCACCGCGTGCGCCGCGGAGACCCAGTGCATCGTCGACTTGACCTTGCGCCCGTCGGGGGCGGTGCCGCCACGCGACTCCGGGTCCATCGTGACGTGCACCTCGACGACCTCGCCCGCGTCGTTCTTGACGACGTCGGTACAGGTCACGAGGTAGGCGCCACGCAGGCGCACCTCACGGCCGGGGGAAAGGCGGAAGAACTTGGGCGGCGGAACCTCGGCGAAGTCGTCCTGCTCGATGAACAACTCGCCGGAGAACGGGACGCTGCGGGTGCCGTCGTCGGGGTTCTCCGGGTTGTTGACCACGTCGAAGTGATCCACCACGGGCGCGCCCGAGTCTTCGGTCGGCCAGTTGTCGATGACGACCTTGAGCGGCCGCAACACGGCCATACGTCGCTGCGCCGTGCGGTTGAGGTGCGTGCGCACGAAGCTCTCGAGCAGCTCGATGTCGTGGCGGCTGTTGGTGCGGGTCAGGCCGATGTACGTGCAGAATTCGCGGATCGCAGCGGCCGGGTAGCCGCGACGACGCAGCGCCGAGATCGTGGGCATGCGGGGGTCGTCCCAGCCGTCCACGACGCCGTCGACGACGAGCTGACGCAGGCGCCGCTTGCTCGTCACCGTGTGGGTGAGCTCGAGGCGGGCGAACTCGCGCTGCTTGGGTGCGGTCTGCTCCAGCGGCAACTGCTGCAGGTACCAGTCGTAGAGCGGTCGGTTGCTGCGGAACTCCAACGTGCACAGCGAGTGCGTGACGCCCTCGATGGCGTCGGACTGCCCGTGCGCCCAGTCGTAGGTGGGGTAGATGCACCACGTGTCGCCGGTGCGGTGGTGGTTGCTGCGGCGGATGCGGTACATCACCGGGTCGCGCAGCTGCATGTTCTCGTTCTGCATGTCGATCTTGGCGCGCAACACCCGTGAGCCGTCGGCGTATTCACCGGCGCGCATCTTGCGGAACTCGGCGAGGTTCTCCTCGACGCTCCGGTCGCGGAACGGGGATTCGACGCCCGGCTTGCCGTAGCCGCCGCGCTGCGCGGAGATCGTCTCGCCGTCCTGCTCGTCGACGTATGCCAGGCCCTTCTCGATGAGCAGCTCGGCCCACGTGTACAGCTGATCGAAGTAGTCCGAGGCGAAGTGCACCGAGCCGGGCGTGTAGCCGAGCCAGGCGATGTCGGCCTGGATGGAGTCGACGTATTCGACGTCCTCGGTGTCGGGGTTGGTGTCGTCGAGGCGCAGGTTGCAGACGCCGTCGAAGTCGGACGCGATGCCGAAGTCGACGCAGATCGCCTTGGCGTGCCCGACGTGCAGGTACCCGTTGGGCTCGGGAGGGAACCGGGTCTGCACCGTGCCGCCGTACGTGCCGGCCTCGTTGTCGGCGCGGATCTCGTCGCGCACGAAGTCGCTGGTGGGGGCAGGGGTTACGGCCTCGGTCATGGGTTCGACTCTACCGTGGACGCTTCGCGCGACGCGGGACTGCGCGGGCGTCATGGCCGCATGCGTGCGACAGGGGGACGAGCGCGCGCAACCGATTTGGGCGCACAGGGGTCTGCCGCTACAGTGGTTCCTCGTGATCGCGGGCCGTTCTGAAGGCCTTGAAACCCTCCTTCACGGAGCGGCGTAGAGGCTCTCTTCGACCGGTACGGGATACCCCATGGGGTATGGTGTAATTGGCAGCACGACTGATTCTGGTTCAGTTAGTCTAGGTTCGAGTCCTGGTACCCCAACTCAGATCGACAGCAATGTCGATTTGGAACGAAGACGATCGTTCAGGTAGTCTTCTTCTGCAGTTCACGGCCCCGTTGTGTAGCGGCCTAGCACGCCGCCCTCTCACGGCGGTAGCGCCGGTTCGAATCCGGTCGGGGCTACAACCGAGAACCCCGCTCCTTTATGGAGCGGGGTTCTTTTGTGTCCAGGCGCAATGAATTCGCTTCCTGGACAACAAAGAACGCGGCGACGAGCGGATTGCGCTCATCGCCGCGTTCGTATGTCGCAGGGGGTCAGTCCTTGTCCGCCGAACCGGAGGACTGCTGGGCGGCGTGGGCGCGCTGGAGGACCTCGGTGAGTTTGTTGGCCCCGGCGACGACGGTGCCCGCGTGGAGGCGGCCGGGCTGGCGCGAGACGCGCTCGATGGGTCCGGAGATCGACACGGCGGCGATGACGCGTCCGGCCGGGTTGCGGACGGGCGCCGACACCGATGCGACACCGG
>DAMDJY010000129.1:0-2096 GCA_032100225.1 Mobilicoccus sp.
CGAGCGGGGCGCCGCCCAGGGCGGCCGGGTCAGCGCAGGATGCGATCCACGCGTCGACGGCGGCCAGGGCGGCCGGGGTGTCGAGGTCGGCGGCCAGGTGGGTACGCACGGTGTGCAGGAGGCCATCGCCGAGGGTGTGCTCGCCGACGCTGTTGCTGGTGCGCGCATCGGCCTCACGCCAGGCGACCAGCCGCGCACGTCCCTGCTCCAGCGCGGCGTCGGTCCACTCCCACGGAGTCCGGTAGTGGTGGTCGAGCAGGACGAGACGGATCGCCGCCGGGTCCTCGCCCTGCTGCCGCAGCTTGGAGACGAGGACGAGGTTGCCCTTGGACTTGCTCATCTTCTCGCCGTCGAGGCCGACCATCGCCTGGTGCACGTACGCCTGGGCGAAGGCACCATCGCCGTAGAGCGCCGAGGCCTGCACGGCGCTCATCTCGTGGTGGGGAAAGACGAGGTCGGTACCGCCGCACTGCACGGTGAATCGCTCGCCCAGGTACTCCGTGGCGATCGCGGAACACTCGATGTGCCAGCCCGGACGACCGTCGGGCAGTCCCTCGACCTCCCACGACGGCTCACCATCGCGGTGTGCGCGCCACAGCAGCGGGTCGAACGCGGTGCGCTTGCCGGTGCGGTCGGGGTCGCCACCGCGGTCCGCGAACACCTCGTCCATCTGGGCGCGCGTGAATCGGCTCGTGCGACCGAAATCGGGGCGCGTCGTGAGGTCGAGGTAGATGTCGTCGGCACCCGCTCCCTGGGTATCGGGGGTGTCGATGCGGTAGGCGACGCCCGATTCGAGGAGCTGGAGGACGTCGCGACCGATGAGGTCGACGCTCTCCACGACTCCGGCAAAGTGGTCGGGCGGGATGACCGACAGCGCGGTCATGTCGTCGCGGAAGAGTTGGATCTCCTTCGTCGCGAGGTCGCGCCAGTCGACGCCGTCCCGCGTCGCCCGCTCCAGCAACGGGTCGTCGACGTCGGTGACGTTCTGCACGAACGTGACCGACGCTCCGGCGTCGAGTAGTGCCCGGTTGAGCAGGTCGACTGTGACGTAGGTGGCAGCGTGCCCCATGTGCGTCGCGTCGTAGGGGGTGATACCGCAGACGTACACCCCGGCGCGCTCGTCGACGTCGAGGCGTTGCAACGCGTCGGTGGCCGTGTCGTGCACGGTGGGAACCTCCCCACGACCGGGAAGGCTGGACAGGGCAGGAACGGGCCAGGCGATCACGGCGTGATCGTATCCGGACGTCGGGCCCAGGGCATTCTCGGCGTCACAACGCGGGCCAGGGAACGGACGGCCAGCCCGGCGTCGGCAGCGGATGACGCCCGGCGGAGAGCAGCTCAGAAACTCGTGCGGTCAACGCGGCGATCTCGACCGTGGTAAGCAGCTCGGCGAGGTCCGCACGCAATGGGTCAGTGGCCAACGCGTCGCGAAGACGGCCGAGTCGATCGAGGTCATGCGCCGCGATGGGTTCACCGGCCCACCCCCACAGGACCGTGCGCAGTTTGGGGCTCTCGTGCAGGCTCACGCCGTGGTCGATCCCCCACAGATGCCCCCGCGGATCCCGCAGCAGGTGCGAGCCTTTGCGATCGCTGTTGTTGAGCACGGCGTCGAGCACCGCCACCGACCGCAGTTCCGCGGTGTCGGCGTGCGCGAGAACGACCGGCCGCCCATCCGGGAGCTCACCGGTGAACACCGGCAGCCACGGCGGAGCGACCTCATCCGGTGGCAGCAGGAGGAACATCGGTCCATCCGCGTCGTCGGGCGATTCGGCCGTGTCGTACTGGGCCATCTCGTCCTCGTCGTCTTCGCCTTCCTCGGCTTCAGCGTCGAGCCCACCGTCGTCCTCGACGTCGCCATCGACCTGGTCGTCGTCGCTGTCATCGGGGATGAGGTCGTCGGGGTCGGTGACCCAGGCCTGGACCGAGCCGGGTCCAGCGGGACCGTCGTGCAGCGCGGTCGGGGGAACGACGCCGAATCCGGCAGCAGCGTCGAGCAGGTACGAGGCGCGCTCGCGATGGGCGAGGCATCCGGTCGGAAAGTCCCACAGCGGTCTCTCACCACGGACCGGCTTGTAGACGACGGGGATCTGCCCGGC
>DAMDJY010000129.1:2106-10338 GCA_032100225.1 Mobilicoccus sp.
CCGAAGAACGCCACGTTGGAGGCGTCGAGCAGTTGCCCCACCACACGCAGTCCGTCGTTTGCCAGAGCCTGGCTGAGGGCTTCGACGTCGGGGACGGGCGTCGTCACCTCTTGTAACCGTTGGCCCGGGGGCAGACGTGACCGCTGGGGTCCAGAGGTGCGCCGCAGAACGGGCACGGCGGGCGCCCGGCGGCGACGACGCGGAGGCTGCGTGCGGCGAAGGCTCGCGCAGCGTCGGCGTCGAGGCTGACGCGCAGACAGGTCGCATCGATCACGCGCAGGTCGGTGTCTTCGTCGACCTCCTCCCCTACCGGGACGAGATGCAGGACGACACGCCTCGAGATCGGGTCCCAGTCCAGCCGCATGGTGCCGACGGCGAACTCTTCCTCGAGCGGCATGTCGAGCGGCGCGTTGTCGGGCAGGCCCACCTCGGCGCTGTCGGGGGCGTACTCGTCGAGCATGTCGTCGACGCGCTCGGCGAGGATGCTGACCTGACCTTTCTCCACCGCCACCGAGGTCACGCGGCCGGAGCCGCTGGCCTGGAGGTAGAACTGCCGTTGTCCCGGAGGACCCACGGTCCCGGTGACGAAACGCTCCGGGGGGTCGAAGTCGATGAGGGCCATGCCCCCACGGTAGTACCCACGCGGCAGGGTCGAGTCCGACGACCCCGTGGCGGGAGCTGTCAGACTCCCCCGCCGACGACGCCGGTGGATCCCGACGCTGCACTCGTGGGAGCGGGAGCCTTGAGGAAGCCCAGGTCGTCGCCGGTGTCGTTCATGCGGACGAGGTACGGGCGCTCGCTGGTGTACCGCACGATGCTCAGCGAGGCAGGCCCGACCGTGAAGCGCTGGAAGGCGTCGAGGTGCGCGCCCGCGGCGTCGGCGAGCAGTGCCTTGACGACGTCTCCGTGCGAGACCACCACCCACACGGCGCCCGGCCCGTGCTCGGCCTCGATCCTCGCGTCGATACGGCGCACGGCGTCGATCGCGCGGGTCGACATCTCACGGATCGACTCGTGGCGAAACTCGTCCGAGGCGGGAAAGGTTGCCGCACTGGGGTGCTGCTGGACCGTGGTCCACAGGGGCTCACCGGCGAGGTCGGCGAGCGAACGTCCGGTCCAGGCGCCGTACCGGCATTCGCCGAGGTCGTCGTCCTCGGTCATCGGCACCTCCGACCACGCGTCGCGACGCAGGATGTCGGCGGTCTGGAGGCATCGGGTCAACGGGCTGGAGACCACCTCTGCCGCAGAAACCCCGGCGAGGCGGGCGGCCAGCGCTGCGGCCTGCTCCCGTCCGGTGTCGTCGAGGTCGACGCCCGGGCTCCATCCCGCGAGGATCCCGGAGGCGTTCGCTGTCGTGCGCCCGTGTCGGACGAGGAGAACCGTGGCCACGTCGTCAGCCTAGGCGTCGACGCGCGCCTACGGCGCACCCGCCTCGGCGAAGGCGGTGACAGCGGCGATGCGTGCCTCGAGCGTGGGGGCGTGCGGGAAGACGGTGATCCCCGACGCGCCGGCCTCGGCATAGGCCTGCACTCGAGCTGCCAACTGCGCGGCATCACCGGTGAGGCACGTCTGATCGACGAGCTCGCGGGGCACCGACAGCGCGGCGCGGGCCGGCTCGCCGGTGGCGTAGGCCGAGTCGACCTCGCCGTGGAGCCCGGGAAAATCGCGGGTGCTGATCGTGCGCAGGGCGCCATGTCCGGAGACGCCCGCCACGGCGAGACGCTCGGCGATCACCGGCCTCAGGAGGTCGGCGTCGTCATCCGGGCCGGCGAGGTCGAGCCAGACGTCGATCTGGGGAGGCTCGGGGAGCCGTTGGAGGACAGTGGCGATCTTCTCGGTGAGGACGGTGTCGGCTCCACGCAGGATGATCCGGTCGACGTGGTCGGCGGCAGCCACGGCTGTGGCCTGGTCGTCGATCGACACCGCGACCGGGATGCCGGCCTGCCGCACCCGGTCGGCCACCGTGGGCAGGTAGGTTGCCCACGCGGGACGCAGAGGGGAGGCGAGGGCGGTCGGCAGCGAGAACGCCACCGCAACCCGACCGGCTGCGAGCAACGACAACGTCGTCATTGTCTCGTCGAGGTGTTCGGCGCTACGGGCCGACAGCGGAACGAGCCCCAGCCCGAGTACCACTCGTGACGTCGTCGCGGCCAGGGCTGCAAGACGCGCAGTACCTGCCGAGCCTGCACGCTCGCCGACCCACACCGAATCCAGCCCGCAGGCATCGGCGGACCGGGTCAGCGCGATGTCCTCGGACGGTGCAGGGACAGAGGTCGACGGAAGAATCAGTGACCGACGCAGGGCCGCCTCCTAGCGACGAGAGACGTCAGCAGCGGCACCGGTCTCATCGGTGACCATGTCGTCATCGTCATCGTCCTCGTCGTCCTCGTCGTCGAGGTCGTCGTCATCTTCATCGTCGTCGTCGTCGTCATCATCGAAGTCGTCGTCGAAGTCGTCGTCGGTGAACACCTCCAGCGGCGTGACCTCTTCGAACGCCTCCATGAGGGCGTCCTCATAGGCATCGAAGGCTTCGGCCACGGCCTGGTAGGCGGCGACGACCGCAGGGTCGTTCTCGCCGCGGCGAGACGACGCCGCTTCGAGGTGCCGCTCAAGGGCCGTGACGAATGTGACCAGGGCAGCCCGGGGGTCAGCGCTCATGCCTCGACGCTACCTCCTCTCGGCCTGATTCGGCAGGTCATCATGCATGTCGACCTCGTGGTCAGCCAGAATTCTCGAAAATTCTCGCCGCCGTCCGCTCGCCGTCTGCCCCCGTGGCCCCCGCAGCCGTGCCGGTGCCACACTGGTGGGGATGGTCGAGTACGAGTACCGAGTCCTGACATTGCCGCCCCGCCTCCCCCGCGCCGACGTGCGAGCCCTGCTCGCAGCCGAGGCCGAGTACGGGCAATGGGAGCTGTCGCGCCACCGCATCTACATGGGCGGCATGCGACGCGTGTGGCTGCGCCGCCGCATCATCCGCGTGCCCCGCCCGGGCTGACGGTGCACCAGCTCGTTTCGCATCCGACCGGGCGCCCGTGCTAATGTTCCGGAGGTCGCAAGGCGCCGGGAAGCTCCGGCGAAGCGCCTACACCCTGTCCGGGTGGCGGAATGGCAGACGCGCTAGCTTGAGGTGCTAGTGCCCTTTATCGGGCGTGGGGGTTCAAGTCCCCCTCCGGACACCACAACGACGAAGGCCCTCCCACTGGGAGGGCCTTCGTCGTGTCATCAGCCTGCGATGTCTCGGCGGGCGTCGCGGATCGAGCGCAGATGCTCCATGGTGCGCGGATCGGCGGCGTGCGCTGCCGGGTCGTCGATGAGCGCGTTGACCACCATCGCGTAGGAGCGGGCATCCAGTCCCAGGATGTCGGCTGCGTCGTCGAGCTTGAGTGACAGAGCCGCCGGGGTGGGGCCCCAGCGTCGCTCGATCTCGATGACCTTGAGGTCACGCTGGCTCAGGCCCGTGGGTCGGTACGGTCGTTGCATCGGCAGTCCTCCTCCGGCTCGCAGCACTCATCGGCACCAGGTGCATCCTTTGAAGGACGAATCGCGGAGCCTCCCCCGGGGCGCGGCGCAGGTGGGGGTGCTCACCTACAGTGAACGTGAGGCCCTGATCGGGTCCGCCGACGCACAAGGAGGGGACGTATGAAGCTCGTGGTCACCGGGGGGGCCGGGTACATCGGATCGGTCGTCACGTCGCAGCTCGTCGAGGCCGGACATGAGGTGACGGTCGTCGACGACCTGTCCACCGGGCATGAGGACGCCGTCCCATCGGGCGCGCAGCTCGTTCAGGCGCGGATCCACGACATCGGCGACCTGCTCGCCGGAGGCGGCTTCGACGGGGTTCTCCACTTCGCCGCCAAATCCCTCGTGGGTGAATCGGTCGAGCGGCCCGAGCTGTACTGGGAGAACAACGTCGTGGGCTCGTTCAAGCTCTTCGACGCAGTCCGCGCCGCAGGCATCCCCCGCGTCGTCTTCTCCTCGACGGCAGCCGTCTACGGCGAGCCCGAGGTCTGCCCCATCACCGAGGACGCCACGCCCTCCCCTATCAACCCCTACGGGCACTCCAAGCTCGCGGTCGACATGCTCCTGACCGGGTACGCCCAGGCACACGGTCTCGGAGCAACGTCGCTCCGGTACTTCAACGTCGGCGGCGCACGCGAGGCCTTCGGGGAGCGCCACCAGGTCGAGACCCACCTCATCCCCAACGTGCTCAAGGTGCCTGCCGGGCAGCGCGAGTCGTTGTCGATCTTCGGTGACGACTACCCCACCGACGACGGCACCGCTGTGCGCGACTACCTCCACGTCGTCGACCTCGGTCGCGCCCACCTGTTGGCACTGGAGACCTCCGAGCCGGGCCGACACCGCGTCTTCAACCTCGGCAGCGGGACCGGGTACTCCGTCCAACAGGTTCTCGACGCCTGCCGCGAGGTCACGGGCCACCCCATCCCCGCCGAGGTCAAGCCCCGCCGTGCCGGCGACCCCGCCACTCTCGTCGCGTCCTCTCAGCGCGCTGCCGACACGCTCGGATGGCGCCCGGAGCTCTCCCTGCACGACATCGTCTCCGACGCTTGGCGGTTCATGCAGTCGCAGAGTTGAGGCCGCCGCAGACAGAGACGTGGCCCGCAGCCGGATGGCTGCGGGCCACGCTCATGCTCTGAGTGGGCACACGAAGAAGGCCCCGAACCCTTGCGGGTTCGGGGCCTTCTTCAGAACTACTCAGACATCGGAATGTCAGATGCGGTCGTTCTTGTCCTCGCGGACGACATCGCCGTCACGCTCGACCTCGACCTGCTCCTTACGGACCTCAGCGTTGACACGCTCGGTGTCCGTGTGGACCTCCTTGTCAAGGCCGATGCGCTCCTTGGCAACGGTCTCCTTGGCGACAACGGGGCGCTCCTCGTGAAGCTCCACCGCGATCTCCTCGTCGCCACCGATGCGGCCGCCGACCTCGCCATCGCGGATGGGCTCGCGGGTCACGTGGACCTCTTCGCGGGAGACGGGCACCTCGACCGACTCCTGCTCGGTGACAACGTGCTTGCGCAGGCGGACGCGGCCGGTCTGCACGCGCTCGGTGCCGACGTGCAGCTCCTCTTCGCGGCGGACGACAGAGCCGTCAGCGTCGCGGTCGCGGTCGACAGCAACCTCGCGGTCGCGGTCCACGTCGACACCGGTGGTGCCGAGGGCCGCTGCGTCGCGGTGGGTGTCCGTGGCGGTGGTCGTGCCCTCCAGGTTGTAGTACCGGTAGAGCTCGTCCTCCTCCTGCTCGGAGATGTGGTGGTCCGCGTCCATGTTCGGCGCGTCCTTGATGAAGTCCTTGGTGTACGGAACGCGGATGTCGCCGTTGTCCTCGCTCGCGCGGTCCAGCGGAACGAACGTCTCCTTGCCACCGAAGAGACCGGTCTTGACGGTCACCCAGGTGGGGCGGTTGGTCTGGTCGTCCAGGTAGATCTGGCCGACGGATCCGACCTTGTCGCCGTTCTGGTCGACGACGTTGGAGTTGTGGAGGCGGTTGATGTCATCTGCCGTAATGTCGTTGCCGAACATCTGGTGTTCCTCTCGTAGGCGGGAGCGCGCTGCGACGGCGAACCGTCGGCGCCACGTACCCGCGTCGGCTGATCGGCTCCTTCGGTTCGAGTGACGTTCCATCTCTCGTCCCGACCGGTCCCTCTTCGGAACCGTGGCCGACCGTCGTACACGTCTCCATTGCCCGGGCTCTCTCGGCTCCAAACACGATTTCTCAAACTTCTTTTGAGAAGTTTCGAAGCCGTTGGTGACCAACAGAATTCGCGCCCGGGTCAGGGGCGGCGGTGGATGAGCAGAGGCAGGACGCCGGTTGCGCCACAGCCTCGGAGCATGGACGCGGCGACCGTGACGACCCATCCGGTGGATGACGAATCGACCACCAGAAGGACGCGCCGCCCGCGGATCTGGGCCTCGGCCTCGTCCGGGACGAACAGGCGCCGAGCCCACATCGCCGCCTCCACACCGCCGCCCCCTTCTCGTGCACCGTCGGCGGCGTCCTCGGCCGGTTCGGGCTTGACGACCATGGGCGCGCGGTCGAGACGTCCCACCCCGGCGAGGTGATCGGCCACGGCGTCGGTCACCCGGGGATGCCCCTCGGCGGAGACGGCCACGACCACATCGGGGCGGGCGGTCCAGGAGTTCTTCCACTCGGCGAGCACACGCACGGCATGGTCGTTGACGGCATCGGAGCTCTCGTCCTGCGCGAACTCGGCGAGAACGCCGCGCCACTCGGGGGCGTCGGCGTGGATGAGCACGCGGCCCGGTTCGGCAGCCTCGTCGGCCGGAATGCGTCCGCGGCGGCCGAAGGGGGCTCCGGGCCACATCTTGCGTGGTTCCAGCGTGTGGAACCGGGTGCGCAACTCAGCGCCGATCCGCATGACGACCTCGGCGGAGGGCCGCTCCGACAACCCCTCCGGCAGGTGCCCCAGGCACACCGAGCACCGCCCGCACGGCTGCGCATCGGGATCGTCCAACGAGGTCTGCAGCAGCTTCATGAGGCAGTCGCGGCCCGCGATGTAGTCGCGCATGATGTCGGCCTCACGGCGCCGCGCGGCGAGGATTCCGTCGTAGTGCGCCGCGTCGTACTCCCACGGGACGTCGGTACGCACCCAGCCGTCCTCCACGCGCTGGACGCACCCGTCGACCGCCAGCTGTTTGGTCAGCAGCTCGACCCGGCCGCGGCGGATGCCCGTCTCGGCTTCGAGCGCCACGACGCTCTTGGCCGCCGGTGCCGCCTGGGCGAGCGCCTCGAGGATGGCCTCGACCTGGCGGGGGTCGGGAAGGGTGGCGGTCGCGAAGTGCTCCCACACCCCCTCGTCACCACGTGACGGCAGGAGGACGACCATCGCGTGGTCGATGCCTCGCCCGGCACGTCCGACCTGCTGGTAGTAGGAGACCGGCGACGGCGGGGAGCCGACGTGGACAACGAAGCCGAGGTCGGGTTTGTCGAAACCCATGCCCAGCGCCGAGGTGGCGATGAGGGCCTTGACCCGGTTGGCCCGCAGGTCGTTCTCGAGCCCGGCACGTTGATCGGGATCCAGGCGCCCGGTGTAGGCGGCGACCGGCAGGTCGGGCAGTTCTCGAGCCACGACCTCGGCCAGCCGCTCGGCGTCGGCCACGGTGAGGGCGTAGACGATTCCGGAGCCCGGCAGCGTGCGGAGGTGCTCGACCACCCACGCGTAACGCGTCAGCGGATCCAGCTCGGGGACGACGACGAGCTGCAGGCTCGATCGCGCCAGCGGACCGCGCAGGACCACCGTGGCGGCGCCCAGCTGCCGCGCTATGTCCTCGGTGACTCGGGCATTGGCCGTGGCAGTGGTGGCGAGAACCGGGCACATCGGGTCGAGGTCGCGCCAGGTGTCGGCGACGCGGCGGTAGTCGGGGCGGAAGTCGTGCCCCCAGTCGGAGATCGAGTGGGCCTCGTCGACGACGAGCAGACCGAGCCTCCCCCGCAGACTTTCGAGCACCCGGCGCCCGAACCCCGGGTTGGCCAGGCGCTCGGGTGAGACGAGGAGGACGTCGATGTCTCCGTTCTTCATCTGCTGCTCGATGTGACCCCAGTCGTCGATGTTGCCCGAGTTGATGGTCGCGGCGGTCAGACCGGCACGGGTGGCCGCAGACACCTGATCGGCCATCAGCGACAGCAGGGGCGAGACGACCAAGGTCGGCCCCGCACCCTCGGCTCGCCGAATCGCGGTAGCCGCCCAGTACACCGCAGACTTGCCCCACCCGGTCGCCTGCACCACGAGGGCACGCGAACCGGGCACGCACAGGGCTGCCACCGCCTGCTCCTGGTCCTCCCGCAGCGTTGCGTCAGGACCGGCGAGGCGCGTGATCACCTCGTCGGCGATGCGGCGTTGCTTCGGATCCAACCAGGCAGTGCGGGGCTCCGATGCGCTGGCGGACGTCGTACCGGTCGGCTCGCTCTGACTCATGGTCGGGACGTTAGCCGCACTCACCGACAACCCTTCGACCTGGGCGAATGCGCAGTGTGTCGAGTTCTCGACGCGCAGTGGCGGACGAGGATCAGGGGGTGGGCGCGTCGGGCTGCGCGGTCACCTCGGTGGGGTCGCCGGGGACAGCCCCCGCACCTGTGCCGCCGGCGATACGGTCCGCCTCGGCGAGGCGCGCGGCCCGGCGGGCGGCGATCTCCTCGAGGTCCATGCGAGTCGCTTCTTCGAGGGTCGGGGCGGTGCCGCCGAGGCGGGCCGG
>DAMDJY010000130.1:0-10277 GCA_032100225.1 Mobilicoccus sp.
GGGCCGACGCGGGCCGCCGTGGCCGAAACCTGCCCGTCGGGCCCGCGCAGAGGGCTGTGGAAGGGGCTAGGCGGGCCTGAGTGGCGGAGCTACGGGCGTGATGTCGGGGCCCACTCGTGAGGTCACATCGAGTCCCGCATGCCCTCTCAGGTGCGATCCAGGCAACTCACATGGTCATGAGTTGTACTGGCTTTACTACGTATTCGGCGTGCAGGCGCGGCCGGTGCTGTCGTTTCCGGGCGACGAACTGGGTCTCGGGAGGCTTTCGGGGGCGCTCTCCGCCCCCGTATGTCGGATTTCCGACAGCGTCGGATAAAGGTTCGATAACGCCAACGTATGAGCAGGGTAAGTGGCGCCCGAGCTGTTGGATCCAGGGCTCGCGGAGGGCCTACATTGTTAAGCATGCCCAGAGTTCCCGCAGAGCGCCGCAGAGAGCAGTTGATCGAAGCCACGATCAACCTCGCGATCGATGAGGGGCTGGCCGCTGCGTCCGTCCGTCGGATCGCCGAGCGTGCCAATGTCTCCCTCGGTGTCGTGCATTACTGCTTCAGCAGCAAAGAGGCGCTGATCAACGCCGTCGCCGAATCCTTCATGAACCCGATCCTCGGACCGGTTGCTGCCGCCTTCAAGGAGGTGGCGAACGAATCTTTCCGTGAGAAGGCACGCGCGGCGATGCAGGCCTTCTGGGACACCACCGCGGCCGACCCGGGTCGACAGCTCCTCAGCTACGAAC
Organism: Mobilicoccus sp.; assembly: GCA_032100225.1. Classification (GTDB taxonomy): domain Bacteria; phylum Actinomycetota; class Actinomycetes; order Actinomycetales; family Dermatophilaceae; genus Mobilicoccus. The sequence continues at coordinate 734 of DAMDJY010000130.1, forward strand.
TGGCGTCGTGGTCGGTGCGCGGCGATGGTGAAGCCGCCCGCCTCCTGTACAAGACCTATCTCGACACCATCGAGGCCTTCCTCAGCGACGGCCTCGGTCTGCGTGGGACCAGTGAGGTGACCACGCGCACGGTTGCCCGCATGGTGCTCACGCTCACCGACGGCGCGACGCTCGCCTGGCTCGTCGACCGTGACGAGGAGGCCACCCTGGCCGTCGTCAAGAACTACCTCTCGATGTTGCTGAACTTTGTCGAGGATGCGATCGACCGCGGTGCTCTGGTCCTCGTGGACTCCGAGCCGCCGGCTCAGACCGCAGCGGTCGTCTAGAGCAAGCAACAGAAGCGCGAACACACTCGGGGCAGATCGACGAAGCCGCCACCTCAACGGGAGGTGGCGGCTTCGTCGTGCGCGCTCAGCGGGTGCGAGCGCGTCTGGCGAGGACGGGATCGAGCATCAGCACGGTGACGGCCACCCAGACGATGCCGAACCCGATCCACCGGTGCATCGTCATCGACTCCCCGAGGAGCCACCCGGTGAGGAACTGCAGCACCGGGGCGATGAACTGCAGCAGGCCCAGGGTGACGAGCGGGACCCGGCGGGCGGCCATCGCGAACAGGATCAGCGGAACGGCTGTGAAGATGCCGGTGGAGACCAGCAGGAGGGTGTGCATGGGCCCCTCTGACAGCGCTGTCGCGCGGCCGGTCATCCCGAGCCACACCAACATTCCCACCGCAGCAGGGGCGAGGACAGCGGTCTCGTACGTCATCCCCTCCAGGGCGCCGAGTCCGACGCCGATTCGCTTCTTGACCAGGCCGTAGAACCCGAACGAGAACGCGAGCACGAACGCCAGCCAGGGCACGGAGCCGCCTGTGAGTGCGAGGTAGAGGCCTCCGGCCGCGCCGATCGACACGGCCAGGGTCTGTAGGGGCCGTAGGCGCTCTCCGAGGAGGAGTAGCCCCAGCGCGACGCTCACGAGGGGGTTGAGAAAGTAGCCGAGCGCGGCCTCGGTGACGCGACCGGTGGTGACCGCGTACAGGTAGGTCACCCAGTTGATCGCGATGAGGACGCCGGCGAGGGCCAGGCCGGCGTTCTCCCGAGCAGGACGACGCCACGTGGGTGCCGGATGACGCAGCAGCGCCAGCAGGGCCAGGCAGAACACCAGCGACCACACGATGCGGTGCGCCAGGATCTCCCAGGCCGTCGCGGGCACCAGCAGCCGGAAGTAGAGGGGCATCGCGCCCCAGATCAGATAGGCGGCAAAGCCGAGGACGGCGCCGCGGGTGGAATCCCGGGCGCCGTCCTCGTCGGTGCGTGTGTCTACTCGACCGTCCACGTGTCCCGCCCTGCCAGGAGCGAGGAGATGTCGCTGTCGTCGACGGACCCGCCGTTCTGGGCCACAGCCGAGGCCACCTGGCTGCGCACGAGGTCGTCGTACGTGGGGTGGTCGACGGAGCGGAAGATGCCGAGCGGCACGTGCTCCCCGTCGAGCTGGGCGATGGAGAAGGCCTGGGAGGGGTCTTCGCGGGTCGGGTCGTGCGTGACGATCTTCGCGGGGTCGGCGTTCTTCGCACCGACGACCTCGAGCCCGCCGTCGCCGTTGCGGACGACGACGTGGTGGTCGCCCGCCCGGACCGGCTGTCCCTTCTCCAGGCGCAGGATGCGCGCCTCGGCCTGCTCATGGTCCTTGAGCATCTCGAACGCGCCGTCGTTGAAGATCGGGCAGTTCTGGTAGATCTCGACCAGGGACGCGCCTCGGTGCTCTGCTGCGGCCTGCAGCGTCGCGGTGAGGTGCGCGCGGTCGGAGTCCATCGTTCGGGCCACGAACGTGGCACCTGCGCCGAGCGCCAACGCAACGGGGTTGAACACGGGGTCGACCGAGCCGGCGGGGCTCGACTTGGTGATCAGGCCCGGGGCGGAGGTGGGGGAGTACTGCCCCTTGGTGAGGCCGTAGATCCGGTTGTTGAACAGCAGGATCGTCAGGTTAACGTTGCGGCGCAGCGCGTGGATGAGGTGGTTGCCGCCGATGGAGAGGGCATCGCCGTCACCGGTGACGACCCACACCGACAGGTCGGGGCGCGACACGGCGATGCCGGTGGCGATCGACGGGGCGCGGCCGTGGACCGAGTGCATCCCGTACGTGTCGAGGTAGTACGGAAAACGCGAGCTGCAGCCGATGCCCGAGACGAACACCATGTTCTCGCGCTTGAGGCCGAGGGTCGGCAGGAACGACTGCACACCGGCGAGGATCGCGTAGTCGCCGCAACCAGGGCACCAGCGCACCTCCTGGTCGGAGGTGAAGTCCTTCTTGTTCTGCGCGGGAGCGTCGTCCGCTAGACGGGGAACGCCGTGGAGCCCGCTCGAGGGCATGCCGAGGTCGATGGTCATGGATCAGCCCTCCTTCGAGGGGTCGAGGTCGGCGACGGCGGCAGCCAATACGTCCACGAGCTCGTGGGACGGGAACGGCAGACCGCGGACGGCCGTGTGGGACTGGATGTCGACGAGGAACCGGCCGCGCAGCAGCAGGGCGAGCTGGCCGAGGTTCATCTCCGGGACGACGACGCGCTTGTAGGCACGCAGCACGTCCCCGGTGTTGGCCGGCATCGGGTTGAGGTGACGCAGGTGTGCCTGAGCGATGGGGATGCCCGAGCCGCGCAGGGAACGCACGGCGGCGCTGATCGGCCCGAACGTCGACCCCCATCCGAGGACGAGGACTTCGGCGTCACCGGTGGGGTCGTCGACCTCGAGGTCGCCGATGTCTGCCGCGATGCCGTCGATCTTGGCCTGGCGCAGGCGCGTCATGCGGTCGTGGTTGTCGGGGTCGTAGCTGATGTTGCCCGTACCGTCGGCCTTCTCGATGCCGCCGATGCGGTGCTCGAGACCGGGGGTGCCGGGGATCGCCCACGGTCGCGCGAGGGTCGCCTCGTCGCGCACGAACGGGTGGAACGTCGGGTTGCCCTTGACGTCGGTGGCGTTGGGTTCGGTGGCGAAGTCGACTGTGATGTCGGGGAGTTCGGAGACCTCCGGGATGCGCCACGGCTCGGAGCCGTTGGCGAGGTATCCGTCGGAGAGCAGCAGCACCGGCGTGCGGTAGGTCGTGGCGATGCGCACCGCCTCGATGGCGCTGTCGAAGCAGTCGACAGCGGACTTGGGGGCGATCACCGCCACGGGCGACTCACCGTTGCGGCCGAACATGGCCTGCAACAGGTCGGCCTGTTCGGTCTTGGTGGGCAGACCCGTCGACGGGCCGCCGCGCTGCACGTCGATGACGACCAGCGGCAGCTCGGTGGAGACGCCCAGGCCGATGATCTCGGACTTGAGCGCCAGGCCCGGGCCCGACGTGGTCGTCACACCGAGTGCACCGGAGAACGAGGCGCCGAGCGCGATGCCGACTCCGGCGATCTCGTCCTCGGCCTGCACGGTGGTGACGCCGTAGCGCTTGAGCCCGGCGAGGGTGTGCAGGATGTCCGAGGCGGGCGTGATCGGGTAGCTGCCGAGGACCAGGGGCAGCCCCGCACGGTGCGCCGCGGCGACCAGGCCGTACGCCGTGGCGACGTTGCCCGTGATGTTGCGGTACCGACCGGGCACCATCGGTGCCGGCGCGATCTCGTAGTTGACCGCGAAGTCCTCGGTGGTCTCGCCGTAGCTGAACCCCGCCTCCAGCGCCGTGAGGTTGGCTGAGAGGATCTCGGGCAGCTTGCCGAACTTGGCTTTGAGGAAAGCGCGCGTCCCCTCGAGCGGCCGCGTGTACAGCCACGAGAGCAGGCCGAGAGCGAACATGTTCTTCGCCCGCTCCTTCTCCTTGCGGGTGAGGTCGAAGTCGGCCAGCGCCTTCACGGTCATCGACGTGAGCGGCAGCGAGTGCACGTGGTACGACTCGAGCGTGCCGTCCTCCAGCGGGTTCTCCGCGTACCCGACCTTGGCCAGCGGGCGCTTTCCGAACGCGTCGGAGTCGACGATGATGACGCCGCCACGCGGCAGGTCGCGCAGGTTCGCGGCCAGCGCGGCGGGGTTCATCGCGACGAGCACGTCGGGGGAGTCACCCGGGGTGAGCACGTTGTGGTCGGCGAAGTGGAGCTGGAAGCTCGACACACCCGGCAACGTGCCCTGAGGCGCGCGGATCTCGGCAGGGAAGTTGGGCAGCGTCGACAGGTCGTTTCCGAGCGCAGCCGTGGCACTGGTGAAGCGGTCACCGGTCAGCTGCATGCCATCGCCGGAGTCGCCGGCGAATCGGATGACGACCCGGTCGAGCTGCTCGACGGTCTTGGATGAAGTGGGCAACGTTCGGCTTCCGTCCTCAGGGCAGGTCATGTTCGTATAAGGAGAGCGGCAGTGAAACCGCACGAGGTGTTATAGATAACCTCACCTCGTGTGATCCTAGTCCCACCGTTCCAAGGATGAGATGGCACCGTGCTCTCCTTCGTGGGAACGTCCGAGCGCGCGACATCGTTGATCCGGGCATGCATCGGCACTACAACGGGCTCAAGACCGCACTCCTCTTCGGCGCGATCTTCGGCATCCTCCTCGCCCTCGGGGCGGTCGTCGGTGGGGGCCGCTACATCTGGATCTTCGCCCTTATCGGCCTCGCCACCACGGCCTACGGCTACTGGAACAGCGACACCATCGCCATCCGCGCCATGCGCGCCCGCCCGGTCAGCGAGGCCGAGGCGCCCGCCATGTACCGCATCGTCCGGGAGCTCTCGGAGCGTGCACAGCAGCCGATGCCCCGACTGTACGTGTCCCCGACCCAGGCGCCCAACGCCTTTGCCACCGGCCGCAATCCGTCCCACTCCGCTGTCTGCTGCACCGAGGGGATCCTGGCGCTGCTCGACGAGCGAGAGCTGCGCGGAGTGCTCGGGCACGAGCTGATGCACGTCTACAACCGCGACATCCTCACCAGCTCGGTCGCTGCCGCCATCGCGGGCGTCGTCACGAGCATCGCGCAGATGCTCATGTTCGCCAACATCTTCTCCGGCGGCGACGAGGACCGCCCCAACCCGCTCGCCCTCATCGCGATGTCCGTGCTCGCGCCCGTCGCGGCCGGCGTCGTGCAGATGGCCATCAGTCGCACCCGCGAGTACGACGCCGACGAAGACGGCGCCAAGCTCACCGGCGACCCCCTCGCTCTCGCCTCGGCCCTGCGAAAGCTCGAATCGGGAGTACGTCACGCGCCCCTGGCCCCCGAGCAGCAGGTCGTGAACGCCAGCCACATGATGATCGCCAACCCCTTCCGCGCCGGCGACATCTCCAGCATGTTCTCCACCCACCCGCCGATGTCCGAACGCATCGGCCGCCTCGAGAACATGGCCTCCGGCGGCATGGGCTCGGGACTGCAGCAGTACTGACCTCAGCGCGGTGGCTCGGGCAGGGGGTCGCCCTGCTCGACACGGCAGGGTTCGACGGATCCGGCCGCAAGTTCCGCCTCGACCGCGAACGAGACTCTGTCCGTGAGCTCGTTGCCAGCGGCATCGACCGTGTCGGGGAACGTCTGGTGGGCGGCCGAGAGCACGAACGTCTCGTCGTCCCTGACCGTCCCAGGCGGGATCGTCACCGTGAACTCGTCCGTGCCGACTCGCATCAACAGCCCCGTCAGGGCACGGTTCACCACCTGATAGCGGCCTGACGCGCACCGGGTCCCTGGGCGGAGGAACGTGACGTCGACCTTGATCCCGCGCGCCTCGATGGCGCGTTCCAGCGCAGCCGCGTCGTCCAGGTCACGCACCGTGACGATCACCTCGCCGTCATTGCCCTCCTGCACCGAGTACGCCGGGGTGTTCTGCGCGCCGAAACCGGGGGCGAGGACGAGGCCGGCAGCGGCCGCCGCGGCAGCGCCCAGGAGCGCGATGCGGCGTCGCATCGTGGTGGTGCGGCGACGTTCCTCGGCGTAGGTGGTCAACTCGTCGAGCAGGGCGGTTTCGAAGTGGTCGTGCGCGTTCATGGGGTCACCTCTAGCGGTAGGTCATGAGTGAGAGTGGCGCGGGCGCGGTGATACCGGACTCGCGCGGTGCCGGGCGCGATGCCGAGAGCAGCGGCCGCCTCGGTGAGGGTCAGGCCGTCCACGGCGACGAGTTCGACGACGGCGCGTTGCCTCTCGGGCAGGTCCGCGAGACGCGCCAGGAGTTGCCGCGCGGGCTCTTCGGCGGCGATGCGCTCGACCATGCGCTCGACATCGTCCTCGTTGACGAGTGCCCGCCCGCTGATCCGGCCGGTGGCGCGCAGGCCGCGCGCTCGTGATCGGGCATGCCCCGCAACAACGTTCTGGGCGATGCCGTAGAGCCACCCCAGCCGACTGCCGCGCTCAGGTCGGTAGCGGTGTCCGCTCTCGATGGCGGCGACGAAGACATCGGCCACGAGGTCCGCCGCGTCGTGCGGATCCTCGACCCGCCGCGCGACGAACCGCTGGATCGCCCCGATGTGCTCGCGGTAGACGGCCTCCAACACCGCGGGGTCCCGGATGTCGTGACCGGTTGTGGACTCGTTCATGCCTCTACTTCACCGATAGGCACTGCGGTGTTACGTCGCCACGACCCGTTCCAGGCTCCCCGACGCGCGGGGAGGGCCCCCTGTCTCGACTCACACACATGGACGTGTCGGTGGGGTGCGGGCCTTCAACGCTCGCGACGCGGGCGGGCGCTGAACTTGCGACGCACGGCGGCAGGGAACCGGTCGAGTTCGATGCCGTCGTCGGCGAACCCGGAGCGGATGACCCGCCTCGTCGATACGACGCCCCAGATTCCGAGCGCGACCATCGGGATCTGCACCGCCATCGCGAGCCGGTACGCCTCCTGCGGCGGCAACCCGAGCAGCCGTTCTCCCACGTCGAGCAGGACTCCGATCAGCGTGATCGCGATGAGGGCACCGCCGAACCCGCCCATGATGACGAGGCCCGTCGCCGTCCCGAGGCGATGCGCCGGGTTGAAGGTCCGGGCGAAGTCGAACCCGATCGACGACCCCGGCCCGCCCGCAGCGAGCCCGATGACGAGCAGCACCAACGCCCACATCGGCGCCCGCCCCGGCCACAGCAGCACCAGCAGCCACGGCAGCGTCGTCGCCGTCACGACGAAGAACACGAGGTTCGTGCGCCGATAGGGGTACCGCTGCGTCAGCTCCCCGAACAGCGGACCGCACGGCACCGACGCCAGCACATGCACCGTCAGCAGCGCGCTCGCCGCCGTGGTCGACAGCCCTTCGCCCGCGGCGAGGAAGGGGACGCCCCACATCATCACGAACGTCATGGCCGTGAAGCTGGTGACGTAGTGGGTCCAGATCCCCAGCCGCGTCCCCGGCGTGCGCCACGTGTCGAGCACCCCCCGGCGGAACGAGATCGGGCCGCCGTCCTCGGCGGGCTGCGCCGCACCGACAGGACCGTTGCGGATCACCAGACCGGCGGTGACGCTCGCCCCGACCGCCACGCATGCCGCGCCGAGGAACGCCGGGCTCCAGCCGTATCCGGCCAGTGCGAACGCGAACGGGATCGCCGACGCGATCTGCCCCACCTGCCCCAACAGTCCGGTGAGTTGAGTGAGCAGCGGCACGCGCCGCGGCGAGAACCAGGCCGGTACGAGCCGGACCGCGCTGCTGAACGTCATCGCATCCCCGGCTCCGACGAGGAACCGGGCGACCATCCCCACCGCGACAGTGTCGGCCGACGCCATGACGATCTGCCCCATTGCCATCAGCAATGCGCCCGTCGCGATCATGACACGGGGGCCGAACCTGTCGAGGAGTACCCCGACGGGGATCTGCATGAGTGCATAGACGACGAGCTGCACGACGACGAAACTCGCGACGATGCCCGCCGGTGCCGAGAACCGTTCGGCCGCAGCGACTCCAGCCACCCCGAACGTGGTCCTCTGCAACACGGCCGAGGCATACGCCAGAACCGCGACTCCCCAAACAACCCATCCCCGCACGCCCCGATTCTCGCCCACCCCCACTCGACGCTCCTGCCCGGGTCGTGAGCCGGCCCCGCCCCCGCCAGGTTTGTGCTGAGGGAAACCCGCGTCAGGGTGTTGCGGTGGTAACGCCCCTTGACCCTGACACCGTGTCAGCGTCCACGCTGGGGTCATGGCCGAGACCACGAATCTCATGACGATCGGGCAGTTCAGTTCGCTGACCCGCCTGTCGGTGCGGATGCTGCGCCATTACGACGCCTACGGCGTGCTGGTGCCTGCCGAGGTGGACCCCTGGACGGGGTATCGCCGCTACGCGCCGCACCAGTTGCGCGACGCCGCGGACATTCGCAACCTGCGCGACGTCGGGTTCGGCGTCTCCGCCATCTCCGCCCTCCTCGCGTCCCGGGGGACGCCGGCCTGGACGGGCGCGCTGAATCTGCAGCGCGACACCCTCGCCGACGACCTTCGCGCCGCCTCGGGTCGGCTCACCCTCATCACCCGACTGCTCGACCAAGGAGAACCCGACATGTCCATCACCCTCGACCGCACGGTCGTCCCTGCCATGACCGTCGTCGCCCTGCGCGGCACCGTCCCCACCTACTCCGACGAAGGGCTCCTGTGGGGTCGCCTCATGCCCGCCCTCGGCGAGCAGCGGATCACCCCCGTCGGTCCGTGCGGCGTCATCGAGCATGACGAGGAGTACACCGAGCACGACGTCGATCTCTCGATCTACCTGCCCGTCGCTGAGGGAACGACCGCCGCCGCGCCGCTGGAGATTCTCGACCTCCCGCAGCGCGACTGCCTCGTCGCCCGCGTCGTCGGCTCCTACGACCAGATCAGCGCGGCCCACGACCTCATCAACCAGCGGGTCGCCGCCGAAGATCTCGCGCTGCGGGCCGACGGTTCGCTCGCCGCCAAAGCCTTCAACCAGTACCTGACCACACCCGACAAGGTGAGTGAGGACGAGCTGATCACGCTCGTCTGTCAGCCTCTCGCCTGACCGAGACGCGGCCGCAGACCCGGGGGCGAGAAGGGAGCCCCCGGGTCTGTCCGTACGCGGAGCGCAGGTCAGGCTAGTTCGGCGCGAGCGACGTCGGCAGCGAGGCGGCGCAGCAGGGGACCGGCATCGCGCATGCAGACCTGCTCGTCGGGTTCGAGGTCGGTGAGGCGGTAGATCTTCTCGAACCCTGCCTCGCGGGCCTCGTCATCGTTGAGCAGGGCTCGGCCGCAGACCGCGACGATCGGCACACCGGCACGGCGGGCGGCCTTGGCCACTCCGGCAGGGGCCTTGCCGAGCAGGGTCTGCAGGTCGAGGGACCCCTCTCCGGTGACGACCAGGCGTGCTCCCGCAGCCATGGTGTCGAAGTCGTTGAGGTCGAGCACGATCTCGATGCCGGGGCGCATCGTCGCGTTCAGCACGGCGAGCGCCGCCCAGCCGACACCACCGGCCGCGCCTGCACCGGGCTCACCGGCCACGTCACGACCCGTCGCCTCGGCCACGAGCGACGACAGCCGCGCCAGTCCGGCGTCGAGATGGGCGACGTCCTCAGGGGAGGCGCCCTTCTGCGGGCCGAAGATGGCCGCCGCGCCCTGAACGCCGAGCAGCGGGTTGTCGACGTCGCACGCCACGGTCACATCGGTCTCGCGGAGCGC
>DAMDJY010000131.1:0-10135 GCA_032100225.1 Mobilicoccus sp.
GGCCGAACTGGTGCGGCCCTGGATCACCGTCGGTCTGTCCACGCCCCTCGCCGCGTTGCTCGTGCTGCTCCCGATCGCGCTGGGTGAGGTCATCGGCGGCATCCCGGACGCCGTGGGTGCCTTGGCCCGCGCGCAGGGGGCGTCGTCCCGCTTGGCGACGCTGCTCGATCAGGCGCCTGCTGCCGCCCGGTCCGATGTGCCGCCCAGCGATGCGGCACTCGAGGCTGTTGTCACGCAGGGCCCGCACGCCGAGGGCATTGCCGCGGAAGGCGTGTCGGCGTCCTGGGACGGCGAGCGTCCGGCGCTGATCGATGCGAATCTCGACGTGGCTCCCGGTGAGGTCGTGGGTGTCGTCGGCGCGAACGGGTCGGGCAAGTCGACGCTGCTCGCGGTGTTGGCGCGGCATCTGGATCCGACGGCGGGCATCTACCGGGTGGGCGATCTCGACGCGCTCGCGGAGACCCCTGCCGACGTGCGGACCCGCCTCGCGGTCGTCGACGACGAGGTGCACGTCTTCGCGTCGACTCTGCGGGAGAACATGCGTCTGGCCAGGCCGGATGCCTCTGATGAGGACATCGTCGAGGCGCTGCGGTTGGCGGGTCTAGGCGAACTGTTGGAGGCGTTCCCGGCCGGTCTCGACGAGCGGCTCGGCGCCGGTGGGCGTGGCGTGTCCGGTGGTGAGCGGGCACGGTTGGGCATCGCCCGCGCGATCCTGTCGAACCGTCCGGTGATGGTGTTGGACGAGCCGGTCGCGCACCTGGATCATCCGACGGCCGTCGCCGTCCTCGCCGACCTCATGCAGGCAGCCAAGGGCCGCAGCATCGTGCTGGTCACCCACCGTTCCGAAGGCCTCGACGACGCGTCTCGCATCATCACCCTCGCGCCCAGATAACCGACCGGCGCTTATCCGAGTCGGGAGCCGTCAGCGGGGGCGGACGTGTCGCCCTCGGTGGAGCGCACCATGGCGAGGCGGGGCGCCGCGAAGCGTTGCCGTTCGTCAGCGAGTTCGGCCGCGAGCTGAGGGGCGAGCGCGGCGTCGGGCAGGGGACGGAACCCGAGACGCTCGTAGTAGGGGGCGTTCCACGGCACGTCGGCGAAGGTCGTGAGCGTGAGCTGCCGGTCTCCGCGGTCGTGGGCCCATCCCAGGACCGCGTCGATCAGGCGGGCCCCGATGCGCCGGCCCGCATGGGCGGGGTGCACGCTGACCTGTTCGAGGTGGGCGCGGTCGTCGCGCAGCACCGCCAGCGCGTAGCCGACGATCTCGCCGTCGACGTCGGCGATCCACACCCGACCGTCTGCGGCGTGCGCAGCAAGCTCGTCCGTGTCAGGGAGCGGGCCGTCGGCAACCTCGGCCATCCCGATCCTGCGGAACGCCTCGCCTGCGGCTGCCTCGATACCGGGCAGGGCGACGGCGTCACCGGACGTGGCAGGACGGATGACGGTCATCGCATCAGGCTAGTGATGCCGAGCCGCCGAGCGCGTCGTCAGTTCGCCGCCTCCGAGTCGGCGACGAGTTCGAGTTCGAAGCCTTCGTCGTTCTCGATGAACAGGGCCGTGTGTTGCGGGCCGCCGGCGTGGGGGTAGCGGTCTGCGAAGAGTTCGCACCATCCGTGGTCGGCCGCGTCCTCGCGGAGGCGGTCGAGCTGGTCCCGGTCCCGCACGCGGAGTGCGAGGTGATTCAGGCCTGCGTGGGTGCCCTCATGCGGGCCGCTGATGGCGGGCGACTGTTCGAGCACGATGTAGACCCCGCTGGGGTGGTGCCAGTTGCGTCCTTGCGACCACTCGGGGTCATGGTCTGCGCGCCACCCCATCGACGTGAGCACCCAGTCGAACGACGGCGTCGCCGCCACGACATCCGACGTCCAGAGTTCGATGTGGTGAACGACGTTCGGCATGGCTCGAACCTCTGCGGGATCCGGCTCAGCGATTGCGCCCGGCCCTACCTGATCCATCCTCGTCAGCGGTCGGTCGCGAGGCGGATGAGGCGGTCGAGGACGGCGCCGCCGCCGATGCGGAGGCCATTGTGTTCGTACTCGTTCGTCACCCACGGGCGCATGTTGGGCAGGAGTGCAGCGGTGTCTTCGGAGAAATCACGATCGACGTAGGCGTCGTCGGCGTAGATCGCCGCAGCGCACGCCACATCGGCCGCGCGCAGCGCATCGGCGTCGTAGAGCGTCGGCCACTCGACCTGCGCCATCAGGCTCGCCACCTCGGCGAACGGCGCCAACTCGCTACTCACCTCGAAGTGCCACGGATAGATGTGCTCACCGGTCAGCAACGTCTCGTCGGCCACGAATTTCGGCGGCAGCACACGCTCCGCCGACCAATCAGAACGCCCCCCGTCGCAATAGCAGGACTCGTGAATCACCGCATACAACGGATTGCGTCCACCGAACGGCAACAAGCTCGCTAGATCGTGCCGGAACCAATTGCTGTGCACATCGCCCTCGAGCAACGCCGCCAGTGAATCGGCGCCGCCCGCACCACCCAGCAGGTGCCCCAAGGTGCGGAACCACGCCGGCGTCACCACATCACCATTTGGCAGCCGGACATCCCCCTCAGCGCAAGCAGCCAGCTTCTCCCGCATCAGCTCCTGCATGCCGGGCCGGCGCCGGTAGAACAGCTCGCTCTTGCGCGCCAAGTGTGAATACGTGCGGGCGTACACCTCGTCGATCGAGCGCCTCACCGGCGGCAGCCCACCGGTGAAGTACGCCTCGGCAATCCGGTCCGCATGTGCCGTGATGTAGTGCAACGACGTGAACCCGCCGAAGCTCTGACCCAGCAGGCTCCACCGCTCCACCCCGAGGTGCTCACGCATCATCTCGGCGTCGGCCACGATCGAGTTGGCCCGATAGTGCGTGAGCCGCTCCGCGAGGTCACGTGCCGGCGCATCGAGGTCGGCCTCCCCGAACGGCGTCGACCGCCCTGTGCCCCGCTGATCGAGCATCAGCACTCGGTAATCGGCCAGGGCCCGCCCCAACCACGCCGGCCCCATGGGCGCAGCACTCGGCCGCGGCGCCTCACACCCCGGCCCGCCCTGCATGTACACGAGGAACGGACGCTCCAACCCATCGGGCGCCGCCACCTCCCGCGCATACACGGTGATCGTGCCGCCCGACTCGTCGCCATGAACGAGCGGCACCTCGATCTCGTGATCGCGCGTGCGCAGGCCCGGCAAGCTCATGTAGTCGGTCATGGATTCACGGTAGATCGCGCCACCGACAACCTTTGCGCGTTCGCCGCATCCCGCCGGGCCGCGCGCCCGTCACCGGCTCTCGAGCCACTCCCGCCACGAGGCCGCCCGACTCGCCGAGCCCGCCTGGATCGGGGCATCCCGCCACCCCGTCACGACGCGAAGTCCCTGGTAGGCGTTGAGCAGCCACGCCTCGCGTCCGTCCAGATCCTCCACGCGCGCCTCCACCGGGCGCACCCGCCCGCCCAGGGCCACCACCTGCTCCTCGACGATCCGCCGCGTGATGCTCGGCAATACCGGCAGCGAGCGCGCCGGAACGCACAGATCCTCGCCGTCCCACCACACGAGCGCCGCATATCCGGCCTCCAGCACGCGCCCACGCGCGTCCCGGATGAGCACCTCGTCGGAGCCGACGTCCCGCGCAGCCGCGATGAGATCTCCCGCCAGCGCCAGGTCGGGCCCCTTGACGAGCGGCATCGAGCGCGGATCACCGCAGGCGAGCACCCGCACGACCACCTCGGCACGGCGCGGCGGCCCCGGGCGCACGTCGGCAATCAACTCCCCACCGACCAGCCGCACCCGCGGAAACCACTCGTCCTCAACAGGAACCGCCTGCGCGGCGGCGTCGAAGAACGCCCCGGCGTCCGCCGATCGCTCCGGAGTCACCTGCGCCACGGACCCGATGAATCGCGCCCGGTGCAGGCCCAACCGACGCACCCGTCCCTGAACCTGCCGCCACGAATCGGCAACCTGCACAGGCCCGGGTGGCGCCTCGGCGGCGTCGCACGGTTGCAGTCGGGCATCCCGCCAGACGTAGGTCTTCGTCATCGCGGCACCGAGCCCGCCCCGGCTGCTCCGTCCGGTCCGTCCGGGCCGTCGAGCAGCTCGTCGAGGTCCACCCCGAGCGCGTTGCCGAGAGTTCGCGCTTTGACGAGCGTCTCCGCCCATTCCTCATCGGCCGTCGAGCGAGCGGTGATCGCGCCGCCGACTCCGTAGGTCAGGTGGTCCTCGTGATGCACGACGGTGCGGATGACAATCGAGAGGTCGACGACGCCGTTCACCGAGAGGTATCCGACGACACCGGAATACACGCCCCGCTGTCCGGCCTCGAGCTCACGCAGAATCTGCACCGAGCGTTCCTTGGGCGCCCCGGTCATCGAGCCCCCTGGCAGCGCCGCCCGCACGGCAGCAAGCGGCCCGACGCCCGGCGCCAACGTGCCGCGCACCGTGCTGACCAGTTGATGCACCCCCGCATGCGTCTCCACGTCGAACAGCAACGGCACGTGCACACTGCCCGGCGCGCAGACGCCCGAGAGGTCGTGCCGCAACAGGTCGACGATCATCAGGTTCTCGGCCCGTTCCTTGACCGACTCGACGAGTTCGGCTGCCAACCGGGCATCCTCAGCTGCCGTCGCCCCGCGAGGGCGCGTCCCCTTGATGGGTTTGGCCTCGACGCGACCGGCGGCATCGACGGCGAGAAACCGCTCCGGAGACGCAGACAACACATGGCCACCGTCGAACGCCAGATATGCCGCGAACGGCCTCGGCGAGAGCGCCCGCAACCGCCGATACAGCCCCCACGAATTCGCCCGCGTCGCGACCTCGATGCGATTGGTCAAGCACAGTTCGTAGCTCTCACCTGCGGCGATCTGCTCGTGGCACTGCTCGATGAGCCGCAGGTACGCCTCACGGTCATGCCGCAGCGACACCTCCCCCACGACGGGCGGCTCGGGCAGCGGCGGAAGTTCGTCGCTCAACCCCATGAGGCGCGATGCCACCTCGTCCATCCACGCTCGCTGTGCGGCATCCACTTCGGTTGGTGCCTCTGCGTCGGTGAGAGCGAGTACCCACGCCTTATCCCCGTCGCAGACCACGACTCGGTCGCTGAACACCAGTGCCGCGCCTGGACTTTCGTCATCGACATAGACGCCATCGCAGGAGTCATGGGCCGCGGAATCGACGCCGACGAGGAGGTCGCGGCAGGCGTATTCATAGCCCAGGTACCCGACCCAACCGGGCGTGAAGGGCACGCCGTCCGGGATGAAAGGAGTGTGAGGACCGCCGTCGACGTTCACGACCGACACCGTTCCGAGGGTCGATTCCACGAGGTCGAGGAGGTCGATCGCGGACTCGTGGCTGCCTGATGCATCGCACAGACGAGTTCCGCCCGGCACCGCGACCGCTACCCGCGCCAGCGGCCCTGCGGCCGACCCACACATCGAGACGCCCTCGCCTGCAGCTGAATCCAGCCACCACGCGTGGCCCTGACCCCGAAAGATCGAGTCGAACACCGCCTCAGGCGATGCCTCGATCCGGACGCGTCGGGCCAGCACCGTCCATGCCTGCGGCAACGGTCGGCGCGGCGATTCGATGGCTCCGCGTGGGGTATGCAGGTCGACAACCCCAGCCGCCTCCGGAGAGACGACACGCCCGTGTGACGCATTCCACGCCGCGGCCTCGTCGAAGAACCGCGCCAGAAGATCGCGGCCCTGCTCGGAGCAGATCGATTCGGGATGCGTCTGCACGCCCCACTGCGGCCGGGTGCGGTGATGCACCGCCATGACGACGCCCTCACACCAAGCGTCGACGACGAGACCGGCAGAGGCCCTACAAGACTCGGCGTCGAGCACGAGGGAGTGGTAGCGCACCATCGGCAACGGCTGAGGCAGACCGGCGAACAGTCCGGTGCCGTCGTGCTCGATCAGAGCGACCTCGCCGTGCACGGGCCGGGGGGCGCGAACCACCGGGACTCCCGCGGCGTGCCCGATGGCCTGCATCCCCAGGCAGATGCCGAGAACCGGCACGTCGCCCTGATCCACCGCAGCACGAGAAATGCCCAGGTCAGCGGACCGATGAGGGGTTCCCGGACCCGGCGAGACGACGATCGCGTCGTACCCGGTCAACCACGAATCGACGTCTTCGAGCGGCACCAGCGGCTCATCGTTGCGGACCACCTCGGGCAGAACCCCGACCACGGAGGCGATGTCATGTGCCACGTTGTAGGTGAACGAGTCGTGGTTGTCGATGAGCAGTACCCGCATCTACACCTCCGCTCGCCCAAGACCGAAGCGCAACCCTACGGCGACCTTGCTACGGTGCGCAGCCATGCCGATGAGTTGACGAGACCTATCAAGGAGCACCGATGCCGAACCGCACCCCGCGCCTGATCACTGCCGCCGCCGGAGCCGGATTGCTCGCCCTGACCGCACTGGCGCCGACCGCGCCCGTTCAGGCCGCGCCCACCGCGACGAAGCTCAACCCCAGCGCCGTGCCCTCGACCGGTGGAGTTCGGTATGCCCCGCTTCGCGCCACGGGCCCCCTGGCCGGACGCGTCATCGTCGTCGACCCCGGTCACAACGGCCGCGTGACCGCCGTGAACAACCGGCCCGTTCCCTCTGGCAGCGGCCGCACGAAGGCCTGCAACACCAGCGGAACCGCCGCTGCCAACGGCGCCACCGAACACGCCTTCACCTGGGATCTCGCCCAGCGCACCGCCAAGGCCCTGCGCGCCCGCGGCGCCACCGTCGTCGTCACCCGCCCCAACGACAAGGGCGTCGGCCCCTGCGTCAACGAGCGCGCCGAGATCGGCAACCGCGTCCGCGCCGACCTCGTCCTCTCGATCCACGCCGACGGCAACCTCTCGAAGAGCGCCCGCGGATTCCACGTCATCACGTCGACCCGTATGGTCGGCGGCGACACCGCCGAGGTCGCCTCGACGCGCTACGCCCGCAACGTCCGTGCCGCGTTCGTCCGCACCGGGATGCCCCGCTCGACCTACCTCGGCCGCGGTACCGCCATCACCCCGCGCACCGACATCGCCGGCCTCAACCTCTCCCGGCGCCCCGCGATCATGCTCGAAGCGGGCAACATGCGCCACGCCCGCGACGCCGCTCTGCTCGCCAGCCCCTCGTTCCGTACCAAGGCGGCCAACGCCCTCGCCGACGCCACCGTCGCGACCCTCCCCTGAGCCCTGCGAGTCCAGGTCTGGGCAGACGTAACGCGACAAGAAGGACGAGCACAACACTCTCGAGGTCGAGATAAGCTTCTGACCTGCGAATTCGCGGAGGCGCATCCGCCGGAGGCTCTCTGCTCGTCTTTCATATCGATCTACGGTCCCCGAGACCGTCGTTCGCGCTCAGTCGAGGTTGCTCGGTGTGAGGACGCGGCCGATGGGCCAGGTGCGGTTCTCCAAGTACAGGGGTCGGCCTGCGCAGACGACGTCGGCGCGGGGCAACGTGCCCTTGGTGAGGTAGTCCGAGGCGCGCTTGACGGCACAACTGTTGCCGGAGAACAGGACTCCGTGGTTGCCCTCGTCGTCGACAGCAACGACCTTGAGGTTCTTCTGCGAGCGCCACACGCGGCGAGCACCCTCCCAGGGGGTCGCCGGGTCGAGTTCGTTCTGCAGCATCATCCCGGCTGGGAGGGAGTGCGCGCGCAGGGCGGGCATCGGGGTGGGGCGGTAGGGCCAGGTGGCGCAGGGGCTGGTGCTCCATGTCCACCCGATGAGCGGGTAGGCGGTGCCGAGCGCCTTGCCCTCCGCGGCGTAGGACGCCTGGGCTTTGCTCCACGCGAAGTCGTTGCACTGCACGGCCATGAACACGGTGTCCTCGGCGGTCGTCAACCCCTGCGGTGCTCGCAGGGCGCGGGCCGGCGCTCCGGGCTCGCCAGGATCCCAGGCCTGCTCGGCCTCTTTCTCGATCTGCTTGAGCTGACGGGCGCTGGCGCCGTCGGCGAGGATCGCGAGGTCCTCGGCACGGTCGGGAAAGGTGGTGTCGTCGTAGAGGCCCTCGGCGATCAACGCGTCGATGTCGACGGGAGCGAGCCCACCCAGACGCCCGCGAGCGGCCTGGCGGCGGACCGCTTCGATCTGTGTGCGGACGGCGGTCGGAGTCGTTCCGAGTCCGTACTGCCTGTTGTGGCGGGCCACCCACTGCAGGAAGTGACGGTCGTAGCGGCGCTGGAACCCGCGCGGCTGCTCCGCGAAGGAGGCCCGCCACGTGGAGGTGACGTCGACGGTCGAGTCGAGCACGAGCCGCCCGATGCGGCGCGGGTAGGCCTGGGCGTACCGGGCACCCAGCCAGGTTCCGGCCGAGACTCCATACCAGTCGATGGTGGACGCGCCGAGTCGGGCGCGCACGGCATCGAGGTCGGTGACCGTGGCGGCGGTGGAGATGTACGGGAGAACGCGGCCGTGTGCCGCGGCACAGTGCTTGACCGTGGATGCCGTGGCCGCGCGCATGTCGGCGAGGGCTGCGGAGGAGGGTGAGCGCACCTCTCCCACCGACGGCATGACGACGCCGCAGTCGAGCGGGGTGCTGCCACCCGTTCCGCGCGGATCGACGGCGACGATCGTGTGGCTGCGGTGTAGGGCAGGCATCCGCGCGGCCAATGCCGGTGCGAGCCAACCCGCTTCGACGCCTGGTCCGCCAGGGTTGACGAACAGGGTGCGGGTGGAGCGAGACGGGGCCGAGCTCCGCACGCGGGTGATCATCACGATGATCGTGCCGCGCGAGGGGCGGGCGCGGTCGAGCGGGACCTGCATCCGGGCGCATTCGACCAAGGCCGGTCGGGGTAGGTCGTATGCCGCCTCCCGCACGTCCGGCCGGCAGGTCTTGGCCGACCACTGCAGCGCCCCTCGGGCGGCTGCTGCGACCGTCGCGGCGGAAATCTGGGCACTCGGGGCTGCGACTCGTGTGGCGACAGTGGTGGAGCTGGTGGCGGTCGACTGCATGCCGAGGCCGGCGCGTGACTGTGACGCGCCACCTCCAGGAGCGGCGGCAGCCACGACGGGGGCGACGGTGTTCAGGAGCAGAGCGAGGGCGGTGACGGCGACGCTGCTGCGGGGAATCCTCACCCAGCCACGATCCCACACCACGGCTTCCACCCCGATCGCCCGATGCGCCTCTGCCACCGACCGATCCGGGACATAGAGGTAGGCGAGTTCGACGGCGGTGCGGGCCCGCAGAGCCCGACACAACCGCGTTGTCGGGAGCGGACACGGTGTGATGTGCGCAGCGGCGTCATGGGCGGCCGTGTGTCAGAGTGGTCCGTACGCCAGAGGCTGGAGGTGCCATGTCCGACCACGATTCGACCGACCGCGACCATTTCGCGCAGGACCGAACGACAATCCCCGCAACACCGCAGGAACCCGTCGACGCCGACGCGGCAACCGGGAGCGAGCCGCCCGTGTCCACGTCGTGGGCCACGGTCACGTCCCCGTGGGGCACGCCCGGCAACCACCTCACCGGCCCGATCCCGCGCATCCGCAAGCGTGACGACGGAAGTCTGACGCACCGGTCGGAGCAGGGCGAGGAGTCCTGAGCGTGAGCGAGCCGTACCGCGTCTGTGTGGTGTGTTCGGGCAACATCTGCCGTTCGCCCATGGGCGAGATCGTGCTGCGTCACAAGCTCGAGGAGGCGGGGCTGGGCGACCGCGTGGTCGTCGACTCCGCAGGCACGGGTGACTGGCACGTGGGCGACGGCGCCGACCCCCGCACCGTGGCTGCGCTGGCTGCCGGCGGATACGACGGATCGGCCCACCGTGCACAGCAGTTCGGCGACACCTGGGTGACCGAGCGCGACCTCGTGCTGGTCGCCGACGAGGGTCACCTGCGGCAGATCCGCGCCCTCGTCGCGGGAGACGACACGACGCATGTGCGTCTGCTCCGCTCGTTCGACCCGGCCGCCACCGACGCGGGAACGCTCGAGGTCGACGACCCGTATTACGGAGACGAGGCCGGGTTCGACCGGTGCCTGCGCGAGGTCGAGGACGCCTGCGACGGCGTCGTCGAGTACCTGCGCACCGAGCTGACCTGAGGCTTCACTGCCCTTCACGAACTCAGGGCAAGGGCTGTCGGTCGTCAGTGACAGAATGCCGAGCATGACCTCGCTCGCGGACATCACCCCTCCGATCGCTCTCGGCGCCCTCGACGGCCGCTACCGC
>DAMDJY010000132.1:0-5839 GCA_032100225.1 Mobilicoccus sp.
CGACGGTGATGTAGGCCAGACCCTTGGCGCCGCGCTGCTTGGCCCACTCCTGCCACGCGTCGAACTGGCGGCGCGGCTGGCTGCCGCCGCCGGGCATGACGACCGCACCGACATAGGGCGCCTGGAACACGCGGAAGGCCGTGTCGGAGAACAGATCGGTGCACTCGACGAGTTCGCACTCGAACCGCATGTCGGGCTTGTCGGAGCCGAAGCGGCGCATGGCCTCGGCGTACGTCATGCGCGGGAACGGCGTGGGCAGCTCGACGCCGATGAGCTGCCAGATCTCGCGGACGACGGCCTCGCCGAGCTCGATGACGTCGTCCTGGTCGACGAAGCTCATCTCGATGTCGAGCTGGGTGAACTCGGGCTGACGGTCGGCGCGGAAGTCCTCGTCGCGGTAGCAGCGCGCGATCTGGTAGTAGCGCTCCATGCCGGCGACCATGAGCAGCTGCTTGAACAGCTGCGGGCTCTGCGGCAGGGCATACCAGGAGCCGGGCGACAGACGCGCCGGCACGAGGAAGTCGCGAGCGCCTTCGGGCGTCGAACGGGTCAGCGTCGGGGTCTCGATCTCGACGAAGTCGCGGCCTTCGAGCACGCGGCGCGCGGCCTGAGAGACCTTGGAGCGCAGGCGGATCGCGTGGCCGGCGTTCTGAGCGCCGGGGCGACGCAGGTCGAGGTAACGGTGCTTGAGTCGGGCCTCTTCACCGACTCCTGTGCGCTCGTCGATCTGGAACGGCAGGGGCGCGGCCTCGGAGAGGACCTCGATCTGCTCGGCGACGACGTCGATCTCACCGGTGGGGATGCCCGCGTTGACGTCCTTGGGGTCACGGGGCGCAACGGCGCCGGTGACCTTGACGCAGAACTCGTTGCGCAGGTCGTGGGCCGCGCCGGTGAGCACCTCGTCGCGGGCGACGACCTGGACCGTGCCCGAGGCATCGCGCAGGTCGATGAACGCCACTCCTCCGTGATCGCGGCGCTTGGCCACCCATCCGGTGAGGGTGACGGTGGTGCCCGTGTCCGAGGCACGCAGAGTGCCGGCGGTGTGGGTACGGAGCACGGATATTCCTTTCTCGCCCCCGCATAGACGGTGCGGGGTGCCATGGGGTTTCGCCCGAGGTGGGCCCTGTCCATCGTACGCAGCGCCGACGCTGCGCTCGAATCGATTTGGCCGAGGCGTCGCCACGGTCGAACCCTGCGCCACACGTTCTGTCAGCGACGACGCCCGTAGCTGAGGGAGCGGAGGACGACCTCGGCTGGGCCTCGTCGCCCATGGGATTCGAGCATGAGCGCCAGGGGGATGCCTGCCGCCCACACCACCGCCGCGAGCGCGAGAGCGCCAGTCGTCGTGAGCGTCCTACCGAGCCCGAGTCCCCACCCACAGAGCAGCGGCGCGAACACGACCGACTGCCACAGGTAGAACGTCAACGAGCGTCGCCCGATCGCTTGGGTCGCCCGGAGGAGGAGCCCGTGGGGGAAACCGCCGCGGTCGTGGATGCGGGCGGCGAGCAGGCCGAACAGCGCGGCGTAGCCGATACCGGCGAAAGCGCCACTGGTGTAGGTCAGGCCGAAGAAGGCCCAGGTGGCGTCGCTGCGCACTGTGATCACGCCTGCGCCGAGCAGCGCCTCCGGCAGCCCACCGAGCCACCCGATGGCGAGGCCCCCGACGGCGATGCGCCGCAGCACCGTGCGGTGTTCCCAAGGCCGATCGAGGAGCCCCCGCCGTGCAGCCAACCACCCCAGGAGGATGCACAGCGGGATCTCGGAGAACACCGACTGCAGCCACACGATGAACCACATCCGGAGCCGCGGCGCGACAGAGGAGGCGTAGGAAACATCGCCGAGCATCGGCTCGAACAACCTCAGGTAGGCGGCATCCACCTGGCGTTGAGCCTCGATGTCGGCGGCAGTGGCGGGGATCGAGTTGAGCCACAGCCCGCCGATGAGTGTCCCCACGGCGACGATGACGGCCAGGGCGAACAGGACCCACGCCCACACCCGCAGAGTCCGCTCACGCCGCCCGAACAACAGTGCGACCAGGCCGAGCCCGATGAGCCCGTAGGTGCCGAGGACATCGCCGTGGAAGAGCAGTGCCGCGTGGGTGACGCCGAACGCGATGAGGGCCAGGTGCCTGCGCCGGAGGAACCGACGGATCGTGTCCTCGGGAAAGTGGCGGGCGCGGCGGGCCTGGGCGAACTGCACCATCCCGTATCCGAACAAGAAGCTGAACATGGGCAGCGCGCGGCCGTCGACCATCACCGTCATGACGAAGCGCAGCACCGCATCAGCGGCGTTCGTGGGCTCCGGGTGAACGGCAGCCCCTGTCGTGGGCCGCCCCCACAAGTAGGCGGAGACGTTGGCGAGAGCGATGAGCAGCAGCATCGCCCCACGGGCGAGATCCGGAGCCAGAGCGCGATCGCTCGCGCCGGCGTGATCTCTCACGCGGACCTGCTGACTGGACACCCTTCTCCCCCCGGAGCGTTCGTGGTGTCTGAACGCTAACCCTGCGCCGGGGTCGCTGTCGTCAGTCTCGAGGTCATCACCGACCGCCGCAGGGATGAGGTTCGGCGGCTACGGGAGGATGCAGAACTCGTTGCCGGAGGGGTCGGCGAGGATCGTCCAGGGGACGTCCCATTCGTGGTCGACCTCGTAGGCGCCGAGGTGCAGAGCGCGCGAGACCGCAGCGCCCATCGTCATCTCGACGGGAACGCGCACGTCGAGGTGGAGATGGTTCTTGCCGATCTTGGGTGCGAGCTCGGGGCAGAACTCCAGTCGGGGGCCGCGTCCGCTCGGGTGACACAGGGAGGGAACAACCCCGTCGACCTGGCTCCACCCGGTGAGCTCGGCCCAGAACCTGGCGTCCCGCTCGGGGTCGGAGGAGTCGAACGGAATCCCCGCGATCGGGCCGGCGTCGGCGTACTCGGGACGAAGGTCCATGACGCAGAACGGATTTCCCTCGGGATCGGCGAGCACGACCCAGGGGATCTCGCCCTGTCCGATGTCGAGGTGCGTGGCGCCCAGGCCGAGGAGGCGGTCGACGACCCCGGCCTGATCGGCGCCTCCGGAGAGGTCGAGGTGGGCGCGGGGCGAGCTGTTGTCGATCTCGGAGACCCGCGGCAGGCAGACGTCGAGCGTGGGCCCCCCGCGGAGTTCGAGCCGAACCT
This sequence comes from Mobilicoccus sp., assembly GCA_032100225.1. Lineage (GTDB taxonomy): Bacteria > Actinomycetota > Actinomycetes > Actinomycetales > Dermatophilaceae > Mobilicoccus. The sequence continues at coordinate 3,162 of DAMDJY010000132.1, forward strand.
CGACGAGGTCGTCCTCCCACGTGAGCGTGCTCGCGTCGAGAGCGTCGCGCCAGAACTGCCCCAAGCGCTTCGGCTCCCGCGCGTCGATGACGATGTTCTCCAGCTGCATACCCCGATTGTCCCGAGGGCGGCCCGCCAGTCTTCACCCGCCCCCGTGCGCTGCAGCCGCGCGCACGTGGTAACGCGGGTGAACGTGGCGGCCAGGCGCGTTCAGTCGGAGGCGGCGAGCTGCTCGTAGCGCCGCGACAATTCTGCAGCGGCGCGCTCCCCCGCACGGCAGGTGGACATCGGGACCTGATCGAAAGTGCTGCGCGGCAGAGGATCGCTGCACAGGGCAGCCGTCCGTCGCTCGTCCCAGTCGACGCGGACGAAGTGAGCCCCATCCTCGTCGGACTCGACGGCATGTACCCGCCCGACGGCACACACCTCCTGACGACGTGAGAGGTAAGCCCAGATCCGGTCGCCGGGGGCCATGGTCCGAAAACCGCTGCGGAGGCACCATCGAGACGGGTCCTGGGAGAGTCCGATCGCCCGCCAGACCTCCGTCGCATCCGCGCGGGTGCGCCAGTCGCTCGGCTGGTGTTGGGCGTGCGCTGCGGGGTCGATGGGCAGCAGCCACTGAACCACGCCGGTCACCGCATCCTCCTGAACAGACGAAACGGGACGGAGCCGACCACCGGTCGACTCCGCCCCGTTCGCAGGTGTGAGATCAGTTGTTCTTCTTGACCTCGTCCTTGACGGTGTCCTTGCTGTCCTGAGCCTGCGCCTTGACGGTCGAGGCCTGGTCCTGGGTCTCGCCCTTGACCTTCTCGACGCTGTCCTGCGCGCTGGACTTGAGGGCCTCGCCGGCCTCCGCGAGAGGGGCCTTCAGGTTCTCGGCCGACTCCTGGGCGACGGACTTGGCACCCTCGACGAGGGGCTGGCCCTTCTCCTGAGCGTTCTCCTTGGCGCGAACGGCGAGCTCGCGCTCACGCTCGGTGGCCGGGAGGAGCGAGCCGAGCAGCCAGCCCGCGCCGAGCGCGATGATGCCGGCGGCGAAGGGGTTGCCCTGCGCCTGACGACGGACGCGCTGGGGGGCGCGGTTCATCTCGTAGCGTGCCTGGTCGCCCATGCCACGCAGACGGTCACCGGCGTCGGAGGCGACGTCGGACACCCGGTCGCCCATGCCACGCTCGTCGGTGTAGCCGCGACGCTCGCCGACGTAGCGGCGGTCGTCGGAGTAGTACGTCTCGTCGTCCGAACCCATGATGCGCTCCTTGATGCCACGGCCGACGCCCTTGACGCGGTCCTCGACCTTCTCTGCCTGGCGACGCGCGACGTTGCTCGGGTCGACCGCCTCGCCGAGGGCGTTCACGTTCTGGCTGAGGTTGCCGCGCGTGCGAGCGATCTCGCGACGCAGCTCCTCAGGGTCGTTGGTGTTGATCGTGTTGTCGTTGCTCATGACCGGTGCTCATTTCCCTTGAGTGCATCGGGGACCCGCTTAGCGGTCTCGACCGTCTGCGGTACTCCGTGAACGTTCTTGAGTTCCTTGCGACCCATGGCCGCGAGGATGGCCGCGACGATGGCCCACACGACCGCAACAACGATCGCGGACCACGTGCCACCGATGACAGCGCCGAGGCCCCACCAGAGGGCGATGGAGAGGAACAGCAGGACGAAGTGCCCGGCGACGCCGGCACCGGCCAGCATGCCCGTGCCCTTGCCTGCCTTCTTGGCGGAGTCCTGAACCTCGAGCTTGGCGAGGGCGACTTCCTGACGCAGCAGGGTCGACATGTCCTCGGTGATGTCGCCGATGAGGGCGCCGACGGAGGAGAGTTCACCCTTTTCGTACGTCTCGTGGGCGCCGTCGATCGGCTCCGCAGGACGCACGTCGTGGTTGGTGGGCGGAACCCGGTCCGAACCCGCCGCGCTCGCGCCGTGCGTGTTCTCGAATGGGGAACTCATCGGTTCAGATCACCCTGACCCGGCTGGTTGCGCGTCTCGGCGGTGAAGCCGGCGTCCGTCGCGGGGCGCGTCTGCTCTTCGTAGTACACGCCACCGGCGGGCTGCTGGGTGTAGCCGGGCTCCTGGGCATAGCCCGGGGCCTGACGGTCGTACCCACCCTGCTCGTAGGCGGGGTACGTGGTGCCATAGCCGCCACGCTCGTAGCCGTAGTCACCACGGGCGTAGCCGTAGTCACCGCGGTCGGCGAAGTTCTGCTGACGGCTGGCGTCGGCCTGGAGACCGCGGGTGAGGCGGCCACCGACGAGCCCGAGGAGGGCAGCGCCGAGCAGGAAGGTGCCGGGGTTGCGGCGGGCGTAGCGACGGGCCTCGTCGAGCAGGTCGGCGGGCTCGCGGTTCTCGAGCCATCCGGCGAGCTGACCGACAGTGCCGGCAGCCTGGGAGACGAGACCGGTGGCGGTGTTGCCGTCGGCGGCAGCGGACATCTTGTCGAGGTCACCGGAGATGACGCGGAGGCCCTCGGCGATGCGCGCCTGCTGGGTGGACACCTGGCCGGTCGCCTCGGAGCGGACCTGGTGGAAGAGGTCCTGCGCCTGGCCCTTGGCCTCGCTGGCCAGCTGCGAAGCCTCGGCCTTGGCGGTGTCGGCGACCTGCTTGGTGCTCTCCTGCGCGCCCGCGGCGAGGTTCTTGGCCTCGTCGGCCGCGACGTCCTTCTTGGACTTGTCGACGCCGGCCTG
>DAMDJY010000132.1:5849-10034 GCA_032100225.1 Mobilicoccus sp.
GGCCGGCGGTGGGGTAGTTGCTCCCGGTCGTGGCATCGAACTGCTGGTTCGACATGGCAGCCCCTCTCATTAGTGGTGTTGCCCTGATGAATGATTGCGGCGCCCCAGAATCGGAGCGCGTCCGCAACACGGGTTCGCATCGCGGTTGAATGTCCAATACCCCCGTCCTTTCGCGCACAAACGTCGGATTCACGCAACTTTGTCGAATCACCCGACCGCTATCCCCCCGTATCCACAGCCGGCCCCGCCGTCCTTCGACGCAGCCGCGTTCCGATGACCACGTCGGGATGCGCGAGGATGGGGTCATGGATCTCTCGGATTTCACCACCCGACTGGACGCGATCACCGTCGACGAACTGCGCGCGGGAGGTGGCTCCAAGTGGAGCCGCTACCCCGATCAGCTCGGCGCCTGGATCGCGGAGATGGACTTCGGCATCGCCGAGCCGATCACCCAGGCGCTGCAGCAGCACGTCGCCTCCGGCCAGTTCGGGTACACCACCTTCGACGACCGGGCCGAGATCGCGCGCTCGTTCTCCGAGTTCGCCGACCGCCGCTACGGCTGGTCGGTCTCGACCGAATCGGTGCGCCCCACGGCCGATGTCCTCTCGGTGCTCGGCGCGATGATCACGCACTTCAGCCGCCCCGGCAGCAAGGTCGTACTGCCCACGCCTGCGTACATGCCGTTCCTCACGATGCCGTCGCTGTACGACCGTGAGGTGATCCAGGTCCCGATGATCCGCGAGGAGTCGCGCTGGGTCTTCGACCTCGACGCGCTGGCGGCAGCGTTCGATGACGGCGGCCAGATCCTCATCCTCTGCAACCCGATCAACCCTCTCGGGCAGGTCCTCACCCGTGAGGAGATGCTCGCGGTCGCCGACGTCGTCGAGGCCAAGGGCGGACTCGTGTTCTCCGACGAGATCCACGCGCCGGTTGTCTACCCGGGCCACACGCACATCCCCTACGCGTCGCTGGACGAGCGCACCGCGGCTCACACCATCACCGCCACCTCGGGCTCCAAGGGGTTCAACCTGCCCGGCCTCAAGTGCGCGCAGGCCGTCATCACCGACCCCGACCTGCTGGCCCGGTGGAAGACCCGCTGCATCATGGTCGAGGAAGGCGCCTCCCGCCTGGGCCTCACCGCCGGGATCGCCGCCTACGACCTCGGCGAGCCGTGGCTCGACGCCGTCCTGAGCTATCTCGACCGCAACCGTCGGGCGCTCACCGAGCTCACCGCCACGCACCTGCCCGAGGCCCGCTACGTCGAACCCGAGGGCACGTACCTGGCACTGCTGCACCTGCCGCAGTTCGAGGACGACGCCGCCGGAGTCATCAGCCGCGAGGCCGGGGTGCTGCTCACCTCGGGTCGCGCCCTCGGCGACGCGGGTGAGGGGTATGTCCGCATCAACTTCGCGACTCCCCTGCCCATCCTCACCGAGATCATCGAGCGCATCGGTCGGGTCGTCGCCGCACACTGACGCAGGCATCCGCACCGAAACACCTGAGAACGACTGAGAACACAACGACAGATGCCGAGATCACCGTGAGTGGTGATCTCGGCCTCTGTCGTCGGTGCGGGGACTCAGCGGTGCTCGGGGTGCGCCGGCCAGGGATCGTCGGCGGGGCGCAGGGTGACCCAACCCGCCTGACGCGCGCCCTGAGCGGCCATGATCCCGACGACGGCGCCCGCATTGCCGATCCGACCGGCGAGGACGGCGGAGAAGGCCTCGGCGAGGTCGACCCACGCGCAGGTCATCCCGGCCTCCTCGGCTTCGCGCTCATGCCGGTCGGCCTCGTCGACGTCGTGCAGGTCACGCGCGACGAAGATGCGGATGGCCTCCGACATGGCCCCCGGTGAGGGGTGAAAGTCGATGAGGGTGTCCCACCGGTCGGCGCGCAGGTCGACCTCCTCGGCGAGTTCGCGAGCCGCCGCAGTGGCCGGATCCTCGCCGTCGACGTCGAGCAGCCCCGCAGGCAGCTCCCATTCGGTGGCGCCGATCGGGTGGCGGTACTGCTTGATGAGCAGCACCTCGTCCCGCCCCGGCGTGCGCGTGCTCTCACGCAACGGGACGACGACGACCGCCCCCGGATGCTCGATGAAGTCCCGATCGACGAGAGTCCCTTCGCCGAGGTCGACCGTGTCGCGGCGCACGTCCCAGACGAGGCCCTCGTAGACCGTGCGGCTCGCCGTGGTGGGGCGAGCCTCACGGTCGTCCTGCAGGTCCACGCCGCGCAGGGTCGGTGCGTCGAGACTCATTCACTCTCCTTGCGGGTCGGGCTGCGCGTCGTCCTGCGCCCCGGCGGGCTGCCGACGCGCGATGGCGGCGGCGACGAGGCCGGAGAACAGGGGGTGTGCGCGGTGTGGCCGGGAGCGGAACTCCGGGTGCGCCTGTGTCGACACATAGTACGGATGCACCTCGCGCGGGAGCTCGACGAACTCGACGAGTCGCCCGTCGGGTGATGTCCCGGAGAACACGAGACCGGCATCTTCGAGGCGGTCGCGGTAGGAGTTGTTGACCTCGTACCGGTGGCGGTGACGCTCCCCGATCTCGGTGCTGCCGTACGTCTGCGCGACGACCGAACCGTCTTTGAGTGCCGCCGGGAAGGAGCCGAGCCGCATCGTGCCACCGAGGTCACCCTCCCCGTCGACGATGTCCTTCTGCTCGGCCATCGTGGCGATGACCGGCGCCGGGGTCGACGGGTCGAACTCCGAGGAGGACGCACCGTCGATGCCCGCGACCGTGCGGGCGTACTCGATGACCATGCACTGCAGGCCGAGGCAGATGCCGAGGGTCGGCACCAGATTGGTCCGCGCCCAGGTCAGCGCCCCGAGCTTGCCCTCGATGCCGCGCACGCCGAACCCACCGGGCACCAGCACGGCGTCGACGCCACTCAGCGCACGCTCCGCGCCCTCGGGGCTGCGGCACTCGTCGGAGGCGACCCAGCGGATCGACACCTCGGCGTCCTCCGCGAATCCGCCGGCGCGCATCGCTTCGGTCACCGACAGGTAGGCATCTGGCAGGTCGATGTACTTGCCGACCAGCGCGATCTCGACCTGGTGGGTCGGGGTGTGGACCCGCTGCAGCAGCCGGTCCCAGTCCTTCCACTCCACGTCGCGGAACGACAGGCCGAGGCGTCGCACGACGTAGGCGTCGAGGCCTTCGCGGTGGATGACCTTGGGGATGTCGTAGATGCTCGGCGCGTCGGTGCAGGCGATGACGCCGTCGCTGTCGACGTCGCAGGCCAGCGCGATCTTGCGCTTGAGTCCCTCGGGGATCTCACGGTCGGCGCGCAGCACGATCGCGTCGGGCTGGATACCGACCTGGCGCAGCGCCGCCACGGAGTGCTGGGTCGGCTTGGTCTTGAGCTCGCCACTCGGTGCGAGGTAGGGCACGAGAGAGATGTGCAGGAAGAACACGTTGTCGCGGCCGAGATCGTGGCGCACCTGACGGGCGGCCTCGAGGAACGGCAGCGACTCGATGTCACCGACGGTCCCACCGATCTCCGTGATGATGATGTCCGGCGCGTCTTCGCCGCGCGCCTGCTCGCGCATCCGGTGTTTGATCTCGTCGGTGATGTGCGGGATCACCTGCACGGTATCGCCCAGGTATTCGCCGCGGCGTTCCTTGGCGATGACGCGGCTGTAGATCTGCCCCGTCGTCACGTTGGCCTGCGCGGACAGGGGCACATCGAGGAATCTCTCGTAATGCCCGATGTCCAGGTCGGTCTCTGCCCCGTCGTCGGTGACGAAGACCTCACCGTGCTGGAAGGGGTTCATCGTCCCGGGATCGACGTTGAGGTAGGGGTCCAACTTCTGCATCGTCACGCGCAGTCCACGCGAGCGGAGAAGGAATCCGAGGCTGGAGGCGGTCAGGCCCTTACCGAGCGAAGAGGCGACGCCTCCGGTCACGAAGATGTGTTTCGTATCGGCCACGGGCCTCGATGCTACGGCACGTCGTGACCGGCCGATGACAGCAGCTCACGGGCGTGGTCGAGGGCGGCCTCGGTGTCGTCGACCCCGGCCATCATGCGGGCCACCTCACGCACGCGTTCTTCGCCCTCCACGACGACGACGTCGCTCTCGGTGACGTGGCCGTCGTCGGCTTTGCGCACGACGAGGTGCCGGTCGGCGTGGGCAGCGACCTGGGCGAGGTGGGTGACGACGACGACCTGCGCGTGCTGGGCCAG
>DAMDJY010000133.1:0-10021 GCA_032100225.1 Mobilicoccus sp.
GGAACATGCCCGTGATGAACGGGCTCGAGTTCATCGTCGAGGTGCGCAAGAACCGTGAGTGGCGCGACATCACGCTGATGATGGTGACGACAGAGGCCGAGCAGGCCAACATCGTCCGGGCCTTGGCGGCCGGCGCGCACGAGTACGTGATCAAGCCGTTCACGACCGAGGTCATCGAGGACAAGCTCGCCATGTTGGGACTCATGGCATGAGCGGCCCCCGAATCAGGGTGCTGGTGTGTGACGACTCCATCGTGATCCGACGTCTGGTGACGGACGTCCTCAAGTCCGATCCCGAGATCGAGGTCGTGGGCACCGCGGTCAACGGCAAGAACGCCCTGGACAAGTTGCCGTCGCTCAAGCCCGACATCATGACGCTCGACATCGAGATGCCTGTGATGGACGGCCTGCAGACGCTGGTCGCGGTACGCAAGACGTACAAGAAGATGCCGATCATCATGTTCTCGACGCTGACCGAGCGGGGTGCCGGCGCCACGCTGGACGCGCTCGAGCGCGGCGCGAGCGACTACGTGACCAAGCCGGCGAACGTCGGCTCGGTCAGCGAGTCGATGGAGGCGGTCCGCAGCCAGCTCATCCCCAAGATCAAGTCCCTGACGGGACGCACGCCTGCCGTGCCCAAGGTGCGTCCGGCGTTCGGTGGCGAACCACCGCGCGGTCCGGCGGCCGGCGGGAACGCATCGGGTGCTCCCGGAGCTCCGGCCGGTCCGATCACGGCCGGCCCGCGTACGGGACGTGTCGACGCAGTCGTCATCGGTGTGTCCACCGGTGGTCCGGACGCGTTGACGACGCTCATCCAGGCGCTGCCGGGGCATCTGCCGGTGCCGATCCTGGTCACGCAGCACATGCCGCCCGTGTTCACGCAGCTGTTCGCGCAGCGCCTCGACAGCAAGACGCCGTTGAAGGTCGTCGAGGCCAAGCAGGGCGAACCGGTGCTGCCGGGCAAGGTGCTCATCGCGCCCGGCGACTACCACATGCGGTTCAAGCGGTCCGGAGACACGGTCACGGCCGTGCTCGACCAGGGGCCGCAGGAGAACTACTGCCGCCCGGCCGTCGACCCGATGTTCCGCTCCGCATCAGAGATGTGGAAGGGCAACATCCTCTCGGTGATCATGACCGGAATGGGTCAGGACGGGCACCGCGGTGCCGAACCGATCATCCGCGCCGGTGGCGAACTCCTCGTCCAGGACGAGGCGACCTCGGTCGTCTGGGGTATGCCCGGCGCCGCCGTCGCCGCAGGCCTGCCCTGCGACGTCATCCCCTTGTCCAAGCTGGCCGAGGCCATCACGTCACGAGTCATGTCCGGCCGTGGCGCCACTTCGAGGAGCGGGCGAGCATGAGCCTTTCCGGAGCCGACGTCGATTTCATCAGTGGGATCGTTCGTGCGCGGTCGGCAATCGTGCTCGACCGCAGCAAGGAGTACTTGATCGAGTCGCGCCTGGTGGCGCTCGCGCGTGAGCGTGGGGACGCCTCGGTGGCCGACCTGATCCGTGCTCTGCGCGCCAACCCCAACGGGCCGGTGCGTGATGCGGTCGTCGAGGCGATGACGACGAACGAGACCTCGTTCTTCCGTGACGGTCACCCGTTCATGGCGTTGTCGAACACGATCCTCCCCGACCTGCTGGTGCAGCGTGGCCGTGAGCGGTCCCTCAACGTGTGGTGCGCGGCCTGCAGCTCGGGCCAGGAGCCGTACACGATCGCGATGCTCGTCCAGGAACTCATCGGAGCGGACCCCAGTTGGCGGGTTCGTCTGGTGGCGACCGATATCGACACGAAGATGCTGATCCGCACCAAGGAGGGCATCTACAACCAGTTCGAGATCAACCGCGGGTTGCCCGCTCCGTTGCTGGTGCGCTATTTCGCGCGGCACGGCATGAACTACCAGGCGGACCCGCGTCTTCGGTCGATGATCGAGACGAAGTTCCTCAACCTGGCGGAGCCGTTCCCGCCCATGCCGCAGATGGACATCGTGTTCCTGCGTAACGTCCTCATCTACTTCGACGTGGACACCAAGCGCAAGATCCTCGCGCAGGTCAAGAAGACGCTGCGGCCGGACGGCTACCTGTTCCTCGGTGGTGCCGAGACGACGATGAACGTCGACGAGAGTTGGGAACGCCAGACGATCGGACGTGCTGCGGTCTACCGCCCGCGTTGATGCGCAAAGCGCGTTCATGGCTGTTCCGCGGCGCCCCGGTGGGTCATACACCGGGGCGCCGTCGTCTGCGCGCCAGCCCGCGACGGCGGCGTAATCGCTGACGCCCCAGGGAGTTCCGCGGCGAGTGATGTGCTGTTCCTGAGGCCGAATCACGTTGCATCTATGCAGGTCAGAAGGCTATTTACCAGCTCTTGACCCTCAGGAGGTGCCCCGTGATGTCGATGGGGTGAGGGCCATGGATGGCTGCTGCGTCGCACGGATGTGACGACCCGGGGGCTGACTGCTACAGCCTCACAACGCCGGCCCAGGGGGACACGAATGAGTTTTGTCACCGGTGATTTGACGATCCGCACGCTGAACGAGGCGATGACCGGTCTGTCGATGCGTTCGCGCACCATCGCCGACAACCTCGCCAACATCGACACCCCCGGTTTTCTCGCGGGCAAGGTCGATTTCGAGTCCGTCCTGAAGAAGCACTACGTCGACGGTGTCGACCCCACAGGTATGGAGGTGGCGGCATCTCGCTCCTTGGAGCCGACGCGCACCAACGGCAGCAACGTCAACCTCGATGAAGAGGCGGTCGCGGGTCAGGAGACCCTGCTGACCCAGCAGCTCATCGCACAGGCCTTGACCAACAAGTACAAGGGCCTGCGCACGGCCATCACCGGCTCCGGCGCGTAAGGGGGATAAGTCATGGCAAACATGTTCGATGCGATGAACATCTCCAACTCGGGCCTCACGATCAACCGCAAATGGCTCGACGCGATCAGCGACAACATCACGAATATGAACAACGTGAGCCGCACCGACGAGGCCGCCTTTCAGGCGCGTTACGTCGTGGCTCGGGCGGCCGACTACGGCAAGCCCGCCGGCGCGTACGTCGCCGGCAACGTGTGGGGCAACCCCGAGGGTCGTGTCGTCGACATGCCCGATCACCCGTTGGCGGATGCACGCGGCCAGGTGCGCGTGCCCGACGTCAACCTCTCCGACCAGATGGCGCAGCTCATGCAGGCTCAGCGCGCCTACCAGGCCAACCTTGCCGTCGTCGAGCGCACCAAGGGCGCCTACGAAGCAGCGATCGGAATCGGTAAATGAGCATCGCCCCCATCACGCCCTCGTTCGGGTTCGGCGTCACGCCGGGCTTCGGTGTCAACCCCGCCTACGGTGTCTCGGCGACTCCGCCGCGCACGGCGATCGGTGTCGAGTCCGGCACGCCCGGTGTCTCGACGTTCGGTCAGATGCTGGCCGAGCGTGTCGCCGCGTTCGGCCCCGCTGCCGCGGCGGTTCCTGCTGTGTCGACCACGGGCTCCTCCTTCGGCGTCCCCGCCCTGAACGGCGCCGTCACCGCGACGATGAACACCGCAGCCGGTGCCCCGGTCAGCGCGTTCGGCACGACGGCCACGTCGGCGCAGACGGCCGTCGGGCAGGTCGGCACAGCTGCTGCCTCGACAGCGACGGGTACCTCCGGCGCCGCGATGGGCTCCGACATGGGCGGGTTCGTCACGCAGAAGCTCGGTGAACTCACCGGCATGCACGCCCGCAGCGACAAGCTGGCCGTCGCTGCCGCGACCGGTGAGCTCAAGGACATCCACGAGTACACGATCGCCGCCAACGAGGCGGGGATCGCGACGCAGCTCGCCGTCAGCGTGCGTGACAAGGCCCTCCAGGCGTTCAACGACATCATCCGGATGCAACTGTGAACACGAGCAAGATCACCTCCGTCTTCAGCAACAGCAAGAAGACCTTCAGCACCTTCACTCCCGGCCAGCGGGCGGTGACGATCATTGCGCTCGTCGTCGCCCTCGTCGGCGGTTTCGCGTTCTTTGGTTGGGCCTCGGCGCCCACGATGACGCCGGTCTTCACCAACCTGTCGGCCACCGACGCCGGCGCCGTCACCGCCAAGCTCGACGAGCTCGGCACCACGTACGAGCTGGGCGAGGGCGGCACGAGCGTCCTCGTTCCCGGCGAGCAGGTGGCCAAGACCCGCATCGACCTGGCGGCTGCCGGCCTGCCCGCCGAGACGGAGAACAGCCAGGGCTACGGTCTGCTCGACCAGCAGAACTTCGCCAGCTCCGACTTTCAGCAGAAGATGGCCGCCAAGCGCGCCACCGAGGGCGAGTTGCAGAAGGCGATCCAGAGCCTGGACACCGTCGAGGGCGCCACGGTGCAGCTCGCATTGCCCGAGGAGGAGGTCTTCACCGCCTCCCAGACGCCGACGACCGCCTCCGTGCTCGTCACGCCCAAGCCGCAGCAACAGCTCAACGCCGGTCAGGTCGAGGCCATCGTGCACCTGGTCAGCAGCGCCGTGCCCAAGCTCAACGCCACCAACGTGACCGTCACCGACAGCACCGGCAAGCTCCTGTCGGCCGCAGGCATGGCGGGCGCCGCCTCCACGGTCGGCGACCAGCGTTCCGCTCAGGCCGCGACGATCTCGGCCACGGCCCAGCAGAAGATCCAGGCCATGCTCGACAAGGCCGTCGGCCCGGGCAACTCCTCGGTCACGGTCAGCGCCGACCTCAACTTCGACAACACCGAGGTCCAGCGCAACGAGTACCTCCCGGTGGCGCCCGGTGTGCCCCCCGTGCAGGAGGACCTCGAGAAGGAGACGATGGTCGGCGTCGGACAGACGCCCGTCGGTGGCGTGCTCGGCCCGGACAACATCACGGTCCCCGGTGGCAACGCCGGCAACACGAGCCAGAACTACAACAACGAGAAGCGACGGACCACCAACCCGTACGGCACGCAGGTGACCCGCACCCAGCAGGCGCCCGGTCGTGTCGCCCGAATGACCGTCGCCGTCATGCTCGACTCGGCCAAGTCGGCCGCCATCAACCAGACGGAGATGGACGCGCTCGTCGCAGCCGCCGCCGGTATCGACACCGAGCGCGGCGACGTGGTCAAGGTCAGCCGGATGCCGTTCGACACCCAGGCTGCCGCCTCCGCCCAGGCCGCTCAGGCGGCCGCCGCCGAGGCCGAGCGTCAGAACCAGCTCATCGAGCTCGCCAAGAACATCGGTCTGGCGTTGCTGCTCCTGCTGGCACTGCTCATCGGGTTCCGCAAGAGCCGCAAGAAGACGACCCGCACCGTCGAGATCGGCGACCTCAGCTCGGTGGAGACCGAGTCGGTCCTGCCGCCGCAGGCCATGCACGAGCTCCCGCCGGCCCCGGCCGAGTACGCCCTCGAGGACGACGAGATGCACGTCATCGAGGCCACCCCGGTCGACCCGCAGACCGAGGCGCGAGCCGCGGCCCGCTCCGAGATCGGCGCCCTCGTGGAGGAGAACCCCGACGAGGTCGCGCGACTCCTGCGCGGCTGGATCTCAGAACGCAAGTGACTCCACTCTCGCCGCCTGCCCCGCGCAGGCGGCGAGGTGGTGGGACCCACACACCCGCGTGGGCAGGGATCGAGTCACCTCGAGCCGGCCGCACACGCACCAGGAACGACGCCACGCACCAGGTAAGAAAGGAAGTAGCCAGTGACCACGGTCGCCCCTCACCTCACCGGGCTGCGTAAGGCCGCCATCCTGCTCGTCCAGCTCGGCCGCGACGCCTCCGCCTCCATCCTCAAGTCTCTGCCCGAGCACGAGGTCGAATCCCTGACGGCGGAGATCGCCCGTCTGGAGGACATCGACGTCGAGGTCCTCGACGACGTGCTGGAAGAGTTCCGCCAGCTCGCCAAGGCCCGCTCCTACTACGTGCAGGGCGGTGTGGGCTTCGCCGAGGAGATCCTCGTCGCGACCATGGGTAAGGACAAGGCGCAGGAGATCATGGATCGCCTGACCGCCTCACTGGTGGAGTTGCCGTTCGAGTTCCTGCGTCGCGTGGACGCCAAGCTCATCCTCAACTACCTCTCCGACGAGCACCCGCAGACCATCGCGCTGGTGCTCGCCCACATGCAGTCCGAGCAGGCCGCCATCATCCTGTCCGGGCTCTCGGGTGACATGCAGGCCGAGGTCGCACACCGCCTGGCGATCATGGACCGCACCGCGCCGGAGATCATCAAGCAGGTCGAGGCCCACCTGGAGCGCCGCCTGTCGACGCTCGTGCAGGCGTCGGACTCCACCAAGGTCGGTGGCCTCAAGCCGCTGGTCGAGATCATCAACCAGTCCGACCGCACCACCGAGCGCATGATCCTCGAAGGCCTGGAGAAGCGGGACCTCGAACTCGCCGAGCAGGTGCGCGCGCAGATGTTCATGTTCGAGGACGTCGTCGGACTGGAAGACCGCGCCGTGCAGGTCGTGCTGCGCAAGGTCGACTCCAAGGATCTCGCCGTCGCCCTCAAGGGTGTGCGTGAGGACGTGCGCGAGAAGATCACCCGCAACATGTCCGAGCGTGCCGCGCTCGCGCTGGCCGACGAGATCAGCATCCTCGGCCCGGTCCGCCTCAAGCAGGTCGAAGAGGCGCAGGCCGTGGTCATCCGCCAGATCCGCTTGCTCGAGGAGGCCGGCGAGATCACCGTCGGCCGCGGTGGTGGGGACGAGTTCATTGCGTAGCGCCCGCGATCACACCCCGGTTCGGACCAGCTACGTCATCCGCGCCGGGCAGGACGACAACGCCCGCCCGGCGCAGATGGGGACCGACCTGGCCACCACGGAGTACGCGCCTGTCGGCGTCGCCGACCCCCGGTTGGTCGACCCGTACCTGGCCGAGCTCGTCGAGCAGGCCCGCAAGGAGGCCGCCGAGCAGGGTTACGCCGACGGCAAGCGTGAGGGCTTCGAGGCAGGGCGTCTCGAGGGTCTGGAAATGATGTCGCAGCAGCAGGCCGAGTACGCCGAGAAGGACGCCCGCGAGCGCGTCATGCGCAAGGAGCGCCTGAGTGACCTGCTCGTGTCGGTCGAGCATGCCATCGCAGCTGCCCTCGACTATCAGGCCCCGGCCGTCACCGAGCTGCAGGAGGTCGTCAGCGGGCTCTCCGCCGAGATCGCCGCTGCGCTCGTCGGCCATCACCTCGCGGTGGGCGACTGCACCGCTCGCGACGCCGTGATGCGCGCGCTGGCCCTGGTGCCGCGCCGCGCTCAGGTGACGCTGCGACTCAATCCCGCGGACCTCGCCGAGGTCAACGCGATCACCGCTGACATCACGCAGTGGACGGTGGCCCAGGTGATCGGCGACCCCGACGTGGCCCGTGGCGACGCCGTGGCCATCGCCGACAACCTCGAGGTCGAGGCCTCGCTCTCCGATGCACTCGCGCGTGTGAAGGGGGCGTTGGGCGTATGACCATCGAACTGGACACCCCGCTGCTCGGCAGCAGGCACGTCGCACTCCCGGGCGTGTACGCCGATCTGGCGTCCCAGGCCAAACAGGCCGCCCGACCCCTGGCCAAGGGCAAGGTCGTCAGCGCCGTCGGTCTGTCGATCGAGATCTCCGGACTCGAACTGGGCATCGGTGAGGCCGTGCGCATCATGGGCGACCACGGCCCGATCATGGCCGAGGTCGTCGCCCTCGGTGACGGATTCGCCTCGTGCATGCCGGTCTCCGACCTGCGCGGCGTGCGCGCCGGAAACCCCGTGCTCTCCACCGGTGCTCCGCTGCAGGTGCCGGTCGGGATGGGTCTGCTCGGCCGCGTCGTCAACGCCCTCGGGCAGCCGATGGACGACGGCCCGCCGCTGCGCGACGTCACGTACACCAGCAGCGACAACATCCCCCCGCGCGCCATGGACCGTGAGCGCATCACCGACCCGATGCCGCTCGGTGTACGCGCCATCGACACCCTCATTCCCGCCGGCCGCGGGCAGCGTATGGGCATCTTCGCCGGATCGGGTGTCGGTAAGTCGAGCCTGCTGTCGATGATCGTGCGCGGCACCGAGGCGCCGATCAGCGTGCTCGCCCTGGTGGGTGAGCGTGGCCGTGAGGTGCGTGAGTTCATCGAGGGTGACCTCGGCCCGGAGGGCATGAAGCGCTCCGTCGTCGTCGTCGCGACCTCCGACGAACCGTCGCTCGTGCGTCTGCGCGCCGCGTTCACCGCGACCCGCATCGCCGAGTGGTTCCGCGACCAGGGCCAGGACGTCATCCTCTGTATGGACTCCGTGACCCGTGTCGCGATGGCCCAGCGTGAGGTCGGGCTCGCTGCCGGCGAACCGCCCGCCACCCGCGGCTACCCGCCGAGCGTGTTCGGTCTGATGCCGCGTCTGCTCGAACGCGCCGGCATGGCCAAGACCGGCTCGATCACGGCGCTCTACACCGTGCTCGTCGACGGTGACGACCTCAACGACCCCATCGCCGACAACGTGAGATCCATCCTCGACGGTCACATCGTCCTGTCCCGCAAACTCGCGACCCAGGGACACTTTCCGGCCATCAACGTGCTCGACTCGATCTCACGTGTCAACAAGGCCGTCACGACCAAGGACCAGCGCGCAGACGCCACCCTCCTGCGTGGCCTGATGGCCGCCCGACGCGACGCCAAGGACCTCATCGACATCGGCGCCTACGTGGCCGGCACCAACCCGCAGGTCGACCGCGCCCTCGCTCAGTCGCCCGAGATCGACGCCTTTCTCAAGCAGGACATGGAAGACCTCACCCCCGCCCCCGAGGCGTGGGCGATGCTCCATCACATCGCCGAGTCCGGCTGAGTCGGGGGCAGGCGCCGGTGGCGAAGTTCACGACCCCGTACGACACCTTGCTGCGCGTCCGGCGCATCGAGGAAGACAGAGCCAAGGCCGAGATGGCGACCGCCTCGCACACCGAGCGGGAGGCGCAAGCCACCTTCGCCGACCGCGTCGAGGCCTACCCCACCCTCGTGAGGCCGCCGGATGCTGAGACGGACCTCGTCGGTTTTCGCCGACACCACCAGACCTCCCAGGCCGCCGCATCGTCGGTGACCCAGGCAGCCCAAGCTGCCGAATCCGCCCACGAGCAAGTCGAATCGGCCCGAGAGGCCCTCCGAGCTGCGGCGATGCGGACCCAAGGCCTCGAACGACTCGTCGATCGGGCCCACGAAGAGCGGTTCGCCCAAATGCTCCGCGCCGACCAGCGGACAGCCGAAGAGAGTGTGTCCAGGAAGAAGAAAGGACGTCCATGACGATCGACATGAGCGGCCTCACCGCCGCCCAGGCACGGGTCAACCAGATCCAGTCGCTGTTCGGCCCCACCACGCCGGCCACAGCGTCGACGTCGCCGACCGCCACCGCGTTCGGCGATGCGATGAACCGCGCCCAGGGCACGCCACGATCCGCAGCTCAGGCGAAGACCGCCACGTCGTCGTCCCAGACGGCCCTGACCTCCGAACAGCGGGCCGGCACCTCGGCTCCCAGCACGCCCAAGCGCACCGTCGCATCGGCACAGAGCAGTGCCCCCGCCACCTCGACCGCGCCGCGCAGCACGTCGTCCGCCGATGACACGTCGTCCTCGACCTCCGGACTCAAGAACGCCGACGCCGTGCTGGCCACGGCCAAGAAGTATCTCGGCATCCCCTACAAGTGGGGCGGCACCAACCCGAACACCGGCCTCGACTGCTCCGGATTCGTGCAGCTCGTGATGAAGCAGCACGGCGTCTCGCTGCCGCGTGTCTCGCGCGACCAGGCCCGTCAGGGCTCGCGCGTCGAGTCGATCGCCGACGCGAAGCCGGGCGACCTCGTCGCCTTCGGCAGTCCGGTGCACCACATCGGGATCTACGTCGGCGACGGCAAGATGATCCACGCTCCCCGCACCGGTGACGTCGTCAAGATCAGCAAGGTCCACAAGAACATGACGGCGATCCGCCGCGTGCTGCCCGAGGGGGAGGCGGCCGCATCCGCCTCCGCGCTCAAGCAGGTCGCGGCCCAGGCATCCGGTGCCTCCGCTACGCCCGCCTCGGCCGCTTCGCCGCTGCCCGCTGCCGGGATCGACACCGCCAAGCTCGCCTCGACGCT
>DAMDJY010000134.1:0-9904 GCA_032100225.1 Mobilicoccus sp.
GCACCGAGGAGCTGACGCGCGAGGTCGCGGTTACCGGCCACCACCGAGTCGATGTCAGGCGCGTCGAGGATCGCGATGCCGGACGGCAGACCGTCGGCCACGGCGAGACGCAGCGCGCTCGGGTCCTCGTTGCCGGTCTCGGTGCCACTGAGGCGCGTGAGGTTGGGCAGCACGCGCGGCGTGGTGAACCAGTGCGCATCCTCCGCGTGGTGGACGAGCACGCAGGCACGCGTCGTGGGGCGCAGGACGCCGCTCCGGCTGACGATGCGGCCGGCGAGCGTGTTGACCAGCGTCGACTTGCCCGCGCCGGTCGATCCGCCGACGACGGCGAGCAGTGGCGCGTCGATGTCGGCCAGCCGGGGAAGGATGTAGTCGTCGAACTGGTCGAGCATCTCGCCGCGATCGCGTTGGGCCTGCTCGGCTCCAGCCGTCGCCAGCGGCAGACGCGTGTCGGCGACCTGGTTGCGCAGTGCCGTCACGGCTCCGAGGAGGCGTGTGATCTCGTCGGGAGGATCGGTCGGCGACGCTCCCGGGCTCGCCGGGGAGCGTTCATCACCCTCGGCCGTGGGGCGGTCCTTCTGATCGGACGTGTCTGGGTCGTACTCGTGGCTCACCGTGCACCCTTTCGCAGCTGCTGCTCAACGGTACGGCCACCGGAGGGCCGCCGCGTCCCGAGACGCGCCTCTGACGAGCCGCAACGGGTCCGCCGCGCTACTCATATGACCCCTGCCGCGACGTGCGGCGCGTGAGCCACGAGGGTTGACCGCGATGTGGATGCTCACCCGTGACCGAGTCGAGACATCGGTGACGGATCCCTCAAGCGCATCCGGCGGAGTCCGATGGGAAGTGTGCCGGAGAATCCCCGCACCTGCCCGGGGAGACAGCCAGGAGGGCGTCCGGTCACGGAAGGAACCGTCATGCAGAGCACCACCACGATCGAGTCCGACACGATCGAGCAACTCGAGACCGAACGTCCTGCCACTCCCGTCGGCCTGGGAGACCTCGTGGTCGACGCCGCCGAGCGTCAGGGAGCAGCCGTCATCGGCGTCCTGCGCCGCACCGACCCGCAGGCCTGGCTCTTTGCCGAGCGTGCCCGCTACCTGCGCACCGGCTCGTGCGACCCCTACGCCGAGCAGCTCCTGCGCCGCGCCGGATTCCTGCGCGACTGAACCACACCGGCGCGGGCGACTAGACTCCTCAGACGTTGCCCTCGTAGCTCAGGTGGATAGAGCAAGAGCCTTCTAATCTCTAGGTCGCAGGTTCGAATCCTGCCGGGGGCGCTAGCTTTTCGCGCAGTCCCCATCTCTGACCACCGCGCCCACGCGCCACGACAACCGGGCATTCACAACACGTATGGATGCCCGCCTGTTGTCGTCTGTCGGGGCCCGCACCCCGCACAGCTGCCCCGACAGGGTCGCTCAGCGGTGCTTGTCGAGCTGGCCGGCGAGGACGGTGCCGAAGCGACCGCCGAGGTCCTCGTGGTCCAGTCCTGCGGGCACCACCTGCGTCACCGATGCGCCGCGAGCGCGGTACCAGACTGCACCACGGGTGGCGTCGGCCAATGCGTCGTAGTCGTCGTCCGTGTTGCGGCCGTCGTCGAGGGAACCGGTGTACCAGAGCAGCGGAATCGAGGCACGCACCGGCATCTTTGCCGTGGACCGCGGAGCACCGCCACCACCCATGATCACGGCCCCGCCCGACGTGAGCCGGCCGCCGTGGACCGGCAGCAGGAACTTCGTGATGAGTTGCGAACCACCCGAATACCCCACGTACCAGACGTCGGTCACGCCCAGACGCCCTGCGATCCGGGCGGTCAGAGCCGCGACGTAGACCGCGTTCACTGCACCGTTGGTCCAGAACGTGGCGTCCCGGGACGGCGTCCGCACCGAGAGCGTCGCGAATCCACGCGAGGCCGCCTGCGCGACGACACCCCGGCTGCCGCCGAGGGCCCACGTCGACGTCGGGTGATCGTGGCCGTACATCCCGTCACCGTCGAGGTACACGACGAGGCCGCGAGGACGCTTGCTGCCGAGAGCCGACATGAACAGGTGGTAGGTCGAACGCGTCCCGGCAGCATCGACCCAGGACACGGAGCGCTCATCGCCCGAGGTGGTGGCGCGCACGGAAGCACGGCGGCGCGTGCGCGCCTCTGCTCCCGTGGCCGGAACGACGACGGCGCCCGCAGCGGCGAGCGATCCCATCACGAAGGTGCGGCGGTCGAGGCGGTACGTCATACGGGCTCCTGGCGCGAGGGTGTGCCGCATCCACCGCGAGGCGGGGCGGCATCGCCCACCAGCGGGACGACGCCCTCCCATCGACCCGTTCCGGCACCGGCCTGAGCCCCTTGCCCGGTCTTGAGCGTCTGTTGACGAAGACCGGTACCGCCCGTCCGGCACATCACTGCAGGGCAGCGCGATCCGCGTTCCTGTCAACGGTCCTGACCAGGTGATACGTCCCCTACCCCACCCGTTTCACCCCGATTGGTCGGTCGGAGAGATACCCCCAGGCGCATCTGATCCGGACTTGTGCCGTACCGTGACAGATGTCCAGGACGTACGTCCAGGACGCCCGGGGGACGAAGACGTGCCGTGTGGGCACAGGCAGCGGGGTCTCCCGCCCGGGCAGACGAGCAGCCCGGGGATTCGGGGACGACGGGGATGCCTCGACTGGTACGTCGACGTGGGTCTGACTCCCCCGCAGCCGCTCGCCGTCGACCTCGCTGTCGACCTCGTGCAGCGGGTCCGGGTCGCATCCTGAGGTCGGCACGCCTCGTAGAGTGGCCCGTTGTGGCGCGCCGACTCGGAATCTGTTCTCTTGTCCTGCTTCTCGTCGCCGGGTGCAGCACCGGCCCTGAGCCGTGGCAGGCTCCCGACGCCGACCGTCCCGTCGTCGACCTCGCGTTCACGATGGCCGACGATCTCAGCAGCGCCCAGGGCATCGAGAACATCACCTTCACGCCCAACGGGCAGGTCTGCGAGGTCGTGCTGCGGGCCTGGCCCAACGCGCCCCTGTCCGAGGGTGAGGACACGGCGCTGTCGATCTTGTCGGTGACCTCCGGCGGTCGCGCGCTGCCCCTCACCGTCGAGAAGGCCGGAGCTGCCGAAGGATCGCCCGGCACGCTCGTGCGGGCGAAGCTGCCCCAGTGCGTGCGCGGCGGGACCAGCGTGTCGGTCCAGGCTCACTTCGACGTCACGCTCGGAGAAGACGTCGACAACCGCCTCGGCACGAGCAGTGACACGCGCATGGCGTGGCTCGGCACGGCCTTTCCGATGCTCGCGTGGGTCAACGGCGAGGGTTGGGCCACGGAGCCAGCCGTCCGCGTCGTCGGTGAGTCGGAAACTAGTGAGACTTTTGCGCTGCGCCGGCTCGACATCACGGCCCCCGACGGCGACGCTGTCGCCGGGGTCGGGACACCACAGGGCACGATGACCGGAGCCACCCCCGGCACGACGCTGCATCGGTTCTCGGCCGACGCCGTCCGAGACGTGACGTTCACGGTCGGCGACCTGACCACCACCGACTTCGAGGTCGACGGCACCACCGTCACGCTCGTCAACCAGGCGGAGAACCGGATCGACACAGCCGCGTGGGAGGCACAGATTTCGACGTCGCTGCGGGCGCTGACCGATCAGTTCGGCCCGGTCCCCTACGACCACCTGTGGATCACGATCGTGCCGAGCATCAGCAGCGGGGTCGAGTACCCCGGCGCCGTCCAGTTCGCCGACGTGGACCCGGAGGAGGAGACCTGGCTCGTCGCGCACGAGCTCGCCCACATGTGGTTCTACGGACTCGTCGGCAACAACCAGGGCCGCGACCCCTGGCTGGACGAGGCGTTCGCCACGTACGCGCAGGAGCTCGTCGAGCCCACCGACCTCAGCGGTGACACCGAGGAGTGGCTCGGCGCTCCCGCAACGATGGGCAAACCCCTCAGCGCCTTCGCGACCAACCGCCGACCCAGCGACGCCTACGTCGCCAGCGTCTACCGCGGCGGCGGCCGGACCCTCATCCAGGCGCGTCAGGCCGACGACGACCCCGACCGTTTCGACGCCGCCATCGAGGCGTATCTGCGCGAGCAGGCCCACCACGTGGCCACACCCGCCGACCTCGCCCGACATCTGAGCGACCTCCCCCAGGCCGTCGCGATGCTCAAACAGGCGGGCGCGCTGCCCTCCTGACCGACTGGCCGAGAACACCGAAGGGGCGTCCCGCTCGCATTCGAGCAGGACACCCCTTCGCGTATGTCGAGGACCGGTGCCGACCGGACCGTCGAAATCTGGCCCGTTCGGTCACTGACTGGAACTCGGCGTGGATGCCGGTTCCGTCGCCGCATCCGAGCTCGTCGAATCCGTGGTCGCGTCGGCCGTTTCGGCGGAGTCGGCCGTCTCCGTGGAATCGGTGGGCAGGCCGGTCGGTGAATCGCCGGCGTCGTCGAACGAGAACGTCGTCGTGCCGTCGAAGTGCGTGATCAACCACTTCGCCGCGGGATCCGGCGCAGTCGTAGCGGCGGCCGACGATGTCGCTGCGCTTGGTGTCGCTGCAGAGGCCGTGCTCGACGCTGACGCCGTCGTTTCGCCGGCACCGGTCGAGGACGCCGTATCCGTGGCAGACGCCGTGCCCGTGACACTGGACGCCGGCACCACCACGAAGCTCAGAGCGCGGTCGACGGTGCTGCGGTAGGGGGCTCGACCGTGGAGGTACTGCAGCCGTGCCGAGTGGTCGAACGAGATCTGCAGCGGCTTGTCCGAGAGGCTCGTCGTCGTCTGCGCGATGTCGACCTTGACGTTCGAGATCGCCTGGTTGGTGACGACCTCATCCTCCGGCGGCATGGTGAGCTGCGGGGCAGCCATGTTGTAGACGCGCAGGAGATCGACGATCTCCTGCGACTCCTGGTCACCTGCCAGCGCCTTGTCGACGTACCCGTACCAGACCGTCTGCGTGCTCGGCACCATGTGCGAGACGATCCCTGCCGACAGCTGGTCGCGCGTGAACGACGTGCGCTGAGGGTCGAGGAACGGAGCCTGGAGACTCTGCTTCATCACCAGCTCGGCGATCTCGGTGTACGCCTCCTTGGCGCCCTCGCCATAGGCGTCCGTCGCGGCCTGTGAGATCGCCACAGGCTCGACGTACTTCTCGGGCCGTGCCTCCTCCGGATCGGCCGGGGCACTGCACCCAGCCGCCAGAAAGAGCGGCAGAGCCAGAGCCAGAGTCGTCGCTCCCCCAAGCACACGTGTTCGCTTCATCGTCATCCCCGATACCCCCATGTTGGACTACCGTCCAAGATACCGTGCCCGCCCGATATGTCCTGAGCCAGGATGGGCGCATCAGACGTCATGCCCGAGAACCCCTGGTGCACAACCGCTTCCGTCCCCCAACCGTCCGGAGTCGTCGAGGCGGGCGATTTACAGTGGCCACGTGATCACCTGGCGCGCGACGGACGACGTGGACGTATGGATGCTGCGCCTGGCTCTGCCTCGAACTCTCACGCAACCCGCTTCGGGCACACCGTTCGACTGGGCCCTGACGCAGGAGGACCGAGCTCGGGTCGACGCCCTGGTCGAGCCGGCCGATCGGCTCCGGCTCGCGGCATCGCGGGCGCTCTTGCGACATGCCCTCGCCGAGACCACCGGCATACCCACCGACGACCAGCGGTTCTTTCGTCGATGCGATGTCTGCGGCGGCCCGCACGGCAAGCCACGGCTCGTGCCTCCGGGACTCGATCTCCCGACAGCAGCGGCCGATCGTGCCCAGATCTCCACCGCGTCGTGGGCGACGCCACACGCCAACATCTCGCACTCCGGCGACGTGGTGGTGCTGGCGCTCCATGCGACTCGCCCGGTCGGGGTCGACGTCGAGGAGATCGGCGGGGCGGATTTCGCCGGGTTCGAGCAGGTGGCGCTGACACCCGGGGAGGCCCGACAGCTGGCTGCACTTCCCGAGACCGACGGCCCTGCCGCGCGCACGCGCTGGTGGGTCCGCAAGGAGGCGATCCTCAAGGCCACGGGACATGGCCTGGCCGTCGAACCATCGCGGCTTGCGGTCTCGGCGCCGCACGAGCGTCCCCGGCTCCTCACATGGAGCGTCCCGGGGACGCCTGCGCCCGAGGTCGCCCTGGCCGACGTGCCGCTCGACGGGCCGTACGCAGCCACGGTCGCGGCCCTGGGCCGGTCACGGATCGCCGTGACCCTCCACCAGGTCAGCGCAGCCGAGCTCGCAAGGGCCTGACCGGCGACGACGCCGGCACTGCGTGCGATCCGCGGGCCGACGCGGGCACGGGGAGCAACGGCAGCGCGGTCTCGTCGATCCACGCAGAGAGCACGCCGTCGAGCCCAGGTCGGACATCGGCCAGGTGAACGCGAAAGTCCTCGGTCGTCACGACGGAGTCCAGGTGGTCGACCACCCAGGTACGGACCAGGTCGAAGAAGAGATCGTCGTCGCCCAGCGCACACCGCACGGCGTGCACAGCCAGCGCACCACGCTTGTAGACGCGGTCGTCGAACATGAGGTCGGCGCCCGGGTCGGAGATACGAAGGTCCTTGGGTTCGCGGGTCAACCCGGCGTAGGCCGCTGCAGCCGAACGCTGCACGCTCGTGCGGCCGAGATGATCGGCCCACAACCACTCGGAGTAGCAGGCGAAGCCCTCGTTGAGCCAGATGTCACGCCAGCGGGCGAGACCGACGGCGTTGCCGAACCACTGGTGCGCGAGCTCGTGTGCGATGAGCCGTTCGCTGCCGCGGCGTCCGTCGGCGTGGTTGGCACCGAAGATCGACAGCGACTGCGCCTCGAGGGGGATCTCGAGGGCGTCGTCGGTGACGACGACGTCGTAGCGCGAGAACGGGTACGGCCCGAACAGACCGCTGAACAGGCGCATCATCTCGACCTGACGCCCGAAGTCGTGGGCGGCGCGGCGGCGCAGTCGATCGGGCACGTAGACCGTCTGCGGCACGTCGACCTCGGTGAGACCCTCGGGGGTCGTCGGCGAGTAGCGCCCGATCTGCACGGTGGCGAGGTAGGCGGCCGTCGGGGTCGGGTTGTCGAACACGGTGCTGACCCGGCTGGAGGCGCGCGAGCGAGAGAGCTGTTCGCCGTTGGCCACGACGGTGTAGGCGGCCTCGGTGGTCACGCTGATGCGGTAGCTCGCCCGCGAGGAGGGGCGGTCGTTGCAGGGGAACCACGTGGGCGCACCATCGGGCTGGGCGGCGACGAGTGCCCCGTCGGTGAGCTCTTCGAAACCGACATCACCCCACGGTCCGCGGCGCGGGCCCGGAGTGCCGCCGTACTCGACGACGATCTGCAGCCGCTGCCGCTCAGCCTCCTCTGCGGAGATCGGGACGACGAGCTTGGCGCCACGCCGTTTGACGCCGCGCGCCTTGCGCCCGTCGATCGTCACGTCGCCGGCCGTGAGACCGACGAAATCGAACTCGATCTCGCGCACCCGCTCGCGCAGGGTGACATCGATCCGGGCGCTCGCAACGAGGCGGTTGGTGCGCACGGTGTAGTCGAGATCGAGGTCGTAGTGGGTGACGTCGTAGTGGGGACTCCCCTGCTTTTTGACGTAGTCAGAGTTAGGCATCGGGGACACCATCCCACGGCGTGATGGGGTTGCCCACCCAGCGGGAGCCTGTGGGCAAGGTCTCACCCCGCAGCACGAGGGAGGCAGGGCCGACGACGGCCCCGGGTTCGATTGCCGCAGCAGGCAGGACGACGCTGTTGGGGCCGAGCGTGGCGCCCTCGCCGAGGGTGACGGCGTCGAGGCTCATCACCCGGTCGTGAAAGAGGTGGGTCTGCAGCACGCAGCCGCGTCCCACGCTCGCGCCGTCGCCGAGGTGCACGAGGTCGGCCTCGGGGAGCCAGTACGTCTCGCACCAGACGCCGCGTCCCAGGTGCGATCCGAGGCTGCGCAGCCACAGGGTGATGGTCGGCGATCCGGTCGCGGCCCAGGCGAACCACGGCCCGGCGAGCACCTCGACGAAGGTGTCGGACAGCTCGTTGAGCCACACGAACCAGCTCCACAGCGGGTGCTCGCTCACGGTGATCCGCTGGATGATGAGCCACTTGGCCAGCGTCGTGATGACCGCCGCCAGGGCACCGGCGGCGAGCAGCACGAGGCCACCGAGCAGCACCGAGCCCAGGAGGGAGGAGTCGGCCAGGGTGAGGACGGCGAACGCGACGCCGACGCCGAGCGCCACGCTGATCATCACCGGCACGAGGCGGCAGAGTTCGACGAGCCCGCGGTAGCAGCGCAGACGCCGCGTGGGCGCGAACGTGCGCACATCGTCGAAGTTCTCGGTCGCGACGCGGCGCAGCTTGACCGGCGGGCTGCCGAGCCACGAGCTGCCGGCCTTGGACCGGTGCGGCGCAGCCGAGAGCACGGCGACGAGGCCGTCCTTGGGCACCTTGTGACCGGCGGCCGTCATACCCGAGTTGCCGAGGAAGGCGCGCTTACCGACGCGCGCACGGCCCACGCGCATCCATCCGCCACGCAGGTCGTAGGACGCGACGAGCGTGTCGTCGGCGAGAAAAGCGCCGTCGCCGATCTTGGTCATGCACGGCAGCAACAGCACGGTCGAGGCCTCGACGCCGTGGCCCACGCGGGCACCGAGCGCCCGCAGCCACCAGGGGGTGAGCTGGCTGGCGTAGATCGGGAAGAGGATGGTGCGGGCCATGTCGAGCACCCGCTCGGTCACCCAGATCTGCCACCCGACGCGACTGCGCACCGCATGGTGTCCTTCGATGACGCCGATCGAACACAGGCGCACGACGACGAGAACGACGAGGGCGAATCCGAGTATCCCGACGACGGTCGCGAGCGGCACCCACGCCAGCGTCGGCAGCAGGGCGTCGCTCAGGATCGCGGCATGACGTGCTGGGCGCAGCAGCAATGCGAGCGCGGGAGCGAACCCGAGCAGGGGCAGCAGGGCGAGCACGAACCCGGAGACGGCGTACAGGGCGATCCAGCCGGGTGCGCGGGCCGGGCGATGCTCGGGCCACTCCCCCACGACCTTGCGGGCCGAGGACGGTGACGCGGGCGAACCGGCCCATACCTGACCTGCGGGAACGTCGCCGTGGACGGCCGATCCCGCCGAGACGACAGCGCCCTTGCCCACGGTCGCACCGGGCAGCAGGATGCTCCGCGCTCCGACGGAGGCGTGCGAGGCGATGCGCACGTGGCCGACATGAAAGAGGTCACCGTCGACCCAGTGCCCCGAGAGGTCGACCTCGGGCTCGACGGCGGCTCCCCCACCCAGGGTGAGCATGCCGGTGACGGGCGGCAGGGCGTGCAGGTCGACGCCGCGACCGATCTTGGCGCCGAGCCAACGGGCGTAGTGGAGCATCCACGGCGCGCTCATCAGGGAGGTCGCACCGATGCTGTCGACGAACTTCTCTGCGGCCCAGACTCGGAGGTGTTCGCTGCCGCCACGTCGGTAGGTCCCCGGCTGCAGTCCGCGCAGCAGGAGTCGGCAGCCGAGCACGCCGAGCCCCAACTGACCCACGGGCGTCCAGGCGATGATCATGCCGAGTACGAGCCACGGCCACGACCCTTGCGCCGTGGGCAGCACGGACCATCCGAGCAGGTGCAACACCGTCGAGGCGGTGAGCAGCAGCACCGCGAGACGCGCACCGCGGATGCTCGCCATCAGCACGTCGATGACCACCTGGACGGCCTGTGTCGAGCGGGGAACCGGTGTGGGAGTCGGCCGGGGCGGCTGCCGCGAGGCGGCCTGGCGAGGCGTGTCGCGACGGTCGTCGAGCATCGTGGCCTGAGCCTGCAGGCGCGGGTGGTCGTAGAGGTCGGCCACGGTGGCGCGCGGGTGCTGGGCCCGGAGCAACGACACGAGGCGCGCCGCAGCCAGGCTGCTACCCCCGAGGGTGAAGAAGTCGTCGTCGCCGCCGGGGTCGACGCCGA